>JBATRI010000139.1:0-8885 GCA_049292515.1 Geminicoccaceae bacterium
GGTCGAAACCCCCTTGTCATAGGGACGAACCGTCCCTTCCGCCCAACCTGCCGGCTCGGCGGCGACGAACGGGGGTATACCCACCACCCGCCGCGACCGCAACCCCCTATTTGAACCCATACGATCATCGCTCTGTCGCAGTCCCTGCCGCACCACGTGCGGCAGGGGACCGGTCAGCTCACGCCGCCGCCGCCACCAGCGTGCCCTGGATCAGCAGCCCGCCGGCGCCGGCATCGACATGGATCGTCTCGCCCTCGCTGAGCTTGCCTTCCAGCAGCAGCATCGCCAGTGGGTCCTGCAGCTCGCGCTGGATCACCCGCTTCAGCGGCCGGGCACCGTAGACCGGGTCGTAGCCGGTGTTGCCCAGCCACTCGAGCGCGGCGTCGGTCAGCTCCAGCGTCAGCCGCCGCTCGGTCAGCAGCTTGCGCAGGCGGCCCAGCTGGATCGCCACGATGTCCTTCATCTGCGCCCGGCCCAGCCGGTTGAAGAGAATCACCTCGTCGAGCCGATTGAGGAATTCCGGCCGGAACGCCTGGCGGACGACCTCCATGACCTCGGCGCGCGCCTGGCTCGCCGGCGCCCCGTCGGGCAGGGCCGCCAGATAGTCGGCACCGAGATTGGAGGTCAGCACGATCATCGTGTTGCGGAAATCGACCGTGCGCCCCTGGCCGTCGGTGAGCCTGCCGTCGTCCAGGACCTGGAGCAGCACGTTGAACACGTCCGGGTGCGCCTTCTCGACCTCGTCGAACAGGATCACTTGGTAGGGCCGTCGCCGCACCGTCTCGGTGAGCGCACCGCCTTCCTCGTAGCCGACATAGCCCGGGGGCGCGCCGATCAGCCGGGCGACCGCATGCTTTTCCATGTACTCGGACATGTCGATCCGGGTCAGCGCGGTCTCGCTGTCGAACAGGAACTGCGCCAGCGCCTTGGTGAGCTCGGTCTTGCCGACGCCCGTCGGGCCCAGGAACAGAAACGAGCCGATCGGCCGATTCGGGTCCTGCAGGCCGGCGCGAGCCCGGCGCACGGCGTTGGCCACCGACTTCAGCGCGTCCTCCTGGCCCACGACCCGGCCGCGCAGGCTGGTCTCCATCGCCAGGAGCTTCTCGCGCTCGCCCTCCATCATCCGGTCGACCGGGATGCCGGTCCAGCGCGAGACCACCTGGGCGATGTCCTGCTCGGTCACATCTTCGTGGACCATGCGCTGGCCTTCCTGGGCCTCGGCCGCCTCGAGCGCGCTCTGCACCTTCGGCAGCTCGCCGTAGGCGATCCGCCCGGCCTGCTCGAAGTCGCCGCGCCGCTGTGCCGTCGCCAGCTCGTGCCGCAGCCGCTCCAGGTCCTCCTTGAGCTTGGTCACCGAGGTCAGCTGGCTCTTCTCGGCCTGCCACTGCGCGGTGAGCTCGGCCGAGCGCTGCTCGAGCTCGGCGAGCTCCTTGCGCAGCCGCTCCAGCCGGTCCTGCGAGGCGCGGCCGGTCTCCTTTTTCAACGCCCCTTCCTCGATCCGCAGCTGCATGATGCGGCGGTCGTACTCGTCCAGCTCCTCGGGCTTGCTGTCGATCGCCATGCGCTTGCGGGCGGCCGCCTCGTCGACCAAGTCGATCGCCTTGTCGGGCAGGAAGCGGTCGGCGATGTAGCGGTTGGACAGCGTGGCCGCAGCCACGATCGCACCGTCGCTGATGCGCACCTTGTGGTGGACCTCGTACTTCTCCTTCAGCCCGCGCAGGATCGAGACCGTGTCCTCGACCGTGGGCTCGCCGACGAAGACCGGCTGGAACCGCCGGGCCAGGGCCGCGTCCTTCTCGATGTGCTTTCTGTATTCGTCGAGCGTGGTCGCACCGACGCAGTGCAGCTCGCCGCGCGCCAGGGCGGGCTTCAGCATGTTGGAGGCGTCCATGGCGCCTTCGGCCTTGCCCGCACCCACCAGCGTGTGCAGCTCGTCGATGAACAGGATGACGTCGCCCTCGCCGTGCTGGATCTCCTGCAGCAGGGCCTTCAGACGCTCCTCGAACTCGCCGCGATACTTGGCCCCGGCGACCAGGGCGCCGAGGTCGAGCGACAGCAGCCGCCGGTCGCGCAAGGATTCGGGCACGTCGCCGTTGACGATGCGCTGCGCCAAGCCTTCGGCGATGGCGGTCTTGCCGACGCCGGGCTCGCCGATCAGCACCGGGTTGTTCTTGGTCCGCCTGGAGAGCACCTGGATGACGCGCCGGATCTCCTCGTCGCGGCCGATCACCGGGTCGAGCTTGCCGCCGCGTGCCGCGTCGGTCAGATCGCGGGTATACTTCTTCAGCGAGTCGTAGCCTTCCTCGGCGCTGGAGCTCTGCGCCGTGCGGCCCTTGCGCATCTCGTTGATCGCGGTGTTCAGCGCCTGCGGCTGCAGGCCGGCGGATTTCAGCGCTCGGGCGGCGTCGGTTTCGCCCATCGCTATCGCCAACAGCAACTGCTCGACGGTGACGAAGCTGTCGCCCGCCTTCTTGGCGATCTGCTGCGCCTGATCGAACAGGCGTGCCGTCTCCGGCGCCATGTAGACCTGGCCAGCCCCGCCGCCTTCCACCCGGGGTTGCTTCTTCAGCAGCGCCTCGACCGCCGCCTGGGCCGCCTTGGGGGTGCCGCCGGCGGTCTGGATGAGGTTTGCCGCCATCCCCTCGGGATCGTCGAGCAGCACTTTCAGCAGATGCTCCGGCAGGAACCGCTGATGCCCTTCGCGCAACGCCAGACCCTGCGCCGACTGCAGGAAGCCCTTGGCCCGGTCGGTATATTTCTCGAAATCCATGTCGCTGACCCTTCCTGTCCCTCATGCGAGCGGACGATCCGACAAAGCCCCGCAATTCGAGCGCCTTGTCATCTGTGCTGTTCATCTGGGCAGGGCCGGGCGACGCGCAAGGGCTTGAAAAAGAGTCGCCACATCACGCTTGCCGGGCATTCTGCCGGATGGCGCTCCGACGGCATACGGAACCTCGGACGAGGCCTCTCGTTGATGGGGCAGCAATCAATTCCAGAGAGGTGACGCAGATGTCCGAGTTCAATTACGAGCGTGGCCCAGGCGGCCAAACGTCGGCTCTGCCCAATGCAACTCGAAGTGTAGCCGACCAAGCGCGCGGTGCGGCTCGGGACGTGGCCGATGAAGCTCGTGCCACCGGCACCACCGTGAAGAACGAGGTCGGCGGTCTCGCCCATTCGCTCAAGGAGGGGCTGGCGGCGCAGGCGGAGCAGCAGAAGAATGCCATTGCCGATCGAATCGGCCGGGTCGCCGACCGGGTGCAGACCACGGCCGGTGATCTGCAAGGCGACGAGGCGTGGCTTGCCAGCTGGATGGAGCGTGGTGCTCGCGAGCTGGGTGGTCTTGCCGACGAGATTCGCGGCAACGATGTCGCGGGGCTGGTGGGCTCCGCCGAGGTGTTCGCGCGTCGCCAGCCGGCGATTTTCGTCGGTGCCGCCGTGGCGCTCGGCTTTGCGGTGTCCCGCGTGCTCATGGGCGGCGGGAGCGATAGCCGCCGGAGCGGGACCTATCCGTCTACACCGTCGCAACCGACTCCAGCCGCCGCCATGGATCATGGCCGCAGCACCACTGTCGGGGGCGAGCTGCGGAGCGGCTTCTGATGGACCCGACGCGTGACGCAAGGTCGATCGGCGACCTGCTGCGTGATCTCGGCAGTGACGCCGTCCTGCTCATCCGCCAGGAGCTGCGGCTGGCACGGACTGAGGTCCAGGATAATGTGCGCCACTCCCTACAGTCGTTGATCGTGATCCTGGCCGGTGGGCTCATGGCCTTTGCCGGGTTCATCGTTCTGCTGGGTGCCGCGGTCGACGGGCTGATTCTGTATGGCGTCGAACGGTGGCTCGCGGAGCTGATCATCGGCGGTGGGGTGGTGCTGGTGGGCCTGATCATCGCCCGCAGCGGTCAGAAGGCCTTGGAATCGACGGACCTCGCGCCGCAGCGCGCCACGGCCAGTGTTCGACGCGATGTCGACATGCTGAAGGAGCAGGTCACGTGAGCGACGACACGGCTGCGATCGATGCGATCGAGCACGACCTGATGCGGACCCGGGCCCGGCTCGACGCCACGATCGGTGAACTACAGCAAAAGCTTTCGCCTGGTGAGCTCATGGACCAGGCAATGACCTACTTCAAGGAGAGCGGTGGCATGGAACTTGGCCAGAAACTTGGGCAGAGCGTGCGCGACAATCCGATCCCGGTGGCGATGATCGGTGTCGGTCTCGGCTGGCTCGTAGTGGCGGGCTCACGCAAGTCCGATCCGGCACCGTGGGAGAATGCGGACCGGCCGGGTGCCAACCGGGCAGGGCAGGTCCGTGGCGGCTACCGCCCGCTTCCCTACGCCGCCGGCGCTGGCAGCGTCGCGGCACATCAGTCGATGCCGTATCAGGCAGCTGCCTACGACGATCTCGCCACGAAGGCAGTCGAGGCGAGTACCCGCCTGCAGCGCCGTGCCGACGAGACCGAGGACGCGTTCGAGGAGCGGACCCAGGACGCCAAGGCTGCGGTCCTGGGGGTGACCCGCCAGGTCGGCGAAGCGGCGCACGCCTTTCGTCAGCGCGTGGAGGGGGCTCTGGCCAGTGCGAAGGATCAGGTCCGGCGCACGGCGGAGCAGGCTCAGGCGATGGCCAGCGAAGCCGGTGCCTCGGCCGCGGATTTTGCCGGCGATGTCGCTCATCGTGGTGAAGCGGGCCTGCGCCATCTCTACGATTACGGCCAGGACGCGGTCTCCAGTGTTCGCGATGGCGCCGACTATGCGGTGACGCAGACCCGTGAAATCGGCTCGCGCACGGCCTCCTATCTGCAGGAGCAGCCGCTACTGCTCGGGGCATTGGGTGTCGCGTTGGGCGCTGGGCTCGGCATGTTGCTGCCCTCCAGCCGCTACGAGCGGGAGATCGTGCGTGACGTTCGCCGGGGCCTGCGCGACCAGGCCGAGGAAACGGTTCGCGATGCTCAGTTTCGTGTGGCGCGGGTCGCCGAGACGGTGATCGAGACCGCCAAGGAGGCTACCAGAAGAGAGGGCTTTACCGGTGACAAGCCGGCAGAGCTGGCTTCGTCGGCGCGCGAGCAGGTAGCCGACACGGCAAGTCGGGCCCGTGGCGTGGTCGAAGAGACGGTGGCGGCCGGGCGGGATGCGCTTCAGCGCGAGATGTCCGGCAAGGAGGCCGGCGAGACTGCGGATGGACGTGCGCTGCATGACCAGCGACGCCGCGTCGGCTGAGCCGAATCGGAGTGACGTGCTCGGGCCGGGGGAAGTCTCCCGGCCCGAGCGGCATGAGCAGATCGTGGCCGCGCGCAACGTCGGCCACGAGGCGCGGCGCCCCAGCGAAATTCCGCCGCGAGGCTGGTGGCAGGTGCTGCGCCGGGTGTGGGGAGAAGCCTTTTCCGATCGCATCTCGATCATGGCCGCCGGCTGTGCCTTCTACGCGTTGCTGGCCCTCTTCCCGGCCATCTCGGTCCTGATCTCGCTCTATGGCCTGTGGTTCGATCCGACGGCCCTTGAACATCAGCTCGAAGGCGTCCGTTCTCTGTTGCCGGCCACCGCCTACGATATGGTGGCCCAGCGCGTCCACGCTCTGGCCGCCAAGGGGACGACCACCTTGACCTGGGGGGTGGCGTTGGGCGTGCTGTTTGCGCTGTGGAGCGCTTCGGCCGGGACCAAGGCGCTGATCGTGTCGCTCAATGCCGCTTATGAGGAAACGGAGAAGCGCCCGCTGGTGCGCTATCACCTGACCGCACTGCTGTTCACGCTGTGCGGCGTGGTGGGCGTAGGCGTGGCGCTCGCGGTGATCGTGGGCTTGCCGGCCCTGCTGCAGCTCGGCTGGCTCGGGCCGATGGCGCAGCTTGCCACCAGTGCCGTCTCCTACCTGTTGCTGGTCGCCTTCATCGTGCTGGGGCTGGCCCTGCTCTACCGGTTCGCCCCGTCGCGCCGCGAGGCGCACTGGCGTTGGGTGACGCCCGGCTCGGCCCTGGCCGCGGGCCTGTGGCTGCTGGCATCGTTCCTGTTCTCCTTCTATGTCGCCAACTTCGCGTCCTATGACAGCATGTACGGCTCGCTGGGTGCGGTCGTGGCGACGCTGTTCTGGTTCTACATCTCGGCCTTCGTGGTCATGCTGGGGGCGGAGCTCAATGCCGAGCTCGAACTCCAGACCAAACGCGACACCACGGCTGGACGTGAGCGGCCGATGGGTCAGCGCGGCGCCTACGTCGCCGACCACGTGGCCATCCCGGACTGAGGCCCACCACCGCCGGTGCAGCGCCCCTTGGCCTTGCAGCGCGTTGTGCTATAGCCCACCTCCACTCGTGGGGAGGCGTTGCTTCCTTGTGGGCGGCCGTGCGCGGGCGTGGTGGAATTGGTAGACACGCAGGATTTAGGTTCCTGTGGCGTGAGCTGTGCGAGTTCGAGTCTCGCCGCCCGCACCAAGCCAGCGGCAGATCGATGGAACGGTGCCCCGACCCAGGCGGCGGGCGGGGGGCCAATTGAGGCGAGAGCGATGCAGGTCACCGAGATTGCGGCCGAGGGGCTGAAGCGGGAATTCAAGGTCACGGTCGCGGCCAGCGAGATCGAGAGCCGGGTGCAGTCCCGGCTGGCGCGGCTCGCCAAGACCGTGCGGATGCCCGGGTTCCGCCCCGGCAAGGCGCCGCTGCCGCTGCTGAAGAAGCAGTATGGACGCTCCATTCTGGGCGAGGTCCTGGAAGAGGCCGTCGACGAGGGCTCGAAGAAGACCATCGGCGACAACCAGCTGCGCCCGGCGCTGCGGCCGCAGATCGAGGTGACCTCGTTCGACGAGGGCAAGGATCTCGAGTTCGCGCTCAAGATGGAGCTGCTGCCCGAGGTGCCCGAGGTCGATCTCGGCGCCCTGACGCTGGTCCGGCAGGTCGCCGACGTGCCGGCCGAGCGGGTCGAGCAGGCGATCGACAGCTTTGCCAAGTCGCGGCAGAAGTTCGAGCCGCTGGCCGAGCCGCGCCCGGCGCAGGATGGCGACCAGGCGACGATCGACTTCGAGGGCCGCATCGACGGCGAGCTGTTCGAGGGGGGGGCCGCCAAGGACTTCCCGCTGCGTCTCGGCAGCAAGAGCATGATCCCGGGCTTCGAGGAGCAAATCGTCGGCGCCATGCCGGGCGACGCCCGCGAGGTGCAGGTCACGTTCCCGGCCGATTACGGTCGGGCCGAGATGGCCGGCAAGGAGGCGGTGTTCACCGTCACCGTCAAGGACATCAAGGCGCCGCTGCCGATCGCCATCGACGACAACTGGGCCCAGGAGCTGGGGCTGGAAGGTCTGAGCGAGCTCAAGGACACCTTCCAGAAGCGCTTCACCGACGAGTATCAGGGCCTGAGCCGGACCCGCATGAAGCGGGCGCTGCTCGATCAGCTGGCCGGCCAGTACCAGTTCGGCGTGCCGCAGGGCATGGTCGATCTCGAGTTCGATGCGATCTGGAAGCAGCTGCAGGACGAGATGGAGCGCACCGGCAGCACGCTGGCCGAGCAGGACAAGAGCGAGGACGAGCTCAAGGCCGAGTATCGCGACATCGCCGAGCGCCGCGTGCGGCTGGGGCTGATCCTGTCGGACATCGGCACCAGGAACGACGTCGTCGTCGAGACCGAGGAGCTGCAGCAGGCGATCACGCGTGAGGCGATGCGCTATCCCGGCCAGGAGCGCAAGGTGTTCGAGTTCTTCAAGGGCAACCAGCAGGCCCTCGAATCGCTGCGCGCGCCGCTGTTCGAGGACAAGGTCTGCGACTTCATCTTCGAGCGCGCCCAGGTCACCGAGCAGCCGGTCTCGCTCGAGGAGCTGATGCGCGACCCGGACGAGGATTCCGAAGCCAATGCCGGCGCCGCGGCGGTCGTCGGTGCCGCCATCGAGGCCGAGACGGCCGAGGCCGACGCCACGAAGCCCGTGGCCTAACCAGAGATCGAGGCTCAGCCGATGACCGTGTACAGCCAGCTCGTGCCGATGGTGGTGGAGCAGACCGCCCGCGGCGAGCGCGCCTATGACATCTACTCGCGCATGCTCAAGGAGCGGATCATCTTCCTGATGGGTCCGGTCGACGACCACATCGCGAGCCTGGTGACGGCGCAGCTCCTGTTTCTCGAGGCCGAGAACCCGGACAAGGACATTAACATCTACATCAACTCGCCGGGCGGGCTCGTGACCGCCGGCCTCGCGATCTACGACACGATGCAGTACATCCGGCCGGACGTGGCCACGATCTGCATCGGCCAGGCGGCGTCGATGGGCTCCCTGTTGCTGTGCGCCGGTGCCGCCGGCAAGCGGTTCGCGCTGCCGCATGCGCGGATCATGACCCACCAGCCGTCCGGCGGCTTCCAGGGCCAGGCCACCGACATCGAGATCCACGCCCGCGAGATCCTCTCGACCAAGCGGCGGCTGAACGAGATCTACGTCCGGCATACGGGCCAGACCCTGTCCGAGATCGAATCCCGGATGGAGCGCGACAGCTTCATGAGCTCGGACCAGGCCAAGGAGTTCGGCCTGGTCGACGAGGTGATCGACAAGCGGCCGGCGAAGCCCAAGGCCGACTGAGCGGCCGGCAAAGGAGAGGCGATGACCGCGCGCAGGACTGCCCTCGTCTTCGACCTGGACGGGACGCTGGTGGACAGCGTCTACCAGCACGTGCTGGCGTGGCATCGGGCCCTGCTCGCGACCGGTATCGACCTGTCGATCTGGCGCATCCATCGCCGGATCGGGATGAGCGGCGGGCTGTTCATGCGCGCCCTCCTGCGCGAGATCGGCCGCGACCTGGACCTGGAGCTGGTGCGCCGGCTGCAGGAGGGCCATGCCGCGGCTTACCAGGATCTGGCCGGCGACGTGCGGCCGCTGCCGGGGGCGGTCGAGCTCCTGCGGACGCTGAGCGAGCTCGGCGTCCCCTGGGCC
>JBATRI010000140.1:0-2673 GCA_049292515.1 Geminicoccaceae bacterium
GTGCCAGGCTCAGGCGATAGGCGGCACGATGCGACAGCAGCTCGACACCCGGCGCCGCCTGCGCCGCCGGTACGGCGGCCAGGGTCGCTGCCACCGCAGCCACGGCACCGGCGACACCGCGCCTACACAACGTTGACCAAGCCACGAATGATTCACTCCAGGACATGACGGCCCCCTCCGGGGTGGGCTAAGAGATCGGACCGCGTGGCGCAAAACAAAGGGGGCCGTCTGTATGGCGAGGCCGAGACTGTTCGTCACACGCAAGCTGCCCGACGCCGTCGAGGCACGCCTGCGTCGTGACTATGACGTGCTGCTCAACGAGGCCGATGTCGCCTATGACGCGGACGACCTGGCCCGGCTCGCGCAGGATGTCGACGGCGTGCTGACCTGCAGCACCGAACGCTGGACGCCGCCGCTGATCGAGCGGCTGCCGGCACGGCTGCGGATCATCGCCTCGTTCTCGGTTGGCTACGAGCATCTGGACCTCGCGGCGTTGCGCGCGCGCGGGATCGTCGCCACCAACACGCCCGACGTGCTGACCGAAGCCACGGCCGACGTGGCGATGTTCTGCCTGCTGGGTGCCGCCCGGCGGGCCTGGGAGGCGCAGATGCTGCTGCGTCAGCATCGCTGGGAACGGCCCAAGATGGCCGAGTTGCTGGGGCTCGAGCTGCGGGATCGCGTCCTGGGCATCGTCGGCATGGGGCGCATCGGCCAAGCGACCGCACGCCGTGCGCGCGGTTTCGGGATGACGATCCATTATCACAACCGCCAGCCGTTGCCGGCAGAGAAGGCAGTCGGTGCAGTGTACCATGCTACTTTGGAATCGCTGTTGCCGCATTGCAACTTCCTGTCGCTGCACAGCCCCGGCGGCGAGGCCACCCACCACATGCTGAACGAGCGGACCATCGCCATGCTGCCGCCGCATGCGGTCGTGGTGAACACCGCCCGCGGCACCCTCGTCGACGACGAGGCGCTGCTGGCCGCCATGCGCAGCGGCCATGTGTTCGGCGCGGGGCTCGACGTCTTCGCCGGCGAGCCCGATATCCATCCCGGCTACTACGACATGCCCAACTGCTTCCTGCTGCCGCATGTCGGCAGTGCCACGGTCGAGACCCGCGACGCCATGGGCTTTCGCGCGCTGGACAATCTGGACACGTTCTTCGCCGGGCGCCCGGCGCCCGACGCCTTGAACTAGCCGCCGGAGTGCAGCGGATGCCCCTGTTCCGGCGCCACGTCATGGTCGTCGTCGCGATCGCCATGGCTGTCCTGGCGGCCGGCGCCCCGGCGCTGGCCGACTGCGGCGGCGCCAGGGATTTCGTCCGCACTGCCGGCGAGCGTGCGGTCGCCGTGCTCAACGCACCCGGTACTACCGATGCCGAGCGGGTGCAGGGCATGAGCGCGCTGCTGTTCGAGGTCGCCGACCTGCCACTGATCGCGCGGCTGGTGCTCGGGCGCAACTGGAACAGCGCCAGCCAGGCGCAGCGGGCCGCCTACCTCGATGCATTCCGCATCTATGCGCTCGACAGCCTGGCCGCGCGTTTCGCCAAGCTCGACGGTGGCGTCCGGTTCACCCTGCTCGATCGCTGCATCGAGGTCGACGACCGGGACAGGCTGCTGGCCACGGATGTCACCATGCCGAGCCGGCCGCAGCCGACGCGCATCGACTGGCGGGTCCGCGAGACCGAGGGGAGCTACCGCCTGATCGACGTGTCGATCGAGGGGGTCAGCCTCGTCGTCAGCAACCGCAGCGAGTTCGATTCCGTGGTGCAGCGGCAGGGCCTGGATGCGCTGATCGCTCAGATCCGCGGCAAGAACGAGCCGAAAGGCTGACGCTCACCCCTGCGCCATGGTCAGGTGCGTGAATGCGGCTTCGAAACCGGCATCCTTCGGGCTGCAGGCATAGAGACCGGCGCGGACCTCGCCACCCTGATCGTCGTGCAGGCGGGCCAGCCGGATCTGCGACCAGCGCGCTCCGGCGGGGGCGGCCTCGACCAGATAGTCGGCGCCGCGGCGCGTGATCCGGAACGCGACCTCGCGGCCGCGCTCGGCATCGATGTCCTGGGTCGACCAGTCGGACCAGCCGTGGTTGGTGACCACGGCACCGAGCCTACTGGGCTCACCGGGCTCGAACTCCACCGAGGTCTTCAGCCAGCAGTCGGGGCCGAGCCGTACCATCAGCCCGGCCTGATCGTACTGGTGCCGGGGGCGGGTGCGGACCTGCGTCGTCAGCACGAAATCGCCGCCAACCGTGGCCAGCAACGCGTGGCCATTGTCGACGCGAAAGCCGTAATGGGTGCCCTGCCAGAAATCCGTCCCGGCCGCGGTGGCCAGGAGGAGCCCCGAGGCCCCGGTCTCCCAACGCGGCGGCGGCGCGTGCCAGGTCAGGCGAGGGTCGAGCTCCGGTGCCGCGAAATCAACGTCGAGCATTGCGGACGGCGTCATTCTGCCTGCTCCCCATGGCGATGCGCGTTCCTGGCACGGGTAACATGCCGGTACAGTAGTTCGGCGGCGCTGCGGGGGCTGACCGCGGCGCATACCGCCGATACCACGGCGATGCCGTCGGCGCCCGCACCGATCACCGCCGCGGCGTTGGAGCCGTCGATGCCGCCGATGGCGACGATGGGCAGCGCCACACCCGCCCGGCAGGCCGCGAGGCCGGCCAGGCCCATGGGT
>JBATRI010000141.1:0-9491 GCA_049292515.1 Geminicoccaceae bacterium
GCGCCGGAGCTCGAGCCCTGGCTGGCGCGCGTCGATGTCGTCGTGACGACCGAGGAGCTGGCCACCCTCTATTTCCTGGGCCGCTACGACATCCGCTTCAGCCCCTCCAAGATGGGTGAGCTGAAGCCCGAGCAGCAGCACGAGTTCGGGCTGGATTTCCGCACTGGACGTCCGGTGATCTCGACCCGGGAGTCGCTGGAGCGGGTGCTGGCCTGCTACCCGTCCGGCGTGATCCTTGGCCCGTCGGCCAGCTGGGGCAGCCCGATCCTGCTCAATCGCGAGCTGGTCCGGCTGATCGAGGCCGAGACGCGACGGATCGAGCTGCCGGCCAGGTCGCATCTGTTCGCCGTCGAGTGGCAGCATCCGGCCGGTACGATCACACCGGCCGACTGCGGCAGTCTGCCGGTGTTTGCTGACAACTGAAGGCAATGCATGGAGCGGGCTGGGGATGGCCCCCGACATGACCTCTCAGGTCCTCGAAAAATCAGTTTCCCAGAGCGTCGATCGGCATCCGGATCCATTGCCGTTCAGAACCCGGTGAAGGTCTGGTGCCGGAGAATGACAGCAGCGAGGCAGTCGCAGGCAAAACGGTCGTGGAGGCAGCTGCAGATTGGCCTGATGACAGCGTGGAAGATCTGGGCCTGCCATTGTCGAAGTCGCCTGACTTTGGACAGGAAGCGAGACACGACGCAAGGTGACCAACCTTGGGGCCAAGCCTACCTGCAACTGAACTCTTCAGCAGCCCGTTCCCATCACCTTGGCTGTGCAGGCAAGACCAGCTCCAGGGGCCGCTCCCTACGTTAAACGGTAGTCCGCGCCACCCGCATCATCCCTGCGACACGATGCATAGGCACCTGCCTGGTCAATGAAATTTTGTGCGAAAAATCACAGACTCTGATGAAAAGCGGTTCATCAACGGTAATGCCTATGCTAGGCAGGTGCTCTATACTCGTGGCGGAAGGGGGGAATTTCAACATGATATATGATCCGCATGCTATGCGCATGTTGATGAACGCCCGTTTGAATAGCAGGCTGCGAGACGCAGCTGTTCCCGCAGTCAACAACGATACAACACAGGGCGAGAATGACCTAGCTCTTGTGTAAGCCCAGGCTAGAGCGGTGGTAGAGCTGGCTCCCGTGGTTGGTGACCTTATCCGGGAAGCGGAAGCCGCTATACAGGTCGGACATCCTCATCATGGCGGACAACTTGCCATATCAGCGCGGCTCAGGCCAATCTCACAACGCAAGGGATTGAAGTATGGTCGTCGGAACTGCTCGTGTCCTGGTCATTGATCTCAACAGTTTTGCGCGGTTTCCGACGCTTGCCGTCGGCGCGTTGGTCCGCGGCCTGCGGAACGCAGGGCATGAGGTGCAGGTCATCTGCCCGTTCCGGCACGGTGCGCCGACCATTCAACGCGAAGGGCAGGAGACGTACTGGCAGTACGTGCAAAAGCGAGTCTACTTCTCTACGCACCCGATAGTCGCGCCCTTTCACAATCAGCTACTGCAAGCACGCAATTGGTGGGTACTCAGGCCAAGTCCGACGACGCAAAAAATCTCGTGCGATGCCATGGACTCCTTCAGGCCGCACGTCGTGCTGGTCTCCGCCTATGTCGATTTCTACCGGTCCGTCGCTCTGCTGGCGCAAGCCGCCAAGGATCGCGGCATCCCATTCCTGCTCGGCGGGCCTGTTTTCAACCATCCGCAGGTCGCCCGGGCTTGGCGCGACGTCGATGGCTTAACCGCGATCATCGGGGCAGAGGTGGAGCGCTCGATCGGCAACATCGTCTCCGACGTGCTGGCCTACCGCGACCTCGGGCACCATGCGGGCATCTTTCTGCCGGACGGGCGCGAAGGACCGCCGGCCGCTCCTTTGCAACGGTTGGACCAGCTATCACCGCCGGACTTCAGCGATTTTCCTTGGGAGGCCTATCCGGTCCGCATCATCCCAGCCCTTGCGACGCGGGGATGTGGCTGGGGACGCTGCACCTTCTGCGCTGACATTCACACCGCCAATGGGCGCACCTTTAGAAAGCGGCCGGCTGCGAGCGTATTTGCCGAGCTATGCCACCAAGCTGAGCGTCATGGCACACGTGATGTGGTGTTTTTCGACATGAAACTGAATTCAGACCTGGAACTGTGGCGCGATCTGATTGCCGGCTACCAATCTCATCTTCCTGGAGGGCAATGGATCGGGGTGGTCCATGTGGGCCAGGAAAAGGACAATGGTCTATCTGCGGTGGATATGGAGAATGCCCGTCGTTCCGGCATGGCACGAATCAGCTTTGGGCTGGAGACCGCTAGCGATCGTCTCAATAAGCTGATGGCCAAGGGCACCAGCGTGGGACGTATTGCCGAATTCGTGAAGAATGCCCATAGCGCCGGCATCAGTGTCCGCTCGACCGCCATGCTGGGCTACCCTGGCGAGACGGCTGCCGATGTCGAAAGCACGATCCGATTTGTAGAAAGCAATATTGATTGTTTTGACAGAATCAAGCTCTCGCTGTTTAAAGCACTACCGGGAACTCGCTTCGAGGAGCTGCACACGACGAATCCGGACCGGTTATCAGGCGTCAAGAATTTAAAATGGAACTACCGATACTATCGTGGCGAATATTACAATGCCAATGGCAGCAACCGAGCTTATAGGCGTGCCAAGACGAATCTTCTCCAACTCGTGTACCAGATAAATCGTCGGCCGCTGCGAGCGAGCGCCCAGATGTTCGACGGACTGATGTAGTCCTTTTCAGAGAATTTTGTGAGCTCTACAGAATCCTCGCAGAGGCAGTCGGTTGCCGGCCTTTTCGGGAGGTTGCGGCAATGCCTCGCTCGGACGGGTGGAGTCGATCGCTTCACTCGACGCTTGATGCTGATGTCGAGCGGCACGATGCTTGCCCAACTCCTGATCATCGGCGGTTCACCGCTTTTGACCCGGATCTACTCCCCGGCGGAATTCGGCATCTTCGCCGTCCTCAGCGCCTGGATCTCAATCCTCGGGCCTTTGGCATGCCTCGGGCTCGAGACGCCGATCCTGATCGAGCAGGATGATCGTCGTGCACGCTCCGTGACCATCGCTGCGCTGCTGGCCGCTGTCGCGACCACGGCGCTGCTCGTGGCATGCCTAGCCCTGCTCGAGCTCTCATCCTGGGGACCCAGCCGGTCATCGACCTTGGGCGGGTTCTTATGGTTGCTGCCACCTGGCGTCTTTCTCTACGCTCTGACGCAGCCTCTGACCAATTGGTCCCTGCGTGAAGGTGCGGTGGCCGTCAGCAGCCTGACGCAGGTAGTACAGGCCATCGCGCAGCTGGTGGGCCAGGTGGTACTCGGCCTGGCAAGCTTGGGCACGCTCGGCATATGTGCTGGCTACATCCTGGGACTGTTCCCGCGTTTGACGTGGCACGCCATCGTCATCCGCGCGAGTCTCTGGGGGCACCTCGACCGCACCGACGCAAAGCAGCTGCGGGCTGCAGTTTGCCGCGAATGGCGTTATCCCGCAATCGCAACGCCGGCGGCGCTGCTGCGACTCGTCAGCCAATTCCTGCCAACGATCATCGTCACGGCACTATACGGCCCTGCCGTGGGCGGGCTGTTCGGGCTTGGGCAGCGTGTTCTTACAGCGCCGGTGCGCATGTTCGGGCTTGCGACCAGCCAGGCCTTGCTAGCCGAGGTGAGCAGCCAGGACCGCGCCGGCCTGTGCCGACTGTTTACCAGGACAGTCATACGATTTGCCGTGGTTGGTCTCGCCTGGGCGATTCCGCTCGCGGTAGCGGCTCCCTGGCTGTTTGAGATCGCTTTCGGCACGGAATGGCGCCCTGGCGGCGAGATGGTGCGAACGCTGATGCCGCTCCATTACGCGCGGTTCGTCCTGGTGCCGGTCTCCCAGCTGTTGAACGTGATCAATCGGCACGACCTCGATCTCGTCCTTGCGGTTTTGCTCGTCGCAGCCCTCGCCGCGAGCTTCGGTGTCGCCGGCGCACTGGGTCTGCAGCCATTGGCGGCAGTGGCCACGTTCAGCCTGTCTTCGTGCCTCGTATTTCTCGTGACATTGACTGTTACCTGGGACGCTATGAAGAAAAACGCTCATGCGCCTATCGGTTTAGGTGAGCATTAAGCGATGTATTATCCTATTGATCAAATAAAAATGCACCCAACATCGGCGCGCCGAGCGCCATCTAATTCAGCTCAAGCGTCTTCGCGGTCCACTTCCATTACTGGTGCGTTGTATGATAATTTATTCTCATTTGAGATAGTATTTATGTTATACTTTTTTTCAAATGTATTTCAGTTCATATTGCCAGCAACGCCTGTCGACCTGACATACGTTTGGCTTGCTATGAGTGTAATATTTGGACTATTAATAATATTGAACAGTGGAATATATCTCCCTGGTTTAACGTTGGTGTCGAGTTGTCTGCCTTGGTTGCTATGGACTAATGCCAGTGTATTATGGACGCCATCAGTCACTCAAGCGTGGACATATTTAAAGATCATTAATTTCGTTAATGTATGGTGTTTAATAGTTGGAGCTATGATAATTTCGCAAAAGCGTGAGAGAATGCTTCGCTTTCTAAAATTGATGATTATCTTTTCGGTCGTAGTAGCTGCGATAGGAGTATTTATTTATCTTCGCTATGGTTCATTCAAGTTTGCCGGCTGGGCCGGACAAGGCCGTGTTTATAACAGCTGGGGTAGATCTGTTGCAAACGGCGCTGTTATAATGACGGTAATTTTTTTCAGATCGCGTTTATTTACTTTACGTCAAGCTGTAACCGGCGGTCTACTAGGGCTGTGCGTATTATTTGTTCTACTATCGAGTAGCCGTAGCGCGCTTTTATCGGTTATAACGCCATGTATTTTTTATTGGTTCATAGTGCTTCTCCCGCTAGGTCGTAAGGGCATCAAGATGATGCAAGGTGCCTTATTGATGCCAATTATTTTGTTGTGCGTTAGTACATCTATCATAATTTTGGTATATTCAGGGCGTCATATTGATACTATCGCGCGTATGAGGCAGGTGGTGGTACAATCAAATGATCCTGACATGGTAACTGGTGCCAATCGCTGGGCATATTATTCGGCCGCAGTGAAGTTAATATTCCAGTCACCAATAAATGGTCATGGGGTACGAAGCTTCGCACCTCTTTACAAGCATAATGAAGTAGAAGGTACGCAACCGCACAATATATTCCTGGAAATTTTGTCCGACACGGGCGTGATTGGATTCTTACTGTTTCTATTATTTTTATATGTTGCTATGCGGCCACTCCAGCTGCAGCGTCTTCGTACGGATCCTATGCTTCTTGCAGTCGCAATGCTCTTTGTAAGCCGCTTCACAGCCGTACAATTTGGGGAGGATATCTCTGGGCAACAGGAGATTTTCGTGTTTATCGGTTTACTCGCTCTCTGCCCATCTAGCGTAGGTGTTGATGCACCGTCGTCGGGTCCTGTCAGCACTCGCGTTGGCAAGAACCGCGATGGCGTAGATACGCGCGCCGGGAGACCGGAAGGAGCACCGTCAAATTGCCGGCCGTTGGGCTTGCGAAGGCCGAGTTGCCAAAGAAGATGACGGCAATGGGCCCCGAACTTACTACTACTACCCTCTGCGACATGTTGCACAGAAGTAGGTGTAGCGAATTGAGATCATCGGCGGTCGTGCGCGAGATCGAGAGACGTTGGTACTCAGAATAACGATCCTGTGGGGAACGATGAGCGTCGTATCACGAATCGCCTTTGCTGCCGCCCTGGTATTGGCTGCGCCCGGCTTGGCGCAAGCTGCCGAAACTCGCCAAGTTGCCGAGTTCGGCCCGAACCCCGGGCACCTCCGCATGTACAAGCGCGTTCCTGACGGCCTGCCGGCGGGCGCCCCGCTCGTCGTTGTCCTGCATGGCTGCACGCAGTCCGCCGCCGCCTTCGATGACGACAGCGGCTGGGCCGGCCTGGCCGACCGCTTCCGCTTCGCCCTGCTCCTGCCCGAGCAGGAGAAGGCCAACAACGACGCGCTCTGCTTCAACTTCTTCCGCGACGAAGACAACCGGCGCGGTCAGGGCGAGGCGGCATCCATCAGATCGATGATCGCCACCATGGTGGCAAAGCACGGGCTCGACCCCAGCCGCGTCTATGTCACGGGCCTGTCGGCCGGCGGGGCGATGACCGCCGTTATGCTCGCCGCCTACCCGGACGTGTTCGCTGCTGGTGCCATCATTGCCGGCCTGCCCTACGGCTGCGCCAGCACTGGGGGCAACCCGGTGCTGGAAGCCTACCGCATGGGGTACGTCTGGAACCCCTACCTGGGCGAAGCGGCCTGGGCTGCCAGCCGCTGCGGGATCAGCCGGGGCGTGCCGCCGTTCCCGCCCGCCCCGCATGACCCGGACGAGTGGCGCCAGCTCGCCCTTGAGGCCGGCGGTGCCGACTATGCCACGCACGGGTGGCCGAATGTGTCCATCTGGCAGGGCAACGCCGACCGCACCGTCTACCCTTCCAACCTGGGCGAACTGATCGAGCAATGGACGGCGCTGCACGGCATCGACCGCAAGCCGGATCAGTCCGAAACCGGCCCCACCTATCGCCACGATTCCTACGCGGCTGCTGCTGGCGTGGTTCAGGTCGAGGCTTACGAGCTTCCGAAGCTGGGGCATGCCGTCCCGGTCGATCCTGGCATCTCGCCTGAGCAGTGCGGGATCGCCGCCGACGAGCACTTTGAGGATGAGGACGTTTGCGCCGCCTTGCGCATCGCCCGCTTTTGGGAGATCACCACCCCGCCGCACTGAGAAGCCTCCTACGCCGGGAAAGGTGGCGCAAGGGGAGTCTGGCAAGGCCAACGCGCCCTAGACGACGCCAAGATTAGACCGGCCCTGACCTGCTGCTAATCGCTGCAATCGACGCTTCTGCTGTTCTGGCTGTGTCCCACCTCGTCTTAATCATTATCAGATATTCGGGTTTAAAGCGTATGGAAACCGCCGGAAAGGGGTCCCTTTTGGCGCGCTGTCACAGCCAGCAAGTCTGGTACGCTCGACCCTCTTGCCTTATCTATTGTCCTGGCCGGGAAGGCCGCGCTTTGGGGGCGGACGATGGCCAAGCTTGCTTTTTCCTATTCGCACAAGGACGAGGAATACCGTGACATTCTCGCAGTGCATCTCGAAACCCTGAGGCGTCAGGGTGTGCTTGAGATGTGGCATGACCGCAAAATCCCTGTCGGCGACGAACTCGATTCAACGATCGACCGGCAGCTCGATGAGGCCGACGTCATACTGCTCCTGCTGAGCCCGGCGTGTTGCACAGAGGTAAAGGAGCCGATAGGGAGCGGCGCTGTTTCGGCTGCTCGGGTCCCTTCGCCATGCCGCACAAGGCCAATGCCGGCCGCCGTCATCATATCCCTCGGCCGAAGCGGCGCGTGACCAACTGGGCCGAGTATGACACTGCCCTGCGCCGGCGCGGCAGCCTGACGGTATGGGTCACCGACGAGGCCATCGCGAGCTGGAGAGCAGCGCCGCGCACTACGCCGGGCGGCCAGCCGCACTACTCGGCCCTGGCGATCACGACGGCATTGATGTTGCGCGCCGTCTTCCGCTTGGCGCTGCGTCAGACCGAGGGTCTGATCGGCTCGATCCTGCATCTGCTCGGCCTCGAGCTGCCGGTTCCGGATCACTCGACCATCGGCCGGCGGGCCCGAACCATCAAGCTGCCAGCCCGACCTCGCCTGAACGGCGGGCCGCTGCATCTGCTGGTGGACAGCACGGGATTGAAGCTGGGCGGGCCGGGGGAGTGGCTGCTCGAGAAGCATGGGACCAAAAGACGGCGCTCGTGGCGGGCCTTGCATATCGGCATGGACGCAACCAGCGGCCGGATCGTGGCCGCCACGCTGACCGATCGTGGCGTCGATGACGCCACCCAAGTCGGGCCTCTGCTCGACCAGGTCGATCATCCCGTGGCCTCGCTCACGGGTGACGGCGCTTTTGATCGAAGCAGCGTCTACGCCAATGTGCACGAGCGCCATCCGGAGGCTGCAGTGATCGTGCCGCCGCGCGTCGATGCGGCGCTCAGTGAGACTGCCGAGATCGCGCCCACCCAGCGCGACCGGCACATCCAGGCGATCAAGGCGGGAGGCCGAATGGCTTGGCAGCGGGACAGCGGCTACAATGTGCGGGCTCGCGTGGAGAGCCAGATCGGGCGTTGGAAGCGCGTCATTGGTGATGCTCTGTGCTTCCACACTGATGAAGCACAGGCCGCTGAGGTCGCCATCGCCGTCGAAGTCCTCAACCGCATGCTCGATCTTGGACGCCCGAATTCTGTCCGCGTCGCCTGAGCGACAACAGGATAAGGGTGTCTTTCGCCCTCTGCACCTCGCTGCAACACGCTGTCTCGCGGACGACGCGCTGTGGTGTGGCGGGTCGGCCAAGATGCCTGCCCCGCGCCTTGGCGGCTCTCATCCCGGCGGTCACGCGCTCGCTGATCAGCGACGACTCCAGCTCGGCCATGGCGCCGATGATGGTGAACATCGCCCGGCCCATGGGGCTGCTGGTGTCGATCTGATCCTGGACGCTGACGAAGCGCACGCCGAGGTGGTCGAACTCCTCGAGCGCGGTCAGCAAGTGTGTATCGGCATGCAACTTTGGCTCTGGCGCAGTTTTGGTGACGCCAAGACGCTGCCGACGTTGGTTTCATTAAAGGAGCCAATGTCATGCGGCAGCTTCGGTACGAGACGCTTGTTCCACCCGGCTTTATCGTGGAACAGGCCGGTCGTGACGGCGCAGAGTTACGGATCACTGTCCGGCATCAGGCGAGATCGGGACTGTGCCCAGGCTGTGGGACACAGTCGGGCCGGGTGCATAGCCGTTACCAGCGGCGCCTCGCGGACCTGCCGATGGCTGGACGGCCGGTTCGGCTGCTGCTTCTGGCCCGGCGCTTCCGCTGCGGTTCGGTGTGTTGTGGTCGGCGCATCTTCACCGAGCGCTTCGACCCAGACGTCCTGGCGCCCTGGGCACGACGCACCACCCGGCTCGAGGCTGTCGTCCACCCCCTTGCGATCGCGCTCGGTGGCCGACCGGCCGCCCGCCTGGCGCGGCGATTGGTGCTGCCGGTGGGCAAGGACACGCTTTTACGCGTCGTGCGTCGGCGCGGCAGCCCGCATCCGGTTCCTCCCACGGTGGTCGGGATCGACGACTGGGCCTGGCGGCGCAACCGGCGCTATGGGACCATCATCTGCGACTTGGAGCGATGCCGGACCATTGCCCTGCTACCTGATCGTGAGCCGGCGACAGCACAGGAGTGGTTGTCGGGCCAGACGCAGATCGCTGTCGTGGCGCGCGATCGCGGGGGCAGCTATGCCCGGGCGGCGGCCAAGGCCTTGCCCCATGCCACCCAGGTAGCCGACCGCTGTTGGGGTGGACGGCCCTCGAACGGCATCGCTGTGCCAAGCTGAGGTCGTTGCAGATCTCAGGCAAGGAGGCCGCCCGTGGAGCAGATTAGTCGCATCGGCATGGACACGTCCAAAC
>JBATRI010000142.1:0-1823 GCA_049292515.1 Geminicoccaceae bacterium
GTGGCCACCCGTGCCGCCCTCGAGGCCGGGCTCGACGTGCTGGTCGAGAAGCCGTTCACTGCGACCTTGGCCGAGGCCGCAGCACTGGTGGCGCTGGCCCGGGAGCATGGCCGTCGGCTGATGGTCAGCCAGAACTACCGCTGGTTCCCGGCGCCGCGCTTGGCCCGCCAACTCGTGCACGACGGTGCGATCGGGCGGCCGATGGCCTGCTACCTCGACTTCCACTTCTATTACGGCCCCGACTACCGCTACTTCTTCCTCGACGAGCCCCTACTCAGCGACATGGCGATCCATCACTTCGACACCATGCGCTTCGTCCTCGGCGACGAGCCGGTCGAGGTCGCCTGCCAGAGCTGGAGCGAGCCCCAATCGCCGTTCCGCGGCCGGCCGGCGGCGATCGTCGCCATCCGCATGGCCAAGGGCACCATGGTCAGCTACCGTGGCAGCTGGATCTCGCGCGGCCCGACCACGCCCTATGGCGGCGAGTGGCGGCTGGACGGCACCCACGGTGCGATCGCGCTGCATTACCGGGGCGCCGGCACCACCCGCGAGAGCGTCGACCAGCTGCGCCTGTACGGCAGCGAGGGGGCGCTGGGCGAGGCGGCTCTGCCGCCCTTGCCGCTGATGGACCGCAAGGGCTCTCTGGACGCCTTCGCCCGCTGGGTCGACGGTGGCGCGTTGCCGGACGGCCTGAGCACGGGCGAGGACAATCTGCGCAGCCTGGCGTTGATGTTCGCCGCCATCCGCTCAGCCGGGCTGGGCGGGGCGCCCGTCAGGGTGGCGGAACTGCTGGCGGAGGTCGGGGCATGAGGGCGGCATTGCGGGTCACGGTCTGGAACGAGTTCCGGCACGAGCGGTCGAACCCGGCCGTGGGTGCGGTCTATCCCGACGGCAT
Organism: Geminicoccaceae bacterium; assembly: GCA_049292515.1. Taxonomy (GTDB): domain Bacteria; phylum Pseudomonadota; class Alphaproteobacteria; order Geminicoccales; family Geminicoccaceae; genus Benzoatithermus. The sequence continues at coordinate 896 of JBATRI010000142.1, forward strand.
CCACGCGGCATTGGCCGGGCCTTTGCAGGCCGCCGGCCACGCGGTGCGGACCGCGACGCTGGACGAGCCCGAGCACGGGCTGGGCGGCGACGTGCTGGCCGCGACCGACGTCCTGGTCTGGTGGGGGCACAAGGCGCACCACGAGGTCGCGGACGCCGTGGCCGAGCGGGTCTGCGCCCGGGTGCTGGACGGCATGGGGCTGATCGCCCTGCATTCGGCCCATTTCTCCAAGCCGTTCACCCGGCTGATGGGCACCGGCTGTGGCCTGAAGTGGCGGGTCGCCGACGAGCGCGAGCATCTGTGGGTCGTGGCCCCCGGCCACCCGATCGTGGCTGGCCTGCCGGAGCGGATCGACCTCGCGCAGGAGGAGATGTACGGCGAGCATTTCGACATCCCGGCCCCCGACGAGCTGGTCTTCGTCAGCTGGTTCCAGGGCGGCGAGGTGTTCCGCAGCGGCTGCTGCTTCCGCCGGGGCAGGGGGCGCATCTTCTACTTCCGCCCCGGCCACGAGACCTACCCGACCTACCATCAGGCGCCGATCCAGCGGGTCATCGCCAACGCCGTCGGCTGGGCGGCGCCGGTGGAAGGTGCCGCACCGGTCCGGGCCCGCTCGGCGCCGATCGAGCCCTTGGGCTAGGAACTCTTCGGCGGAAATTTCGGAACCTTCGCGCCGCCTGGGTTTTGGCAATGCAGCATCGGCGTCGTGCCGATGCTGCAGCGTAGCAGGAGCCTGCTGCGCCTGCCCACCCTGGAAAGGAGAACCACGATGGCGCAGAGCGCGAAAACGGCCGAGAAGGCTGCCGCTACCGTCAAGAACGCCACCGAGCAGACGGCGGAGCGGGGCCGCGAGGCCATGGACCAGGCAACCGACCTCGCGCACGAGACCGCCGAGCGGGCCGAGGGCGGCCTCCGCCACGGGCTCCAGGTG
>JBATRI010000143.1:0-3492 GCA_049292515.1 Geminicoccaceae bacterium
CCACGGTCACGACGCCGGCGCCACGACCGTCCGCGCCGCCAGCCGGGCTGCCGCGTCGTGGAATGCCCGCGCAATGTCGCCGGCACCGAGATGAAGGTAGAGCATCGTGCTCTGGATGCTGCGGTGACCCGCGAACGCGGCGATGAGCTTCACGTCGAGCCCGGCACGGGCCAAGTCCGTCAGCCGCAGGTGGCGCAGGGCATGCGGCGTGAAGCTCGGGACCCCGGCCTCGGCAGCGATGGCGGCGGCGACCCGGGCCCAGGTGTTTGATCCGAGCATTCGGCCGCGGTTGCGTCGGCTGCGGGAGACGAACAGCGCGCGTGTCCGTGGGCGCAGCTTGCGGCGCTCCGACAGCCAGGCACGCAGCAGCTCGCCCGTCGGTTCCGAGTAGACGACGGTGCGCCTCTCGCCGCTTTTGGTGTTCTCCGGCCGCAGATGGATCAGCCGGGCCGAGAAGTCGAAATCGTCCAGCGCGAGGGATGCGAGCTCGCCCCGACGGAGTGCGCCGTCGTAGGACAGGGCGAACATCAGGCGATCACGGGCGCCGCGGCACGCCACGGCTGCGACGAGCAGCTGCCACTGCTCATCGGTCGGCAGACGCGGCAGGCGACGCGCGCCGCCGCCTGGCACAGGGCCGCGCCGGAGCGCAACCACTTCGCCGGTTTCGGTGCGAACGGCCCGGCCGCGCGGCACCGGGTTGCGGTCCAGCCGGCCGACATCGACGAGATAGTCGGCGAAAGCCCGAAGGCCCGAGACGCGCTGCTGCACCGTCGCACGACTTAGGGCCGTGCCGCGCGAGCCAGGCTTGCAGGACGGCGTCTGCAGAAGATGAGACACGAACCGGTGGACCGTCGGGCGATCCAACCGGAGGCGAGAAAGCGGTCCGCCAAAGGCGATAAGGCTTTCCACTGCTCGCCCATAGGCAAGGATAGAGTTCCAGGCCAGCCGGCGCAGGGCCAAGCTGTCGAGGAAGGAGTCGGCGAGGGGGTCCTGGGCACAGAGCGGCAGCAGGCGGGCCCAACTGCGCCCGCCTGCTGCCGCGGAGTCAGACCCGGCGGGACTCGGTGCAATCGCCTGTGGCATCGAAGCCTCCAGATGTAACGTAACATAACGGGCCGCCGGATGGCAGCCAGTGTCGGCTGTGCATGGCCGGTCGTGGTCGTGCCCGGCGCGGCCGCGGCCGGATGCCGTCAAGGGCGAGGCCAAGGTGCGCTGGGAGCGGGTGATGGGCGAGGTGCCGGCCGAGCCGCGGAAGCGGTGGCTCGGGCTGGAACAGCCGAGCGGGCAGGGCTCGCTGGAGACGCTGTGGTCGGCGGCAGCCTGAGGGCGCCCGGATGGGGGGGGGGAGGGGGCTCCTACGGAGCGTGAAGCGGCCGATCGATGGATCTGCCGTCGCTCGTCAGATCGGGTGTGTCTGGCTCTTCTGCATGTCTGGCGGCCTGCAGCATCTCGATCTGGTCGTGGAGCTCGTAGAGCTGCTGCGTGAGCTGGTTGTACTCCTCGGTATCGCGGAGCAGATCGCCGCGCTCGGTGGCGATGCCCCGCCGCTCCAGCTCGTCGGCATGGCGGCCGAGCTTGGGCTGGGGCAGACGGTCGAGACCCCGGGCCTGGGCGTGGTCACCACGTTGCAGGGCCTCCTGCCGCTGGGCCTCGAGGCTGCGATGGTCGACCCTGGCGTCGCTGCCGGCGGCGGCGAGGGCCGTGTTGAGATGCGCCGCCCAAGCCTTGCGCCAAGCGTACAAGGCGGCCTTGCCGTTCCAGGCACGCTCCTTGGCGGGGGCGAAGCCCGACGGCATGGTGGGGTCGATCTGCCTGGTGGTGGCCATCAGCACGGCGGCGCGCTGCCGCCGGCCATCACGGGCGATGGTCTCGCGGACAGTGAGATCGACGACCATGCCGCAGGCGACGAGCTGTTCATGGGCGAAGCCGCGGACGAGCTCGATCTGCTGCCGGTGGTCGAGCTCGCGCGGCAGGCTGAGGGTGATCTGGCGGGCAAGCTGGGAGTCCTTGCGCTTCTCGGCGGCCTCGACGGCATTCCACAAGCGCTCGCGATCGCGCATCCAGGCGGGTGCATGAGTGGGTGCGAGGATTTCGGCGTGGATGGGTGCCGGGTTGGTCGCCGGCGAGCGGCAGCGGCGGCCGTTGCGCTCGTCGCGAAGGGTTTCGGCGGCGCGGATGGCAGCGGCGGCGACGGCGGAGCGGCCGTCACCACGGGAGATGATCGAAACCGAGCAATGATAGACGGCCATGCTCAGTCCGCCCGGGCACTGGCCGCACCGCAGCCGGTAACGGTGGGCGGATCACGGTCGATGGTGCTCCAGTCGTACTGCCTGCCTTCGGCCTCCTGGAACGGCTGGACGGCGCAGGTGAAGGTGCCGCCATTGTTCACGACGTCGATGCGGTCGGCGGCGCCGGTGCCGCGGCCGGTGAAGCGCAGGCTGCCACCCATGAAGGTGTTGTTCTGGATCAGGATGGCGAGCTGCCTCGTGCCCCAGATGCCGAGGCCGCGGCCCTGCACGCGCTCGATGCCACCACTGTTCATGTAGTCGCTGACGATGGTGTCGGCCCACTGGCCCTGGAAGTTGTTGTCGTCGACGACGATCTGCTCGGTGTTACGTAGGACCAGGGCCTTCGGGGTCCCGCCTTGCGGGTGGTCCTGGATCTGGCCGATGAAATTGTTGTGCTGGATGGTGACGATGCCGCCGGTCTGGTCGCTGCCGTCATAGTCCTGGGTCTGGCCGACATGCATGCAGGCCTGGCCGCAGCCGCGGAACACGTTGCCGGTGACGTCGAGCCTGGCCACGTTGTGCTTCGTCGAGACGGCATGGTTGAAGACGCCGTCGAAGACGTTGCCGCGGATGTAGGCGCTGCGCACGCTGAACAGGGCCACGCCGTAGTCCTGGGCATAGCCGGCATTGTGCCTGGCCTCGAAATAGTTGCTCTGGACGAGCAGGTTCTCGGCCGCATTGTCGACGATGATGCCGTACTCGATGCCCATGGCGTTGATGACGCCAGTGGCGAAGTGGTTCTGCACGTAGCTGACATTGTCGGTGCGCCCCGTGCCGTGCCGGGCGGAGGTGAAGGCGCCTTCGTTGAAGTGCAGGCCGCAGACGACGAGGTTGCCGGCGTTGACGGCGATCGAGGTGACCGAGCTTTTGGGCGTGCTCTGCGGCACGGCCCCGCCACTGACCGCCGGGTAGGCGGCGGCGATGTAGATCGGGGCCGTCGCGGTGCCGCCCTTGGTGATGTTGAGGCCGCCATAGCTGCCGGGGGCCAGGATGATGGTGTCGTCGGGGCCGGCGGTATTCAGCGCCTGCTGGAAGGCGGCCACCGAATCGACGGTGGTCTTGGCACCCGAACCGCTGCAGGCGGCCGGCGGCGGCGGCTCGGGCAGCTCCGGCCCCGGATCGACCGGGCCCGGATCGTCGGGGTCGGGCTCGGGCTGCTCCATCCACTGGTTGGGCAGGCGCCAGGGCTGCAGCAGCTCGGGCG
>JBATRI010000144.1:0-1919 GCA_049292515.1 Geminicoccaceae bacterium
GCCTCGCACCGACCCCGACGATGCGGGGCGGCGCCAACAACTACCGGCCCGGCGCGCCGGTCGTGGAGCGCATCGGCGGCGGCGGCTTCTGGATGACGGGCACCGTGCGGCGCGCGGGCGACGGTGCCCCGCTCGCCGGCATGCGCATCCAGATCTGGGCGCACACGACCGAAGGGCAGGAGCCCGACCCGCAGAGTCACGGCGCCACGCTCACCGGCACGGACGGCGTGTTCCGGCTGGAGATGCCGCAGATCGTCCCCGTCTTCGGCCAGCCGCACGCGCACCTCGCCTACGACGCCGAGTATGACGGCAACGGCTTCGAGACCGTCTTCCTGCGTCCCGTGATGTCGAGCGCCCGCGACACCAGCCTCAGTGCCGACTTCGTGCTGCAGCCGGCCTGACCGGGTGAGTCTGCCGCGCGCGATCACGATCTGGGCCGCCCTCGCGGCCGCCCTCGCCGTGCCGGTCGCCGTCGCGTCGGCGAGTCCGCTGCTGGCCTGGCGCGACCCGATCTACATCGCGGGCGGCTTCGCGGGGGTAATCGCGATGGCGCTGCTCCTCCTCCAGCCGCTGCTGGCCGGAGGCTACCTGCCGGGCCTGCCTGCGCGCCGCGGGCGACGGCTGCATTTCTGGGTCGGAATGGGGCTGGTGGCGGCGGTGGCCGTCCATGTCCTGGCTCTGTGGCTGACCAGCCCGCCGGACATGGTCGACGCGCTCCTGTTCAGGTCGCCGACGCCATTTTCCGCCTGGGGCGTGGTCGCCATGTGGGCGGTGTCCGCCGCCGCACTTCTGGCCGTGCTCCGCAGGCGGCTGCGCGTGAGGCCGATGGTCTGGCGCCTGTGGCACACGACCCTGGCGGCGGTGGTCGTCGTGGGCAGCGTGGTCCATGCGCTGCTGATCGAGGGCACGATGGGGACGGTGTCGAAGGCAGCGCTCTGCGCGCTGGTTCTGGCGGCGGCGGCAAAGGTCATCGCTGATCTGCAGTCATGGACCCTGCTGACCCGACGAAGGGCCTGAGAGCCACGTCTGGCCTCGTGAAGCGTCCCCAGTAAGGAAATGTTAGTGGTACCTGGTACGGAGGAAGGAAGACACGGGTCCGTTCCGACACTTTGGAACTGATCGGGGACAGCTCGGACGGCAGCTGTGATCTGACCCGGCTGGTGGTGGTGAAGTCAGAGAGCATCGACACCACCGCGGCGGGTGGGAACGCGAGCTCAAAGAGGCTCGTGGACGAGCAGACCGGTATCATTGCACGGAGAACGCCTTCGCCCTACATTTACATCACTGACATCAGATGATGTAGGCAGGTACATGCACCGAACCCAGATCAGTCTTGAACCCGAGCATTACGGCTTCCTGTCCGCCGAGGCGCGACGGCTTGGCGTCAGCATGGCTGAGGTCGTGCGCCGAATCGTCGAGGAGCGCATGGCAAAAGGGCAGAAGCCCGACCCGTTCGCCGATCTCGTCGGTGCCGGTGAGGGCGACGGCAATTTCAGCGGCGCCGATCATGATCGGGTGCTGTACGGCGATCGCGGCGAGTGATCGGCATCTTCGTCGACAGCAGTGCCTGGTACGCGCTGCTCGACCGCCGCGATCCGGAGCACGCGCGCGTCGCAGCCGTTGTCCAGGCGCACAGGGACCGGCTCGTCACCTCCGACTACATTCTCGACGAGGCCGTCACGCTGGTGCGCTATCGCCTGGGCTGGCCGCTGGCGCACCGGCTCGGTGCCGGCCTGCGTTCGGGCGAGCTCGCCCGCTTGGCCCGCGTGCTGCCGGCCGACCTCGATGCCGCCTGGAAACTGTTCAGCGAGCGGCGCGACCAGCGCCTGAGCGTCACCGACTGCACGAGCTTCGCCGTGATGACCCGCCTGAAGCTCGACACCGCCATCGCCCTGGACCAGGATTTCAAGGCCATGGGC
>JBATRI010000145.1:0-7978 GCA_049292515.1 Geminicoccaceae bacterium
GCGCGAGTCCGAGCTCGGCGGCTCGCTGCTGGCCGAGAGCGGCACGCTCGCGACGTTCGATGGTCTGGCCGGCGACGCGGGCCTGAAGGCCGTCGTCCGCGAGCTGGAGTCGATGCCCGAGGTCGTGATCCTGCGCCGGACCACGGCGTTCGGCTATCTCGACCACAACTACCTGGCGCTGGCGGAACGGGTCGCCGACCATCTGCCGGTGCCGCCCGGCAACCAGCCGCGGCAGCGTCTGTGGCGGGTGCGGGCAAAGCAGGTGGTGCTGGCGGCGGGTGCCATCGAGCGGCCGCTCGTGTTCGGCGGCAATGACCGTCCTGGCGTGATTCTCGCCAGTGCCGCCCGCGCCTATCTCAATCGCTATGCCGTCCGTCCGGGCCAGCAGGCGGTGGTCTTCACCAACAACGACAGTGCCTACGCCGCCGCCATCGACCTCGCGCGAGCGGGCGTCGCCGTCGAGGCCATCGTCGATCTGCGCCCGACGTCGGAGGGCGAGCTGCCTAAGCTCGCCGCCGATATGGGTTTACGCATCCTGCACGGCGCCGCCGTGGTGGGGACCGACGGCCGACGCCGGATCCGCCGGGCCTGGGTATCGTCGCTGCACGCCGACGGCAGCGTGGTCGATCGGCAACCGCAGGGCTTTCATTGCGATTGCCTGCTCATGTCCGGCGGCTGGAACCCGACCGTGCATCTGTTCTCGCAGTCGCGCGGCAAGCTCCGCTTCGACGATGCCGCGGCGGCGTTCGTGCCCGATGTCGGCGCCCAGCCCGAACGCTCCGCCGGTGCCTGCAACGGTGCGGACTCCCTGGCCGCCTGCTTTGCGGAGGGTGCCCAGGCCGGTGCCGAGGCCGCGGCGGCCGCCGGGTTCCGACCGGCGAGCCTGGGCGAGCTCGACGTGCGCGAGCCCAAGGCCGGTGCGGTTCAAGCCACCTGGTCGGTCCAGCCCCGCGGCGCCTTCGTCAAGGCGTTCGTCGACTTCCAGAACGACGTCACCGCCAAGGATCTGGGCCTCGCCGTCCGCGAGGGCTTCCAGTCGATCGAGCACGTCAAGCGTTTCACCACGACGGGCATGGGCACCGATCAGGGCAAGACCAGCAACGTCAATGCCCTGGCGATCGTCGCCGACAAGCGCGGCCTCACGATTCCGGCCGTGGGTACCACGACCTTCCGCATGCCCTACACCCCGGTGCCGTTCGGGGCGCTGGCGGGGCCGCACGCGCTGGAGCTGTTCGATCCGGTCCGCCGCACGCCCAGCCACGACTGGGCCACGGCAAACGGGGCCGTGTTCGAGGATGTCGGTAACTGGAAGCGGGCTCGCTACTTCCCGCAGGCCGGTGAGGACATGCATGCGGCCGTCCAGCGCGAGTGCCTCGCCGTCCGCCAGGGGGTCGGCCTGTTCGACGCCAGCACGCTGGGCAAGATCGACCTGCAGGGTGCCGACGCCGCGGAGCTTCTCAACCGCGTCTACACCAACGCCTGGACCAAGCTCGAGGTTGGCCGCTGTCGCTACGGGCTGATGCTCCGCGACGATGGCATGGTGTTCGACGACGGCGTCACCGCTCGGCTCAGCGCCGGCCATTTCCACATGACGACCACGACCGGCGGTGCGCCGCGGGTCCTCGCATGGCTCGAGGAATGGCTGCAGACCGAGTGGCCGGACCTGCGCTGCTACTGCACCTCGGTCACCGAGCAGTGGGCCGCCATCGCCGTGGTCGGCCCGCAGTCGCGGGCGCTGTTGCAGGCGGCCGGCACGGACATCGATCTCGGCAACGACGCCTTTCCGCACCTGGCCTTCAAGGAGGGAAGGGTGGCCGGCATTCCCGCACGGGTGTTCCGGATCAGCTTCTCCGGCGAGATGGCCTACGAGGTCAACGTTCCCTGGGGCTACGGGGCCGCGTTGTGGGAGGCCTTGTGGGACGCGGGCCAGCCGCTGGGCGTCACGCCCTACGGCACCGAGAGCATGCACGTGCTGCGGGCGGAGAAGGGCTACATCATCGTCGGTCAGGAGACCGACGGCACGGTGACACCCTACGATCTCGGCATGGGCTGGATCGTCGGCAAGGCGAAGAAGGACTTCATCGGCAAGCGCGGCCTCGCGCGCGAAGGCCTGGCGGCGCCCGGCCGCAAGCAGCTGGTGGGGCTGCTGACCATCGAGCCGGGGACCGTGCTCGAGGAAGGCGCGCAGGTCGTGGCGTCCGCCGACGTGCCGCACCCGCCGGTGCCGATGATCGGGCATGTGACCTCAAGCTACCACAGCCCGAGCCTCGGCCGTTCGATCGCTCTGGCCCTGATCAAGGACGGTCATGCGATGGACGGCATGACGGTTCACATCCCCATGGCCGACCGGGTGATCGCCGCCAGGGTGAGCAAGCCCGTCTTCGTCGACCCTGAAGGGATACGCCTCAATGTCTGAGCCCATGCGCAGGAGCCCGCTCGAAGCCCTGGCCCAGCCAGGGCGTTCCGTGGCCGGGCCGGCCCCCGTCACGCTGGAAGCGCTGCCGTTCGGCGGCAAGCTCGTCCTGCGCGCTGCAGCGGACGTGGCGGACAGCGCCGCCGACGTGCTCGGCTTCGCGCTCCCGGGGCCGCTGCAGGATACCGGGAGTGCGACTGTCCGGGCCTTGTGGCTCGGTCCCGACGAGTGGCTGCTGCTGGTTGGTGCGGCCGAGGTCGAGGCGCAGGCGGCGGCGCTGCGCGCCTGGCTCACCGGTCGCCACCATGCGGTGATCGACGTCAGCGACCGCTTCACCGGCATCGCCGTGGGCGGCGCCCATGCCGCCGACGTGCTCGCTGCCGGCTGTCCCCTGGATCTGCATCCGCAGGTCTTTCGGCCGGGCATGGTCACGCGCACGCTGCTGGGCAAGGCCACAGTCATTCTGCGCCGGCCGGACGACGGAGATCGGTTCGAGCTCTACGTCAACGGCTCCCTCGCACCCTATGTCTGGCTCTTCCTCGAGAACGCCGGGCGTGAGTTCGGGATCGCCGTGGCTGCCTGAACCCTTCGGGCGGCCATGGCACCGTTAGGTCTGCCCATGCCATCCGTGCGCGCCTATGCTGTGCGGGTATGAACCTGCAACGAAACGATTCGGCCCGCTCGTCGTGAACACCACCGACATCCAGGAAGCCTTTCGCCTCGGCATCCGCGGTGAGGCCATGGCGCCGCGCGGCGGCGTCGGCCTCGCCGAGGGTGGCGCGCCCTATGCCGCGGGGGCCAACGAGGCTGTCCTGCTGACGCTCAACCGCCTGCCGGGCCTGCGCGAGCCGCGCGCCGCCTACGAGACCGGCCGTGCACTGCGCATGATCATCCGCCTGTTCGATCAGGCCGGGGCACCGGAACGCATCGGGCGCCAGTTCATCGACAACTTGGCCGGTGCCGTCGTGGTCGAGCACCTGCGCAACCGCGGCCGCCCCTGGGGGGCCACCGAGACGGTCGACATGTTCATCGAGATGTACAGCCGCATCATGGGCGGGCGGCAGGCGGAGCTCGACCGCATCCGCCGCAGCGTGATGGACTATGCCGTGGACACCGGATCTGCCGACGCCCAGCGGCAGGCCGGGGGCCTCGCCGCCATCTTTCGTCGACGCCGGGCGCTGAACGGCCCCGATCGCGGCTGAGGCTAGAGCCGGGACAGGGCGTCGCGCAGGGCCTGGGTGCCGAGGGTCGCGGGCGCCGTGCGCTGGATCACGATCTGCTCGGCGGTGAGGGGCTGGCCATAGAACGCCTCGTTCCAGGCATCCCGCGGCAGGGCGTAGGTGCCGTCCAGTGCCAGGCCGCCGAACAGGCCCTGGTTGCGTGCGAAGGCGTAGACGTCCTCGCCGAACTGGACGGTGGTACCCGCACCGACTCCGGCGCCTAGTTGGCCGACGGCGACGCTGGCGTCGGCACCGAACTGGAACCGCGAGGTCAGCAGCTTCTGCAGCGCGCCCGGGTTCATCACGGTGAATATCGCATCCGAGGACTGGCCGCCAAACTGGAGGCCGAAGCTGCCACCCCAGACGTCGTAGAAGGCGGGCTCGCTCCAGGCACCGGACTGGGGGTCGCGGGCCAGCAGCACGCCGGTGCCATGCTCGACGCCGATGAAGAAGCCGCCCTTGAGCAGATCGGGGATGACCAGCACCGCGAAGGCGTTCTGCACATAGACGCGCATCTTGGCGAAGTCGGTATCGTTGAGGAACGACTCGACGACGATTCTGGCCCTGTCGACGACCAGCTGCTGGTCGCTGCTGGCCCAGGCGGGGCCTGTCATGATCGCAAGCGCCGCCGTTGCGGCAGCCGAGCAGAGAAGCGCGCGCCGCGCCCGATCGATCATCGTCAATCCACCTCGAGAGCCGAGCCTTGGAGAGCCAATTCCAAGATCGGCGCCAACCTACCCGCTATCCCCCACCGGTCAAGGACAGCCCCCGATGCACCGAACGGCGCTGCAGTTGCGTGGTGAATATCCCACATCGATTGTTGCGGCGCAGCATATCCCCTGTCATTCTGCCGCAGTCGGATGGCAGGCAAAGTGGGGGCGGGTGGCATCATGCGGGCATCAGCGGCAAAGCGCGTTCAGGCTGGCACGATGACCGCGGCCGGGCCCGGCTTGGCCGAGCATGCGGCATCGCCGCTCACGGCGCCGGCTGCAGGCCATGACCTCGCCACCAACCTGGCCGGTCTGCACGCGGCACTGGAGGGAGTGCGCGGTCGATTGGACGACGATCCCTTCAGCAACCCGATTGCGCTGCTCTCGCACGACATCTGTCGGCTGATGTGCCGGGAGGAGCTGGACGAGAAGGCGGCCCACGCGCTGATTCAGCGGCTCACCCGTGAGGCCTTCGACGCCCGGGCGAAGACCGCGCGCAAATATCTGGGTGAACTCGATCCCGCCACCAACGAGGCATCCATCACCCGGCTGCTGACTGGTCTGGCGCACGAGGCGGACGGCGCCCTGGTGCCGTTCGAGACCTTCGCAGGCCGCGTCCAGCGGGTCTATTACGGGTTCGTCTTCACGTCGCATCCGACGTTCGGCCGTACCATGGAGCTGCAAGTCATGCTGGCCGCGGCCGCCTTCGGGCCCGAAGCCGGTGATGCTGCAGCGCCGCACCGCCGCGAGCTGCTCGACCGTGCGGAGAAGATCGCGCACCGGCCGCCGCTCAAGCTCGACCTCGCCGAGGAGCACGCGCAGTCGCTGCTGGTGATCAGCGAGGCCCGCGCTGTCATCCGGCGGGTCTACGAGGTCGCCTTCGGCATTGCCCAGGAGCTTTATCCCGCCGACTGGCGCCGCCTGCGGCCTGGCCTGCTGACCCTGGCCACCTGGGTCGGATACGACACCGACGGTCGGGCCGACATCTCCTGGACGATGACCTTCGCCAAGCGGCTCCTGATCCAGCTCGACCAGCTGCGCCACTACCGGACGCGGGTGTTGGCCTGCCTCGATCGGGCCCGGGGAGAGACGGCGCTGGCGCCGCTGCTGGAACTGCTGGAGGCCCGGCTGGCGCTGGCCATCAAGTCCGCCGAGGACGATATCGGCGTGCTGGAGGCGCCCGGCCACCAGGACGCGGATTGGCGCAAGCGCTTGGCCAGGGTGGCCAAGGACATGGTGTCCGGCCGCGGCACCCGGCTGGCCGACGCGGCTCAGGCTTTGGCGCTGGTCAACCGTGCCCTCACCAATACCGTCGACGACGCCGTGGCCTTGGATCTCTGTGTGCTGCGGGCGGAGCTGTCGACCCAGGGCCTGACCGCCGCCGGGACGCATGTGCGGATCAACGCGATCCAGCTGCATAACGCGATCCGCAAGACCATCGGCATGGATCACGCGCCGGACGACCCGACCCACCGGCTGACCTATGTCAACGCGATCTCGCGGCTGATCGAGACGACCCAGCCCGAGACCATCAATTTCGGCTCGGTCACCGAGGAGCGGGCGACGGCCCGCCGGGTGTTCATGACCATGACCCAGATGCTCAAGCATCTGGACGGCAGCGAGCCGATCCGCTTTCTGATCGCCGAGTGCGAGACCTCGTTCACGCTGCTGACGGCGCTCCATTTCGCCAAGCTGTTCGGGATCGATGACCGGATCGACATCTCTCCGCTGTTCGAGACCCGCACCGCCCTGGAGCGCGGCGCCGAGGTCATCGAGGGTGCGCTGGCGGTCCCGGCCTATCGTGACTATGTCCGCCGCCGCGGCCGGATCTGCATCCAGACCGGCTTCTCCGACGCGGGCCGCTACATGGGCCAGACCGCCGCTGCGGCATTGATCGAAAAGATCCGTCTCGGCATGGCGCGGGTGCTGGCCGAGCACGGCCTGACCGAGCTCGAGCTCACCATCTTCGACACTCACGGCGAGAGCATCGGTCGCGGCGCCCATCCGGGCAGCTTCGTCGACCGCTTGCGCTACTACGACACGCCCGAGAGTCACCGCCGGTTCGCCAGCGCCGGGATTCAGTTCCGCCAGGAGAGCAGCTTCCAGGGCGGCGACGGCTATCTCTATTTCGTCGCACCGGAGAGCGCCCTCGCGGTCACGACCAGGATCCTCGAGCACTGTCTGGCTCCCGCCAGCGTCGAGGCCGATGACCCGTATTACGTCCAGCAGGACTATGTGGACGAGTTCTTCGCTGCCGTCGAACAGTTCAACAAGGTGGTGATCGACAACCCCTGCTACGCGTCGTTCCTCGGCGCCTACGGGGTCAACATGCTCTACCAGGCCGGCTCACGCGCCATGCGCCGGCAGTATGACGGCTCGGGCGCCCGCCTGGCGTTGGAGCATCCCTCGCAGCTGCGCGCCATCCCGCACAACAGCATCCTCCAGCAGCTGGGCGTCCTGGCCAACACCATCGGCGGCGTCGGTGAGGCCGTGGCCAAGGACCCCGAGCGGTTCCACCAGCTTTACCGCGACAGCCCGCGCTTCCGCCGCCTGATGACCATGGTCGAGCATGCCTTCAAGTTCACCGACCTCGAGGTCGTGAAGGCCTATGTCGACATGTTCGACCCCGAGCCTTGGCTGCGCCGCGCGGCGGTGGCCCAGGAGCAGAGTGAGCAGGAGGAGCTGCGGACGGTGGCCGACTATGTCGAGCGCATCGACCTGCACGACCGGCTGGCCCGGATCCACCGGGTCCTGCACCGCGACTACATGGACCTGGCCCGCGCCCTGCGCGAGCATCGCCGCATGGCGCGCGATGCCGGCGAGGAGCCGATCGCCGTCGACCCCGCCACCCGCGACAATCTCCACATGCTGCACGCGCTGCGCCTGGCCCTGATCCAGCATGTGATGCTGCTGGCGGTGCGCGTGCCGGACTTCTCCGACCGGCACGCGACGACGCACGACAGTCTCATCATCCGCATCATGCATCTCGAGGTCGAGCCGGCCCTGGATCTGCTGGGCCAGATCTTCCCGCTGACCGAGGATGTTCAGGAGGAGCTCGATTTCGGCGAGCGCGCCAGCTACCAGATCGTCGGCGGCCAGTCCTATCTGTCCGAGCACAAGACGATCTTCCGCCCGATCGCCCGCGACTACGAGCTGATCCGTGCCATCAGCAGCGGTGTGATCTACCACGTGGGCGCGGTGGGCTGACCGGCCAAGGTAGCAGCGCGGGTGAGATCACCCCTGCGGCGGCTGCGTCGGCACGCTAACCTTGGCCTCGCCGAACAGGCATTGGTAGTCGACGAGGCAGTAGGCATATTCCACGCCGGCCTCGACCGGCTTACCGTCCTCGGCCGTGAAGGGGAGGCGAAGCGTGGGTGGCTCGGGGAAATAGTCTTGTCCCGGCTCGGGAGTGCTCATCGCCGTGGGTGCGGCCCAGGTGACACCGCTGCGCGCAATCGGCGTCACCGTGACACCCGGATCGGCGACCAGCTTGACCTGTCCCTTGGGCACCAAGGTAACGACGAGTTCCGGCTGTGTGCCGTTCCGCTCGACCCAGCTCAGCACCTCGACCGAGCCCGCCGGCACCTTGGCCGGCGCGATCTGCCCGAGCAGCGCCGAGAGCGGCTCGCCGGCTT
>JBATRI010000146.1:0-4231 GCA_049292515.1 Geminicoccaceae bacterium
TCGACCAGCTCGGCCAGCCGGGCACGGGCCTCGCGGATGCCGATCGTCACGGTCATGTTGACACTCCTGCGTACACAAGCCTCAGCATGCGCCGTCACGGCTGGCCGGGTCAATGGCGCAGCCGGGGCCGTGGCGAGGCCCCGGCCGCAGCCGCTGGCGTCAGTCGGGCACGGCCCAGGCCGGGTTCCAGGCGATCTCCCACAGATGCCCGTCCGGATCATGGAAGTAGCCGCCATAGCCGCCCCAGAACCGGTCCCGCGCCGGATCGGTCACCACGGCCCCGGCCCGCACCGCCTGCGCCATGACCGCGTCGACCTCCTCCCTCGAGCCCACGACATGGCCGATCGACACCGCCCCCAGCGGCACCGAGGTCGGCACGATCGCCGCATCCTTGGCCAGCGATGCGCGCGGGAACAGGGCCAGGGTCAACCCGCTCTCCAGCTCGAAGAAGGCGACCAGGCCGTCCTCGAACTCCTGCCCGATCACCCCGCCGCAGGGCAGGCCGAGCCCGTCGCGGTAGAAGGCCAGCGACCGGTCGAGGTCGCCCACTGCCAGCGTCAGCACCCTGATCTTTGGTTTCATGCTGCTCTCCCTCTGCCCGCGCATGCTGGCGCAGGCTGCCCGCATGCGTCGATGCAATCCTGCGTCTGCAGCGCTGCAAGCGGGCGTGGCAGCCTTGCGCCTGGAACACCAAGCGGCCGGCCCTCACATACGCTGCGCACCCGAACCACCAGGCATGAGGCCGCCATGTCCATCCGACCGGTGAAGCGCATCTCCCAGTCCCGCCCCACCATGGAGGGCGCCGGGGTCAAGCTGCGGCGCGGCTTCGGCTTCGGCGAGACCGGCGAGACCGACCCGTTCCTGCTGTTCGACGATTTCCGCAACGACCGCCCGGCCGATTATCTCGCCGGCTTCCCCTGGCACCCGCATCGCGGCATCGAGACCATCACCTATGTGCTGGCGGGCTCGGTCGACCATGGCGACAGCCTGGGCAATCGCGGCACGCTGGGTGCGGGCGACGTGCAGTGGATGACCGCCGGCAGCGGCATCCTGCACCAGGAGATGCCGCGCGGCGACGCGCAGGGCCGGATGCACGGCTTCCAGCTCTGGGCCAACCTGCCCTCGGCGCTGAAGATGACCAGGCCGCGCTACCAGGACGTCCAGGGCGGCGAGATCCCGACGGTCACCGACGATGACGGCACCACCGTCCGCATCGTCTGCGGCGCGTTCTGGGGCAAGAGCGGCCCGGTCGACGGCATCGCCGCCGAGCCGCGCTACCTCGACGTCTCGGTCCCGCCCGGCGTGCGCAAGACCCTGCCGGTGGCCGACCGGCACAGCGCCTTCGCCTATGTCTTCGCCGGCTCCGGCACGTTCCGCGACGCCTCGGGGCCCAAAGGCGTGCTGACCGAGCACGAGGTCGACGGCCGCGAGGTCTTGCGCCGCGAGCAGGCCGCCGACCGCTCGCTGATCGTCTTCGGCACCGGCGACGCGGTCACCGTCCAGGCCGGCGAGGAGGGCATCCGCTTCCTGCTGATCTCCGGCCGGCCGCTCGAGGAGCCGGTCGCCTGGTACGGCCCGATCGTCATGAACACGCAGGCCGAGCTGCAGCACGCGGTGGCCGAGCTGAACAACGGGACCTTCATCAAGCACCGCTGAGGCGCCGGGCGGGCGCGGACGCCGCCGACACAATGGCGGCCGGCACCGTCGACGGAATGGGCTCGCCTGAGCCTCAGTCGGCGACGGACAGGATGATCAGGGTCAACGCCGCCAGCGGCACGCCCACCAGGGCGGCCATGCCCCAGGCGACCACCACGAGGGCGCTGTGTCGATGCTGTTCCTCGGTCACGCCAAGCTGCTCCCGCGTCTGAAGTTGCCATGAGATGCCGAAAGTTACATCCATTGGTTTATCCTGGCCAGTGGATTTTCGCGCTAAGCGTTCAGTGGGGCCGTCATTGACCTGCGGTTGATTCGTCCCCACAATCGATAGCGCGGGCCTGCCGGCGATGCGCTGGCCAACCCGCCGGGGCAGAAAAACATAGCGGAGGCAAAAGATCGTGCAGGACCATGTGGCGGACGTGAAGAAGTACGCGGTGCAGCCCGTGAACGAGGCCGCGGTGGCCGGCCTGCTGAAGACCTACCGCCTGGTGCTGAGCAAGTCCGACACCCGCTACGTCGCCTGCTCCGACCCCGCCGAGCGCGAGCGCGTGCGCAACAACTTCCTGAAGAAGAAGCTGGGCCTCACCGGCGACGACCTCGACGCCGCGGTCGAGGCCACCTGCACCGCCATGAAGGCGGACAGGACGAAGTCGCGGCTGACGTTCTACTACCTGTTGGCGGAAAGGTACGGGAAGTTGGATGTGTTCGGGGCCAAGAAAGCAGCATAGGCATAGATTGGCGATGCCGTCACGGTGGAAGGCCAGTGGCTAATCCATCAGCGTCAATATTGAGCAGGATTAAGTTCCTACTATCAGTCTTCGCAGGCAGAGTCGACGACTGCACTGTAACAAGCGGTCGAAGTTGTTTACGATCCTGACAAGCGGAGAGTGATGGTAATGCAGGACGATAATGATGTTATTTTTGTTAGCAATGAAGAAGAAGCTTTCGACGCACTTTCCAGTGCGTTGTCGCGATACGAAGCCGGCGCGTCAGCACAGGATATCAGATTTCATGGATGGCCACACATAAACATAAAACTTCCCAATACAGAAAAGAAAAGTTCTATTACGCCATCGATGATGCAGGCCTTCATAGAACTGCAAGAATCCATTTATCGCTCACAGAAGATAATAGAAGAGCAGACAATTGATTTGCGGTCTCTTTCAGAACATGAGCGTAAGCTTTTAGAATTCGACGTTGTTGTTTCTGACGGTTCGTCATTATATGATATTGACATGACAGAGATAATCTCTAGATTAGGAGGAGAGGTGGTTGCGAAAATGAGTCCGGAACTGATCGCGCTGTGCATTATAGCCATTCCGCTGATTTTTGCGGGCGCCAGCGTGTGGCGAGCCCATATACAATCTAAAGTTGATAAACGGAAGGAAGAAATTACCTCCGAGGATAGGCGAGCGTTTCTATCGCACATGAGCTTCATGGGCGAACAAGAGACTCGCCGCATGGGCCTGCTGATGCGAGCCAAGGAGGTGGCTCCCGTCCTAAAGGACGTTGACGAACTCGCTGACGAAGGGAGGCAGGCCCTTATCAAAGGTATTGCTGGCAACGGCGGCGGGGAACTTCAGGGCATAGAGCTTGATGCGGACGTCGCCAACGAGCTGACCAAGACAGCTCGGCAATCCTCGCGGGAGGAGGAGATAGAAGGAGTGTTCGACGTTACGCTCGTCGACCCGACCTTCAAGGATGGATTCCGTGTGCGCCTGGAAGACATCGGGACGGGCGAAGAGTTTTTCGCGGCCCTGTTTGATAGGTTGGTTGCAGAAGATCACTACCGCGTTATCCAGGCAGGCGAGTGGGGCAAGACGCCCGTCCGCTTGAAGCTACGAGTTAGGAGACTAAGGGGTAAGATCGTCGATGCCATCGTTCTTGACGCGAAGCCCGCGGCCGCTCCGGTACCATAACGATCAAACCACCCACTTCTTGTAAGGCCCGCGCTTAGTTGGCGTTCACTTTACCAAGTCAAATTACCGCCCATTAATCTCTCCGCTGTTCGTCGTATCACTCTACTCAACGGGAAAATGGCGCGCTCACGCATCGGACAGGTTGCGAGCTAAGCTGCGCCGGGCTTCGGCCATGGTATCGTCGAGGTCGTCGCGACCCTGCCACGTGCCGCGCGCGCCCCGCAACCGCTCCTTCCAGTCGGCACCTTCGACCGCGGCCAGCATCCGGTCTATCGCCTCGCGGACCAGATCACTCTGCGAGCGCCCACTAATGTGCACCAGCCGTTTCAAGCGCTCGTTCTGCCCGTCCGTGAGATAGAGCTGCGTGCGGACCATGGCCTCTCACCATCTGTGCTGCTCGCAGCATACAACAGGCTGAGCCCCCCGCGCACCTGACACAGACCCACAAGCCGCTCGCCGGACCACATCTCCTGACCAGGGCGGTTTAATGCACCAAGTCAAATTAACGCCCGTTAGTCTATCAGCGGTCCATCACACATGTTGCTCCCGGTCCACCGTTCACTCCAGC
Source organism: Geminicoccaceae bacterium (assembly GCA_049292515.1). Taxonomy (GTDB): domain Bacteria; phylum Pseudomonadota; class Alphaproteobacteria; order Geminicoccales; family Geminicoccaceae; genus Benzoatithermus. The sequence goes on from JBATRI010000146.1 coordinate 4,144, forward strand.
GCCGCCAGGGCCGCCTCCGGCGCCCGATCGAGCACCCTCAGCAACGCCCGTGCCGGCCCGGCGGGCGCGCGCTTGCCCTGCTCCCAGT
>JBATRI010000147.1:0-4506 GCA_049292515.1 Geminicoccaceae bacterium
ACCGGGCACGGATCGAGTGCAAGTTCGCCGCCGCGATGCGCGATCTCGGCGAGCTGCAGCAGCGCCGTATCGCCGCGTCGCCGTCCGCGCGCACGTTTGAACCCGAGGATGGCCCCCGCCTGAACCGCCACCAGCGCCGCGCCCTGCAGGCGATGGAGCGGCAGCGCCGGTCCATCGCCGCGTAAGGCACCGTCCCTTCCGGGCTGTCCTCGACGCCCGACCACCCCGGTGCTGCAGCGGGCGCTGGTGCCTGCCGGCTGCGGAGAACGCTCAGCAAAAGGCTCGGTGACCGGCGCCGACCTCTGCCGGCTGGGGCTGGTCCACCTGCATCCCTCGCGGACGGGCCCGGCCTGGATTAGGCGGGATCGGCGCCCTTGCTGCGCCGGAGGCTTTGAGCGGACAAATACCGCGTGACAATTGGAACGGGTTCTGACCTCCTTGACCGATGCGTGCGGTTGACCGCTATCAAGGTGGAGTGCACGGTACCGCCTAATGATGCAGCGAACCGGCAGGTCCCTTACCCGGAATCGACTGTCGGGAGGCCAGGAGATGTCCAGGCGGCGGTTCCTCGTCATGATGGGGACGGCCAGCGCCGCGCTTGCGGGCTACCGGATGGCGGCCAGGGCAGCGTCTGGCGGAGGTACCATCGCGGTGCCGGAGGTCGCGCCGGACGAGGATGTCTTCGCGTATATCGGCAGGGTCAAGGGCGGCTTCGACCAGACGCTCTATCGACAGCTGCTCGGCGCCGCCAACGACTTCAAGGAGGGGGATCAGGCGATCGGGGTAGCCGCCGCGGACGACTCGACGCGTGCGAACGCCCGGGTCCTGCTCGCCAACACGCGGATCAGGGATCTGCACGAGCACCCCCTGCTCGTGGACGAGCTGCAGCACCTAATCTGGCAGACCACGGACCAAGCCCAGTACGCCCGCGTCCAGGACTGGACCATGGGTCAGCTCAAGGGGTTTCTCCTGACCGCCTCCGAGCCGGACATCAAAGGCATGATGTATGGGCTGTGCAGCGACACGATCGGCTGTGTCCCGAAGCTGATGGACAATCAGGAACTGATCGCCCTGGGCCAGAAGATCTTCAACGTGGTCCCGGGCACCCGGATGGGGGCGAAGGGCTACATGGGCGCGCGCATCCAGCCCAACTCGCCGACGGACCATCCCGACGACGTGGTTTGGCAGGTCTTCGACGCCTTCGCCTACGCCACCGGCGACATCGTCATCGGCACCAACCCGGTGGACAGCACGGTCGCAAGCGTCGCCGCGGTGGAGAACGCCCTGAAGGACCTGGTCGACACGTTCGGCCTGCAGGACACGATTCCCTGGTGCGTGCTCTCGCACATCGACGTCCAGGCCGAGGTGGCCGAGCGCTACCCGGGCGAGGTCGCCACGATGTTCCAGAGTCTCGCCGGCACCGACGACTGCAACAAGATCTTCGACGTCACGATTCCCAAGATCATGAAGTACGCCCAGTCCAAGCAGGGCGAACGCTACGGGCTCTACTTCGAGACCGGCCAGGGCTCGGAATTCACCAATGGCGCCGCCAACGGCGTCGACATGATGGTGCTCGAGTCGCGCAAGTACGGCTTCAGCCGGGCCGTTGCCGCCGAGCTCGCGCAGGTCCAGCCCACGGGCGCCTGGCTCCATGTCAACGATGTCGCCGGCTTCATCGGACCGGAGGTGTTCAAGGACCGCCAGCAGCTGGTGCGGTGCTGCCTGGAGGACATCGTCATGGGCAAGCTGCACGGCCTGCCCATCGGCCTGGACGTCTGCTCGACGCTGCACATGAGCGTGAGCCTGGAAGACCTGGACTGGTGCCAGGAGCAGATCATGCCCGCCAACCCGGTCTACCTGATCGCGTTGCCGACCAAGAACGATCCGATGCTGGGCTATCTCTCGACCTCGTTCCAGGACCATGTCCGCCTGCGGGAACGGTTCGGCTACAAGGTCGACGATGCGATGTGGTCGTTCTACCAGCGAATCGGAATCGTCGATCAGAGCGGCAAGTATACCGAGCATTTCGGCGACCCACTCTGGGTCTATTACCAGTACCGGCTGGCCAAGAACGACCGCAGGCCAAAAGACGCCATCTACACGGAAGGCCGGGCGAAGATGCAGGAGGTCGAAGCGCGCGGCGTCGACCTCGCGACCGGTCACGGCGAGCAGATCTGGGATCTCAACCCGCAGCTCGCGGCCAAGGTCAACGAGCTCTACGCCGATGCGAAAGTCTCCCTTTGGGCCGAGCTGACCCCCGAGTTCGCCGCTTCGATCCCTAATGTCCTGCCGCTGCGCACCCTGTCCGGCGACCGCAACGACTACATCGCCCATCCGGGCACCGGCGAGACGTTGAGCCCGGATTCACAGCTGGCGCTGGAAGCGTTGCGGGCATCGTGGGGCGGCAACCCGCCCAAAGGCCAGATCGTCATCTCCGACGGCCTGAACGCCAAGGCGATCATGGACCAGGGGCACCTGGCACCGTACCTGGAGGAAATGCGGCGCCTGCTCGCCGACGCCGACGTGCCGATGAGCGAGACCAACATCCTGGTCACCAGCGGCAGGGTGCGGGTAGGGTATCGGATTGGTGAGACGCTGTTCGCAGGGGCGGATCCCAACAGCTTCAGAGGCATCCTCCACGTCATCGGCGAGCGGCCGGGCACCATGCACCACGCCTATTCGGTCTACATCACGGTGGCGAAAGGCAAGGTCTGGGCGGAGAAGGCGGTCGATCACGACATGACGAAGCTCGTGAGCAGCATCGCCGACACCGCCCTGCCCCCCAAGGAAGCGGCCAGGGAAACCTTGACGATCATCCGGGAAGTCGTCGGCAGGAACGTGAGTGGCAGCCGGCGCGTCGGCACGTAGTCACGTACCGCGAGCATGAGCCAAGGGAGGTTCGAATGACGCAGACCATGAAGGCGGCGGTGGTGCACGAGTTCAAGCAGCCGCTGGTGATCGAGGCGGTGCCGGTGCCCGCGCCGGGCCCGGGCCAGATCCTGGTCAAGATCGCGGCGTCGGGCGTGTGCCACACCGATCTGCATGCCGCGGACGGCGACTGGCCGGTGAAGCCCTCGCCGCCGTTCATCCCGGGCCATGAGGGGGTGGGCACGGTCGCCGCCCTCGGCGCCGGCGTCACAGCGGTGCGGGAAGGCGACCGGGTCGGGGTACCCTGGCTGCACACCGCCTGCGGCCACTGCAAATATTGCCTGTCGGGCTGGGAGACCCTGTGCGACGCCCAGAAGAACACCGGCTATGCGGTGAACGGCGGCTTCGCCGAATACGTGCTGGCGGACCCCAACTATGTCGGCCACCTGCCGGACGGCCTCGAGTTCGACATGGCAGCACCCATCCTCTGTGCCGGCGTCACCGTCTACAAGGGCCTGAAGGAGACGGACACCAAGCCCGGCGACACCGTGGTGATCTCCGGAATCGGCGGCCTCGGTCACGTCGCCGTGCAGTATGCCAAGGCCATGGGCCGCAAGGTGATCGCCGTCGACATCGCGGACGAAAAGCTGGCGCTCGCCCGCGCGATGGGCGCCGACGCCACGGTCAACGCGCGGGCGACGGACCCCGTAGCGGAGGTTCGCAAGCTGTGCGGCGGCGCCGAGGGCGTACTGGTGACGGCCGTCTCACCGAAAGCCTTCAGCCAGGCGCTCGGCATGCTCGGCAAGCGCGGCACGATGGCGCTGGTCGGCCTGCCGCCCGGCACCTTCGAGCTCGACATCTTCGACACCGTGCTGACGCGCAAGACCATCCGCGGCTCGATCGTCGGCACCCGAATGGATCTCGCTGAGTGCCTGCAGTTCGCAGGCGATGGCAAGGTCAAGGTGCACTACTCGACCGAGCCCTTGGAAAATATCAACAGCATCTTCGCACGGATGCGTGACAACAGGATCGACGGACGGATCGTCCTCAAGCTGTAGGCTCCGCACTCCTCGCGCAGCGTGGAGCAACGGACGCAGGCCGCACCCCGGCGGCGCCAGCCTCACCGCTGCGCCACGCGTCGCGTCGTGCTACCTCTCCCCTTCCCATCACCGTTCGAGCGCCGCCCTTGGCCACGACCGTGCTTACCCGTGAGATAGCCTGGCTCGAGCCCGTGGCCGCGTTCGAGGCCGTGCGCGGCCTGCCCTGGCCCGTGTTCCTGGACAGCGCCAGGGCCGACGCGAGGCTCGGCCGCTGGAGCTACGTCGCAGCCGACCCGTTCCTGCGGCTGATCAGCAAGGACGGGCGGCTGACCTTGGGCGAGCGCAGCTTCACCGGCGACCCGTTCGCGGTGCTGCAGCGCGCCCTGGCCCACTACGCGCTGGCGCACGATCCGGCCCTGCCAGTGCCGTTCCAGACCGGGGTCGTGGGCTATCTGGGCTATGATCTGGCGCACCATCTGGAGCGGCTGCCGCACCCGGCGGTCGACGACCTCGCCTTCCCGGACCTCGCCGCCGGCTTCTACGACGCGATCCTGGCCTTCGACCATGGCGGGCGGCGGGCGTGGATCCTCTCCAGCGG
>JBATRI010000148.1:0-4794 GCA_049292515.1 Geminicoccaceae bacterium
CCGCCAGGCCGCCGGCCAGGCCGGCCCCGCCGCCGCTGATGAAGGATCGCCGATCGTGACCGACCTCGCGCATGGTGCTTTCCCCGCTTCTTGTTCGTGCTGGGCCATCTTGCCGCTTCGCGGTTGATACGCAAGGCACCAAAACGAGTTCTCAACCCCCCAGCTCGCGCACCCGCTGCCGGGTCATGCCGACGCGGCAGGCCTCGTAGAGCTCGATCGAAAGCTGCGGGTCGGCGTCGCGCTGGCGGGCACACTCGGCGTCGCGGTAGACCCGCCAGGCGCCGATGCTGGTCACCACCGGCTGCTCGACCTCGGCCCGCGCCGCCCTTGAACGGCCCTGCCGTGCACGCTTGATGGCGCCGGCCTCGGCGGTGGCGAGCCCACTCTCGGCTTGTCGCAGCAGATCCTCCAGGCAGGCCCGGCGCGGCGAGCCGCCCGCCTTGCTGCCGGCGCATTCGGCCATGATCGTGGTCCCGCTCAGGGTCTGCACGTCGACGAAGACGGCCTCGCCGGACGGTGCGATCAGGCAGAGATAATCCAGATCGCTCTTGCCGGTGCCCAGCATGGCCGTGCCGTGCCCGGCCACCACCATCGCCAGTGGCTGGCTGCCGACCTGGATCGGCCGCGGCTCGATCCGGGTCGTGGCCGCGGGGTCCAGGGTCAGCGACTGGAACCGATCGTCCTTGGCGCGCAGTGCCAGCACCGTCGGCGCCTCGCAGACGGCGACCGCCGTTTCAGGCGCAAGGGTCATATCCGGCCGCGGTATACAGCCTGTGGTTGAGATTCCCAGCAGCCCGATGCCGACGATCACCGCCACCGCTCGCATGGATGCCTCTTTCCTTGTCCGCCTCAGCCGCCGTCGGAGGATTTCTGCCGCGCCCGCCGGCCGCCCACCAGATCCTTGATGATGCCGCGCATCAGATGGGCCTCGGACTCGGTCCATTGCCGGCGCTCGAGCATCACCGTGATCGTCCGGATCAGGCTCGCCCGCCGCTCCTCGGCGCGGAAGTAGCCGACCGCGTCGAGCTCGCGCACCAGATGGTCGACCAGGCCGCCGACGGCGGCCTTGGTCGCCGGCACGCCCGCGGCACTGGGCGTTGGAGCTGCGGTTTCCAGGGCAGCCAGCCGGTACCAGCCATAGCCGAACAGCAGCACCGCCTGGGCCACGTTCAGCGAGGCGAAGGCCGGGTTGACCGGGAACGACACCAGCGTGTCGGCCAGCAGCAGCTCGTCGTTGGTGAGGCCGGTGCGCTCCGGCCCGAACACGATGCCGACCCGCCGCCCCTGCGCGATCAGCGCCTGCGCGTTGGCGGCCGCCGCCTCGCCGCTCTGCACCGGCTTGTTCATCTCGCGCGGCCGGGCGGTGGTGGCCAGCGTGTGGTGCAGGTCGGCCGTGGCGGCGGCGAGGTCGCGGTAGACCACCAGCCGGTTCAGCACCTCGACCGCACCCGAGGCCGCCACCACCGCCTTGGCGTTGGGCCAGCCGCAGGACGGCGCCACCAGGCGCAGCTCGGTCAGGCCGAAATTGAGCATGGCCCGCGCCGCCGTGCCGATGTTCTCGCCCATCTGCGTCCGGCACAGGATCACGGCCGGGGCCGTGGGCAGCGCCTCGATGCCGCCGCGCGCAGGTCCGGCACTCATGCGGCGGGTGCTCGCGCCCCGTCGATGAACAGGAGATAGGTGATGGCGTCGTGCAGCGCCTCGTAGGAGGCGTCGATGATGTTGGCCGACACGCCCACCGTCTGCCAGACGCGGCCCCGGCCGTCGCCGCTCTCGATGATGACCCGGGTCACCGCCGCGGTGCCCTGCTCGGGTGCGAGGATGCGCACCTTGTAGTCGATCAGCTGCATCTGCTGCAGGCCCGGATAGATCTCGGCCAGGGCCTGGCGGAGCGCATGGTCGAGCGCGTTCACCGGGCCGTTGCCCTCGGCCACCGTGTAGTAGTTCCTGCCGCCCACCGCGACCTTGATCGTGGCCTCCGAGGTGGTCACCAGCTCGCCCATGGCGTTGTAGCGACGCTCGTCGATGACGCGGAAGCTCACCAGGTCGAAATAGTCCGGCACCTGCCCCAGCGTGCGCCGGACCAGCACCTCGAAGCTGGCGGTAGCACCGTCATAGACCCAGCCCCTGGCCTCGCGCGCCTTGATGGCGGTCAGGAGTGTGGCCGTCTGCTCGGGGTCGGGGTCGACGTCGAGCCCCATCTCGGCGAAGCGGAACAGCAGGTTGGCGCGGCCGGCCTGGTCGGAGACCAGCACGTCGCGGGTGTTGCCGACCAGCGCCGGGTCGATGTGCTCGTAGAACTGCGGGCTTTTCGCCACCGCCGAGGCGTGCAGGCCGGCTTTATGCGCGAAGGCCGAGGCGCCGACATAGGCGGAGTGCCGGTTGGGCGTGCGGTTCAGCCGCTCGTCGAACGTGCGCGACAGCTGGGTCAGATGGCGCATGCCGTCGTCGCCGACGCCCACCTCGTAGCCCAGCTTCAGCTTCAAGGTCGGGATCAGGCTGACCAGGTTGGCGTTGCCGCAGCGCTCGCCCAGGCCGTTCAGTGTCCCCTGCACCTGCCGCGCCCCGACCTGGATCGCGGCCAAGCTGTTGGCGACCGCGTTCTCGGTGTCGTTGTGGGTGTGGATGCCGACATGCTCGCCCGGGATCGAGCGCAGCACCCGGCTCACGATCGCCTCGACCTCGTGCGGCAGCGTCCCGCCATTGGTGTCACACAGGACGATCCAGCGCGCCCCGGCCGCATAGGCCGCCTCGAGGCAGCCCAACGTGTACTCGCCGTCCTCCTTGAAGCCGTCGAAGCAATGCTCGGCGTCGAACATCACCTCGTCCGCGTGCTTGCGCGCCTCGCGGATCGAATCCGCGATCATGGTCAGGTTCTCACCCCGACTGACCCCCAACGCCCCTTCCGCCTGCCGCGCCGAGCTCTTGCCGACCAGCGTGATCACCGGCGTGTTCGCCTGGAACAGCCCGACCAGCCCGGGATCGTTGGCCGCACTCCTGCCCGACCGCCGCGTCATCCCGAACGCACACAGCCGTGACCGGCTCAGCGCCGGCGGACTGGCGAAGAATGCATCGTCGGTCGGGTTGGCCCCGGGCCAGCCACCTTCGACATAGTCGATCCCCAGCAGATCGAGATCGCGCGCGATCTGCAGCTTGTCCTGGACCGAGAAGTCGACACCCTGCGTCTGCGCCCCGTCGCGCAATGTGGTGTCGTAGAGCCAGATGCGCTCACCGGTCATGCGCGGCGCCAATCGGTGGTGCCGTCGGGACGGTCTTCGAGGATGACCTTTGCTTCTCCGAGTTCGTTACGAATCTCATCAGCCCGTTTAAAATTCCGTTCCTTACGAGCCAATTGACGTTCCGCTAGCAACTTGACTATCCAGTCTTTTTCTCCCTCTTCCATCGAACTTGCGGCCTTGAGAAACGCATTGGCCGGCTGTTCCAGAATGCCCAACAGATTAGCCGACGCTACAAGCTCCCCGGCTAACGTCGATGCTTCGGTGGTTCGATTACCAGATACTAAAATATTCAGCCGATTCAATTGATCATATAGCAGCGACATAGCCAATGGAGTATTTAGGTCATCGGCTAGAGCTTCAATAAGCTGAGTTGATGGAGCTGCATTCAGGTCCGGTACGGTGCGATTTAGAGCACTATAAAATCTGTCCAAGGACAGTTTTGCATCAGCTGAGGCATCGCTACTGAAATCCGAAGGTTGCCTATAATGTGCGGTCAGTAACGCGAGACGTACAGCCTCACCCGGCGCCGTCTCCAACGCCTCCGGCACCCGCACCACATTCCCCAAACTCTTCGACATCTTCTCGCCGCGCATGTCGAGAAAGCCGTTGTGCATCCAGTACCGCGCCATAGTGTCGGTGCCATGGGCGCAGCAGCTCTGCGCGATCTCGTTTTCGTGGTGCGGGAAGATCAGATCCAGGCCGCCGGCATGCAGGTCGAACGGCAGCGGACCCAAGAACTCCTCGCTCATGGCCGAGCACTCGATGTGCCAGCCCGGGCGGCCATGGCCCCACGGGCTGTCCCAGCCGGGCTGGTCGCCGAGCGATGGCTTCCACAACACGAAATCGGCCGGGTCGCGCTTGTAGGGTGCCACGTCGACCCGCGCCCCGGCGATCTGCTCGTCGCGGTTGCGCCCCGACAGGCGACCATAGGCCGGCATCGACGGCACGCTGAACAGCACGTGCCCGTCGGCGGCATAGGCATGGCCGCGCTCAATCAAGGTCGCGATCATGGCGATCATGCCGCCGACATGCTCGGTGGCACGCGGCTCGTGGGTCGGCGGCAGGCAGCCCAGTGCGGCGAGGTCGGCCTGGAAGTCGGCCGTGGTGCGGTCGGTCAGCGCGCGGATGCTCTCGCCGTTCTGGCGCGCCTGCTCGATGATCTTGTCGTCGATGTCGGTGATGTTGCGGACATAGACGACGTGGTCCTCGCCGTAGAGATGCCGCAGCAGCCGGTAGAGCACATCGAAGACGACGAACGCGCGCGCATTGCCGACATGGATCCGCTGATAGACCGTGGGTCCGCAGACATACATCCGCACCCGCTCGGGATCTTGTGGCTCGAAGACCTCCTTCGTGCGCGTCAGGGTATTGTGCACTCGGAGCTGCACGCTCGTCCTCGATCTTGTCTGGATGTCCGGCCCGCGGCTTACGCCGTCTCGCCGCGCAGCCGGGCCAGGGCCCGCTCGCGGCCGAGGAGCGGTAGCAGATGTTTCAGCTCCGGTCCATGCTCGCGGCCGGTCAGCGCCAGGCGCAGCGGGCCGAACAGGGCCTTGCC
>JBATRI010000149.1:0-2651 GCA_049292515.1 Geminicoccaceae bacterium
GGGCCGCCTCCAAGGCCGCGAGATGCCGGCCGATGGTGGCCTCGCTGAGCTGCAGCGTGGCGGCCGCCCGCCCCTGGCCGCCGGCCTGGGCCACGGCGAGAAACACCCGCACATGGTCCCAGTCCAGGCCCGCCGCGGCCACTGGGCTCAGGCTTCGAGGAGGCCGCGTACGCGGGCGTGGTAGAGCAGCATGATGGTCTTGCCGTCGACGATGCCGCCGCTCTCGATCGCCGCCAGTGCCGCCCAGAACGGCAGCTCCACGATCTCGATATCCTCGCCCTCCGCGGCCGAGCCGCCGCCGGCCGCGATCCGCTGCGAGGGGTCGACCTCGGCCGCGAAGAAATGCAGCCGCTCGGTCACCGAGCCCGGGCTCATGAAGGCGCTGAACAGCTCCTCGACCCGGCTCACCCGAAAGCCCGTCTCCTCCTCGACCTCGCGGCGGATCGCGTCGGCCGGCGCCTCCGCGTCGAGCAGGCCCGCCGGCGCCTCGAGCAGCATCCCGTCGGCGTGGCCGTTGACGAAGGCCGGCAGCCGGAACTGGCGGGTCAGGATGACGCTCTGCCGGGCGCGGTCGTAGAGCAGGATGACGGCACCGTTGCCACGGTCATAGGCCTCGCGGCTGAGCTCCTGCCAGGCACCGTCGCGGCGACGGTAGGCGAAGCGATATTTACGCAGCACGTACCAGTCGTCGGCCAGCGTCTGCACGCTCTGCATGCGGACATGGTCGGTCGGACTCGGCGGCGGCACGGAAGGGCTGTGAAGCATTGGCCATCGGTTCCCAGTTGATGGAGACCAGCATAGCTGCAGCCCCAATTGCCGGCAGCCCGGCAAATCTGCAACCTATGCCTTCATTCTGGACCACCAGATGGGCCGGCAGGCTAGACTACGCGGCACCATAGACTTGGAGCGAGGGGCTGGGCATGACCGTCGAGCTGTTGGTGAACGTGGACGTCGACGACCTCGAGCGCGCCGCCAACTTCTACACGACGACGTTCGGGCTCACTGCCGGACGCAGTTTCGGCGCCGACGGGGTCGAGCTGCTGGGCGCCTCGTCGCGCCTCTATTTGCTGGTCAAGCCGGCCGGCAGCCCGGCCGTCGGGTCGACGCGGCAGCCGCGCGACTATCGCCGCCACTGGACGCCGGTGCATCTCGACTTCGTCGTGCCGGACATCGAGCTGACCCTGGAACGCGCGCTCGACGCCGGCGCCGTCCTGGAAGCCGCGCTCACCACGCATGCCTGGGGCCGCATCGCCCTGCTCGCCGACCCGTTCGGGCACGGCTTCTGCCTGATCCAATTCAGCGAGCAGGGCTACGACGCGGTCACCGTCGGCCCACCGCCCGCGGCATGCCGGATCGGTCCCGCCGAATAGGCCGTGCGGCCCGCCGTCGAGGCCGATGATTCCGCCGGGGCCGTGCCGTTTGCATGGCACGTCCGCGCACGCGGCATCCCGACCTTTGTCGGCTTGCGACCGGGTGGCATTGGCATTAGCACCAACGGACCGATGTCCCCGGCAGTGCCGGCAACAAATTTGTGGGAGGCTACCATGTGGCGCGCATCGCGTAGGGCGCTGGTCGTGCTCGGCATGGCGCTGGTTGCCGCCACCGCGCACGCAGCCGACCTGGGCACGATGCGGGTCGGCGTGCTGAAGTTCGGCACCGTCAACTGGGAGCTCGACGTCATCAAGGCCAACGGGCTCGACCGCAAGGAGGGCTTCACGCTCGACGTGCAGCCCTATGGCAGCAACGACGCCGCCGACGTCGCGCTGATGGGCGGCGCGGTCGATGCCATCGTCGAGGATTGGCTGTTCGTGACCCGGCAGCGCGCCGAGGGCGGTGATCTGACCTTCATCCCCTATTCCAGCAGCGTAGGTGCGGTGATGGTCGGGCCGGACAGCCCCTTCACCAGCGTCCAGGATCTCAAGGGCAAGAAGATCGGCGTCGCCGGCGGGCCGCTCGACAAGGGCTGGCTGATGCTGCAGGCCTATGCCAGGCAGAACGCCGGCATGGACCTCGCGCGCGATGCCGAGCCCGTCTACGGCGCCCCGCCGCTGCTGACCGAGAAGCTCAAGAGTGGCGAGCTCGACGCCGCGCTCAACTACTGGCACTTCGGCGCCAGGCTCGAGGGGCAAGGCTACCGACGGCTGATCGGTCTCGATGCGGTGCAGGAGGCCCTGGGGATTCCGGCCAGCGTGCCGCAGCTGGGCTATGTCTTCTCGGAAGGCTGGGCCGACGCGCACGCCGATCTGGTGCTGGCCTTCTCCCGTGCATCGCGCGCGGCCAAGTCCCTGATGCTGACCAGCGACGCCGAATGGCAGCGCCTGCTGCCGGTGACCCGGGCCGAGAGCGCCGCCGAGCTCGACGCGTTCATGCGCCGCTACCGCGAAGGCATCGTCGAGCATTGGGGCGAGCAGCAGCAGGCCGAGGCCGCCAGGCTCTTCCTCGTTCTGGCCGAGCTCGGCGGGCCGAAGCTGGTCGGCCCGGGCAAGGAGCTCGCACCAGGCACCTTCTGGCCGAATGTGAGCTACTGAGGCTCGTGGCGCGCAGCATCGCCGTCTCCACGCACGAAGGCACCTCGTCCAGCCGCGTCCGGGCCGGCGCTCGGCTGCGGCGGGTGCTGGTGCCCGCCCTGTCGCTGCTGGCGCTGCTGGCGC
>JBATRI010000150.1:0-22201 GCA_049292515.1 Geminicoccaceae bacterium
CTCCTGGGCGGCGGCTTTCAGCTCGGCCAGCGCGGTCGCCACGGCCTTGGCGTCGCGGGACGCGCGGTGGGCCTGCAGGCGCTCGATCTGCTCAGCCTCGGCACGTGGGTCGACGGCCAGAAAGCCGCCGTCCTCGCCCGTGGTCAGCGGGGAGGGGGCGCTCTCGGTGTAGCTGTTGACGCCCACGACTTTCAGCGTGCCCGCGGCGATGGCGCCGATGCGGACGGCCGCACTCTCGACCAGGCGGCTCTTCATGTAGCCGGTCTCGACCGCGGCGAGCGCACCGCCCATGGCGTCGATGCGCTCCAGCTCGGTGCGCGCCTCGTCCTTGAGCTCGGCTACCTTGTCGGCCACGGCCTTGGAGCCGTCGAACAGGTCGGGGAACTCCAGCAGGTCGGTCTCCAGCGCCAGGATCTGCTGCATGCGCAAGGACCATTGCTGGTCCCACGGGCGCGGCAGGCCCAGGGCCTCGTTCCAGGCCGGCAGCTGGACCGCACGGGCGCGGGCGTTCTTGGATAGCGTGACCGCCAGCATCTCGAGCAGGATGCGGTAGACGTTGTTCTCCGGCTGCTGCTCGGTCAGGCCCAGCGAGTTGACCTGGACGCCGTAGCGGAACAGGCGCGCCCGCTCGTCGGTGATGCCGTAGCGGGTGCGGCAGATCTCGTCCCAGAGCTCGACGAAGGCGCGCATCTTGCACAGCTCGGTGACGAAGCGGATGCCGGCATTGACGAAGAAGCTGATCCGGCTCACCGCCTTGGGGAAATCCGCCTCGGAGACCTGGCCGCCGGCGCGGATCGCGTCCAGCACCGCCACCGCGGTCGCCAGCGCGTAGGCCAGCTCCTGCACCGGCGTGGCGCCCGCCTCCTGCAGGTGGTAGCTGCAGACGTTGGTGGGGTTCCACTTCGGCAGCTCGCGGTAGGTGTAGGCGATCACGTCGGTGATCAGCCGCATCGACGGCTTGGGCGGGTAGATGTAGGTCCCGCGGCTCAAATATTCCTTGATGATGTCGTTCTGGACGGTGCCCTGCAGCCTGGCGATGTCGGCACCCTGCTGCTGCGCCACGGCGATGTAGAGCGACAGCAGCCAGGGGGCCGTCGCGTTGATGGTCATCGAGGTGTTCATCTGCTCGAGCGGGATGCCGTCGAACAGGGTCGCCATGTCGCTGATCGAGGTGATCGGCACGCCCACCTTGCCGACCTCGCCGCCGGCCAGCGGGTGGTCGCTGTCGTAGCCGGTCTGGGTCGGCAGGTCGAAGGCGACCGAGAGGCCGGTCTGGCCGCGCGCGAGGTTGGTCCTGTAGAGCTCGTTGCTGGCCCTGGCCGAGCTGTGGCCGGCATAGGTGCGGAACAGCCAGGGCTGGTCGCGCTTGACGGCTGGGCGGCTGTGCGGCATCGTCAACACCTCTTTCGCGCTGCACCAAACGAGGTGCCAACACTTCTATCAGCGGCCGTACAGCCGGCGGGCCGAATGTACGGATTGTCGCAGGTTGCTTGGTTTTGTCGAGCAGTAACAGCAGACGGCGAAACTGCCAACACTTATGCTGCAGCTGCGTCAAAAGGTGTTTGGGTGTTGACGGCCAACACGTAAAGTGTCAGGTGTCCGCGCATCGCAGCGAGGGCTCCGCTACCCCATGAGCAGGAACACGGTCGAGAACGTCATCCGCAAGTTCGGCTCGCAGCAGCGCGTCGCCGAGTTGCTGGGCATCTGGCAGACCGCCGTCAGCGGCTGGGTCCGTCGCGGCGCCATCCCCACCAAACGGCAGGAAGAACTGCTGTCGATCGCCCGGCGCGAAGGCGTCGAGCTCGGACCTGCGGATTTTTTCGTCGAGGCGGCGCTCGGCGACGGCCGTCTCGGCGTGACCGTCCAGCCGGAGCCGGCGCTCACCCTCGTGGCCGGCGGCGGCCGGCAGGTTAGTCGCTTCCTCGAGTCCCGCCCTTCCATCGAGCAAGGACCGCGCATCGCCATGACCCCCACCAGTGCCGACGTGATCGAGCTCAAGCAGCCGCACGCGAACCGCACCGTGACCAAGGACCTCTACGAGATCGGCGAGATCCCGCCGCTCGGGCACGTCCCGGCCAACATGTATGCCTGGGCGATCCGCAAGGACCGGCACGGCGACCCGACGACCGCCATGCAGCAGGAGATCGTGCCGACGGCCACGATCGGCGACGATGAGTGCCTGGTCATGGTGATGGCCGCCGGCGTCAACTATAACGGCGTCTGGGCGGCGCTGGGCATCCCGCTGTCGCCCTTGGACGTGCACAAGCAGCCCTACCATATCGCGGGCTCGGACGCGTCGGGCATCGTCTGGGCCGTGGGCGCCAAGGTGAAGCGGTGGAAGGTCGGTGACGAGGTCGTCATCCACTGCAACCAGGACGACGGCGACGACGAGGAGTGCAACGGCGGCGACCCGATGAACTCGCCCAGCCAGCGGATCTGGGGCTACGAGACCACGGACGGCTCGTTCGCGCAGTTCTGCAAGGTGCAGTCGCGCCAGCTGATGCCGCGACCCAGGCACCTGACCTGGGAGGAGGCCGGCTGCTACACGCTGGTGCTGGCGACGGCGTTCCGCATGCTGTTCGGCCATCCGCCGCATGCGCTGAAGCCCGGCGACAACGTGCTGGTCTGGGGCGGTGCCGGCGGGCTCGGCTCGATGGCGATCCAGCTGATCGCGGCCTCGGGTGCGAACGCGATCGCGGTGATCTCCGAGGAGGACAAGCGCGACTTCGTCATGTCGCTGGGGGCAAAGGGGGCCATCAACCGCAAGGACTTCAAGTGCTGGGGGGAGATGCCCGACCCCATGGACACCGAGGCCTACAACAAGTGGCTGGGCGAGGCGCGCAAGTTCGGCAAGGCGATCTGGGACATCACCGGCAAGGGCAACGATGTCGACATGGTGTTCGAGCACCCGGGGGCGCAGACCTTCCCGGTCTCGGCCCTGGTCTGCAAGCGCGGCGGCATGGTGGTCATCTGCGCCGGCACCACGGGCTACAAGCTCACCGTCGACGCCCGCTACATGTGGATGCGGCAGAAGCGCCTGCAGGGCAGCCACTTCGCCAACCTGAAACAGGCCTCCGGCGCCAACCGCTTCGTGCTCAAGCGTCAGGTCGACCCTTGCATGAGCGAGGTCTTCGCCTGGTCCGACATTCCGCGCGCCCATTTCAAGATGTGGAAGAACCAGCACAAGCCCGGCAACATGGCGGTGCTGGTCCAGGCCAAGCGGCCGGGCATGCGGACCCTCGAGGAAGCCACCGAGGACTGACCGCGCGCGGTCGGCCCATCCTCCATCCAAGCGCGCAAGCCCGACGGGAATCCATGATGGCGACGAAGCTGGCCGAGATTGCGGCCGATCTGCCGGATCTGCTCGACGACACCGAGGCCGCCTGTGCGGCCGCCGACCTGTTCCTCGCGGCGGCCAAAGAGCAGGTGCTGCTCAAGGTGAGCCGCGGCGGCAAGGTCGACGCGGCGCTGTTCGAGACCGAGCAGCTGGCGGCGCACGGCTTCGCTTGGCTCAAGGTCTATGTCGAGGCGCTGCGCGCGATGGACGGCTGGGGCCGGCGGCTGCGCGAGGCCGGCCGCTTCGGCGAGCGCGAGGAGCTGATCCTGCGCCTCGCCTTCGCCGAGTATCTGGCCCGCGTCGCCGGCGGCATCCCGATGAACCAGGTCGAGATCGTCCGCGCCTACGATTTCGGCCTGCATCCCGCCGCCGTCGAGCAGTTCCTGACCGGGCCCGTGGTGCGGCTGATCGAGGACGCCACGCCGGCGCTGCGGCTGCGCCTGGCCCTGCTGATCCACGACGGCGACTTCGGCGATCCGGGCCTGTCCGACGACAGCCTGGACATGATCCGCGACCAGTTCAGGAAGTTCGCGGAAGAGGAGGTCAAGCCCTTCGCGCATGGCTGGCACGAGCGCGACGAGCTGATCCCGCTGTCGGTGATCGAGCATCTGGCCGAGCTCGGCGTGTTCGGCCTGACCATCCCCGAGGACCAGGGCGGCCTCGGCATGAGCAAGGAGGCGATGTGCATCGTCACCGAGGAGCTCAGCCGCGGCTATATCGGCGTGGGCTCGCTCGGCACCCGGACCGAGATCGCGGGCGAGCTGATCCGTCTCGGCGGCACCGACGAGCAGAAGGCCTACTGGCTGCCGAAGCTCGCCGCTGGCGAGATCCTGCCGACCGCCGTGTTCACCGAGCCCAACATCGGCTCCGACCTCGCCTCCCTGACCACCCGGGCGGTGCTCAAGGACGGGGCCTGGGAGGTCAACGGGGCCAAGAACTGGATCACCCACGCCGCCCGCGCCGACGTGATGACACTCCTGGTCCGCACCAACCCGGCCGAGAAGGGCTACAAGGGCCTGTCCATGCTGCTGGCCGAGAAGCCGCGCGGCACGGACGCGGACGCCTTCCCGATCGACGGCCTCACCGGCGGCGAGATCCACGTGCTCGGCTACCGCGGCATGAAGGAGTACACGCTCTCCTTCGACGGCTTCAAGGTGCCCGAGGCCAACCTCCTGGGCGGCGTGCAGGGCCAGGGCTTCAAGCAGCTGATGGAGACCTTCGAGAGTGCGCGCATCCAGACCGCGGCCCGGGCTGTGGGCGTGGCGGTCGACGCGCTCGAGCTGGGCCTGCAATACGCCAAGGACCGCGTCCAGTTCGGCAAGCCGCTGTTCGCGTTCCCGCGCGTCTCCGGCAAGCTCGCCTGGATGGCGACCGAGATCATGATCGCCCGCCAGCTCACGCTCTATGCCGCGCGCGAGAAGGATGCGGACCGGCGCTGCGATCTGGAGGCGGGGTTGGCGAAGCTCAGCGGTGCGGCCGTCGCCTGGGCGGTCGCCGACAACGCGCTGCAGATCCACGGCGGCAACGGCTACGCCACCGAGTATCAGATCAGTCGGGTGCTCTGCGACGCGCGCATCCTGAATATCTTCGAGGGTGCGGCGGAGATCCAGGCGCAGGTGATCGCGCGGCGGTTGCTCAGCGAGTAGCGGGTTCGGGTCCTGCCGGCAAAGTCTTGCCACCTGCTCAGGACAGGAGCCCATCGATCTCATCCGGAATGCGTTCGCCCGCGAACGGGTTGCGGACGGTGATGCCGCCATGTCGGGCGCCGTCGCCCATGTCCTCGCTCAGCACGGTCGTGCAGCCGGCACGGTCGAGCGTCGCCAGCAGGAGGGCGTCCCAGTAGCCGAGCCGCCCTGCGACTACCGCAGCGACGGCAGATTTGGCGTCGGCGGCGATCGGCGACGCGATCGTGAAGGCGACGGTCAGATCGTCCACCGCCTGCTGTGCCACAGCCGGCGTCGCCAATCCCTTCCTGACCGCCACAACGAAGAACTCGCCCAGGCTCTGAACGGACAGGATGCAGCGCCCGGTGAGGGTGGCGCGCTCGACCACCTCACGAGCGCGCGCCTGCCGGACCGCCTCGCGGCGGTCGAGAAGGTAGATCAGGACATTGGTGTCGAGCCCGAACCGCTCAGCCGCCACCGCCGATTCGCTCCAGCCGCTCGGCGTAAGCCTCCTCGCGATCGAAGCGCTGGATGCCCACGGGCCCGCTGGTCGAGAGCAGCCGCGCCAGCGCTGCGCGCTGCTCGGGCGTCAGCCGGCCGGGCCGGTCCTCGACGGGCAACAGACGCGCCACAGGCTTCCCATGCCGCAAGACGACGAAGCCTTGCCCCGTCGCCTCGACCTGCCGGACAAGCTCGGAAAACCGCTGGTTGGCGTCGCGCAAACTGATGCTAGCGAGTTCGGCCATCGTAAGCTCCACATGCATCCTACAACGTAGTACAACTATCGCGACTGCGCAAGCCCAGCCTTCGGACCATCGCGACCTCAAGGCCGGCCGCGCCAGAATCCCTGGTGCAGGCGTCGCCTGGGCCTGTGCCGACAACGCGCTCCCGATCCACGGCCGCAACGGCTATGCCACGTAGTACCAGATCAGCCGTGTGTTCTGCGATGCTCGCATCCTCAATATCTTCGAGGGGGCGGCGGAGATCCAGGCGCAGGTGGTTGCGCGGAAGTTGCCGCTTGGGGCACTGGCAGGGGCGGGCCTGTTGAAGTAGTCTCCGCAAGCGATGGCCGCTGATCCCGATGTCCTCTACGAGACCGACTTCTATGCCTGGACGCGCCGCCAGGCAGAGGAACTGCGTCGCCTGAAGGAGCTGCGGCTCAACGTCGAGCTCGACCTCGATCGTGTCGCCGAGGAGATCGAGGATTTGGGCACGTCGGAGCGCGACACCTGCCGCAGCCAGGTGGAGCGGATCCTCGGGCACTTCCTGAAGCTGGCCTGCTCGCCGTCGGCGCAGCCGCGCCGCGGCTGGAAGCACTCCGTCGTCGAGGCACGCTCGGTCCTGGAGAACAAGCTGTCGGCCACCATTCGCCGTGACGTGGAGCAGCAGTTTCCCCGCCTCTACCGATCCGCCCGCCGCGCCGCGATCCTGGCCCTGGAGGAGTACGACGAGGCCGAGGCCGCACGGCTCCTGCCGGAGGCGAGTCCTTGGACACTCGACAACGTTCTGCGCGACGACTGGTACCCGGACTCGCGGCTGTCGTAGCGGCGCTATCGAAGGAAAACGGGGTCTGGCCCCATATCTCATGCACCGGCCGGTCACTCGGCGACACAGACATGCTGAGCGAATGGAAGCGCGCCTTGGCCGGCGACTTCGCCCCGGCAAGCCGGGGCAGGCACCGGCCCCGCGCCAAACAGGTTGATTTCGTATGGTGTCCCCGAAATTCCGATCATACCCTGGCGCTTCTGCGCCGCATGGATGCCAAGCTCGACCGGCTGCAGGCCGATGTGATCGACTTACGCGGTCGCCTGCAGCGGGTTGAGGGCCGCTTGACCAGCGTCGACGTCCGGCTGGGTGTCTTGGGATCTTTCGACGGCGAGGTCACGCGGATCGACCGCCGCCTCGACGACCACGGCGGCGATTGAACCGGATCGAGGACGGAACAGTCTTAGCCGAGCCGCCGGCCAAGTGAACGCGGCTGGCAAAGCGACCCCCGACCCTTTTGATCATGCTCCGGCCTGAGAAGGAGATCGTGGCAAACACGGATACCAGCCGATCTTCGCACAATATTAGGTGGATGGGGCCGCGGGCCTGACGACAGCGCCCCAGGCCGATGCGACCGAGATCGAGCCGGACGAGGCTTTCTGGTGCAGTGCCCGGATCGTGGACACCGCCGCACCCCGCAAGACCCCGGTGCATCTGCGCATCGACCCGGAAACCTTCGCGTTCTTCCGTGCCGGGGCGAAAGGCCGCCCCACCTCCATGGCAAAGGTGCTCGAGGCCGATGCGCAGAGTCACGGCAAGACCTCCGAACTCGTCGAGAGATGACCGATGGAAGGTCGTCACGTGGGAAAAAGACAGAAATCTGACCTAACCTCTTGTTCTTGTTGCAAAATATTTGCTTTAATGATTCTCATTAGAAATGATGTTTGCATGTATCAAATGACGTTTGATTTTGTCTTTCCAGGCACCATGGTCATCCATTGAAATGTATTCCACACCGTGAAAGTCTGAGGGAAGATTTGCTGCTCCCTTTTTGACTATGCAAACTTTGTCACGACCTAGTTTTCCTGCAAAGTAGCCTAACTCTAGAATGACATTCTCCCGCGCTCGTGGCTTCATATTCCCTTGTCTGTCGTGAGCTAATCCGCCAACATCATCATCTGTTATAAGTACAATAGCGTAAGAAACATCACTGTGCATCTCAAGTTTCTCTATGATGGTCCGACCAGGAGCTATCTCATCTTGAATGACCTTCGGTTGTGCTCCAACTCTTTCGAGAAAGAGAGAAAGGCTATCTCTCGCTCCTGTATCACGTCCATGGACAATGAAAACACGACGACCTCTGTTCGGGTCCTTGGCATGTCGTCGTGCCTCTCCCGCTATTTTGAACATTTCGATACCAGCGAGAATGGGATCACTGATGTCGGTGACGTCCCTAAAATCATTTAACATCATGCCAACGTGTTGCGTCGTCCAGAATTCACGATGCGTCTTGGATCGACCAAGAGACTGCTGGCTTTTATTGTATTTAATTATATCGTCAATAATATTGGAAATTACATTTCTGGTCGACCGGAAAAATCTTAGGCCTCCGTCTTCATTTCTAATAAAATTTGCTAGTGGAACAGGATCGATAAGTTCCCAATGACAATTTCTCTTTTGGGCAGGATAATATGGACATCCTCGTACATCCATATCGCATACTGATACAATATAATCAAAATCTCTTACTGGAAGATCTTTAAAACTTTTTGGCCTATGAGAGCTTATATCTACTCCTATTTCTTCCATTGCTCGAATTGCGAGCGGATGAACCTTTGGCTCCGGGTGTGATCCAGCACTGTAGGCTTCGAGATTCGACCCAGATTTGCTCCGAAGCAGCCCTTCAGCCATTTGGCTTCGAGCTGTGTTACCAGTACAAATGAAGAGCACATTTGCGTTCGGCATCCATCTTCGTCCTTGAAACTAGTGCAATGTTGACCGGATTGGGCAATCGCCAGCTGAGCCTGTTTCCGCTTGCTCCAATGGTAACACAGCTTGCGGCCGTCAGGATCTCTGGTCAACAGCATCGTTGTGCGACTGCGCACGGGGTAAAAGGGGGCAGACCGTCGAGAAGTTGAAGGTAGGCACACTCGGTGGCGCATCGGACGGATAAAGGGTCACGGTTAAAGCGATCAGGACAAATTTCGGCTGTCACGTCATTTTGAGGATGTTCAACCTACCCAGTCCAACGCGCTATCGGTGTCCGCCGGCACATAAGCTTCGCCCACCGGCCTATTCGTCGCTGCTTACTTGGCGACACCGCCCCACAACCGCACCAGTTCCACGCACATTTCCGTCGCCCGCGCCATGTCCTGCAGGCTAACCCACTCCAGCGGCCCATGGATCGCCTGCATCCCGGTGAACAGGTTGGGCGTCGGCACGCCGAGCTCGGTCAGGCGCGAGCCGTCGGTGCCGCCGCGGATGGCGGTCGAGAAGGGCTGGGCGCCGATCCGCCGGCAGGCCTCGCGCGCCAGCTCGACCGGGCGCATGTCGTTCTCGAGCCAGTAGCGCATGTTGCGGTATTGCGGCGTGATCGTGCACTCGATCCTGGCGCGCGGCTCGGTCGCCTGGATCACCGCACAGACCTGCCGCAGCAGCTCGCCGTGCGCCCGCAGACCCGCCTCCTCGAAGTCGCGCAGGATGAACTGCAGCTTGGCCGACGCCGCGGTGCCGCTCATCTCGTGGAGGTGGATGAAGCCCTGGCGGCCGTCGGTGGTCTCTGGCGTCAGCGTGACCTGCGGCAGGGTGTCGACGAGCTTGGCCGCGAGGTGCAGCGCGTTTACCAGCCTGCCCTTGGCCCAGCCGGGATGGATCGAGACCCCCTGGACCGTGACCAGCGCCGCGTCGGCCGAGAAGGTCTCGTAGACGATCTCGCCAAGCTCGGCGCCGTCCAGCGTGTAGGCGACGGCGGCGTTCAGGTCCTTCGGCAGATCGGCGTGGACGCCGCGGCCGATCTCCTCGTCCGGCGTGAAGCAGATCCGCAAGCGCCCGTGCGAGAGGTCGCGGTTGGCCATGAGGTGGCGGGCGGTGGCCATGATGATGGCGACACCCGCCTTGTCGTCGGCACCGAGCAGCGTCGTCCCGCTGGCGGTGACGATGTCCTCGCCGACCTTGCCCGCGAGATAGGGCAGCTCGGCCGGCCGCAGCACCATCTGCGGGTCGTCCGGCAGGGTGATGTCGCCGCCCTGCCAGTTGCGGTGCAGGATCGGCTTGACGCCGGTGCCGGTGAACTGCGGCGCCGTGTCGACGTGGGCCAGCAGGGCGATCGTCGGCGCATCCGAGTCGACGGTCGCCGGAATCGTCGCCAGCACCGCGCCGTAGCCCGTCAGGCGTACATCCTCCACACCGATCTCCGTCAGCTCCTCGACCAGCAGGTTCAATAGATCGTACTGCTTGGCGGTGCTGGGTGTCGTGGACGACGACGCATCGGACTGGGTGTCGATGCGGACGTACCGGTCCAGTCGCTGAAGGAGTTCCTCCTCGAATCCCGATCCCATCCGCCGTTCCCCAATCTCCGTGGCTCCCCGATGCAGGCGCACTCTACAGCGCTGCGCGAGCGTGCGGCGACAGCAAAGCGCGGTGACGGATGCCCCGCACAGTCATTCGCTTCGCGACTCATTTTCACGATTCGAGGAAAGCTTACGCAGCTGACGATATTGGTGAGAATGAGATCTGACTCCATAAACTCGTGACCACATGAACTCGACCCCGGTGGCTCGGGGTTCCGGTCACCAAGTCGGTTAACTCACGTAAATTGTATTCAGTACCCAGGCCCCCAACATTCGTCAGGCGAACCGAGGTTTCGGTATGATGACGATGTCAAATACACGATGACGGCATAGGCACAGGCAGCCTGGGCAGGAGGAATCAATGTCGCCGAGCAACCTGGGGCTGGTGATCCTGGCCGCGGGGATCTTCGTTGCGGCCGGTGCATGTGCGAAGCTCTATGCGCTCGCACCGGATTGGTCGCGGCTGGTCGCGGCGCTTGCCCTCTATACGGCCGGCAATCTCGTGGTCATCCGCGTCGTTCGTGAGGCGGGCCTGGGGCTGACCATGTCGGTGAGCACGGTGGCGCAGCTGATCGCGGTCAATCTGCTGGCGGTGGTCGTCTTCCGCGAACGGCTGAGCGGAACGCAATATCTAGGGATACTGCTCGGCATCGTGGCGGTAGCGCTGATCGTGCTGCCTGCGAATGGTCGCAGTCGGTGAAGCGCGCCGCCCTGCGTGATCCGCAGCTGGGAGATTCCGGGGGCAGCCTACGCATTTAACCTCTCCCTCGGTCGAGTGGTGCCGATCGTCGATACCAACCACGGCGCATGCAAGCACCAGGAGAGCGACCGATGACGAGCTGTGCCGGGTTGGAGGTGTCGGGCAGCTCGACCACGAAGTTGAACAGCTTTTCGCTGCGCCGATCTACCGATGGGCGCGGCACGAGCAACCTTGGCCACCGCCACCCGTTGGATCGCATGAACGAGGCCAACCTGCGGAGGATCGCATGCAGCTCCCCAAGAATACCACCGTCGCCGTCGCCGACGGCACCAAGCTCCATCTGTTCCGCAACACCGGCGACGAGGCGCACCCCAAGCTCACCGCGCTGCCCGAGCCGACGATCGGCGGCGACAACAAGAGTGCCGGCGTCCGCCACTCCAGCAGCTCCGCCAACCCCAACGACAGCCGCCTCGAAGAGGACAGTTTCGCTGCCGCCACCGCCGACTGGCTCAACAGGGAAGTCCTCGGCCACCGCATCGACGACCTCGTCGTCATCGCGGCGCCCAAGGCGCTGGGCGAGCTGCGCAAGCACTACCACAAGGCGCTCCAGGGCAAGCTGCTTGGCGAGCTCGCCAAGGATCTGACCGGCCACCCGGTCGCCGACATCGAGGCGGCGCTGGCCAAGGCCTGATCAGAGGAGCTTCTTTGACTGCCTGCTCCACAGCCAGAGCAGGCAGTCCACGATGACTATGCCGACGGTGTCGCCGTCATCGTGAAGTCATCCACCTGACGAACTCAACATGACGATCGATTTCCATGGGCTAGTTCAGTCGAGGATTAGAGAACCCGGGGACAGCGTACGAAATCGACGATCGCGTTGATGCGACCCAACTCGTCGCATCGCGCGATCGGCGAGGGCCGAGCAAGAGCAGCCGGGTCGATTACCGGTATCAAATATGATCGACACTATCGCCCGCTACGGAAGAACGACGCGTCCCGGCCAGCAGCGGGTATTTGCAGTGGCCGTTCTGTTCGTCGTAAACATTTCGCCCGGTTGATTTTGGAGGAGACGCAGCATGGACCGGTTCACGGGCGGTTGCCTGTGCGGCAACGTCCGAATGGTGGCGTCGGGACTCCCCTACCGGGTCGGCCTTTGTCACTGCCTCGACTGCCGCAAGCATCATGGGGCGCTTTTTCACGCTTCCGCGGTGTTCCCTCAGGATGCGGTGACGATCGATGGCGAAACCCGCAACTATGCCGGGCGGTTTTTCTGTCCCCGCTGCGGCTCGTCTGTGTTCGGCCGCACCGGGGACGAAATCGAGGTAAACCTCGGCGCCCTGGATGCTCCCGACCAACTGATTCCAACCTACGAAAGCTGGATCGTCCGTCGCGAATCCTGGTTGCCGCCGTTTCCGCTCACGCGACGATACGACCGCGATCGTGACGCCACGAGTCGCTTTGAGGAGTAGGTTGCACGAACGGGAGTTTCGGGGCCACCATCTCACATCGACGAGCACTCCGGCGCGACCCACCGCGGTCGCGCGAACGGGGTCCGACAGCATAAACTCGACTCCGGTGAGTTGGTATCCGGTCGTCGAGCCAGATAACTCACATGAGTTATCCCCAGCACCGGGGACGGCCCGTTGGGCGACCGCACCAAGCAAGCCGGCAAGGCATGCCTCCTGATGCGACCGTGCAGCGGATCGGGAGCGGCTCCAGCAGCATCGATCGTGTGGGCCGATCCTTCGGAAGGGCCCACACGCTGTCTGGCGTTGGCGTGGCCGCCGCGGCTGCAGCTAGGCGGCGTGCGTCTGGCCGCTCACGCCGGCGCGCAAGCGCCCGACCGAGTTCTGCAGGCGCTCGAAGCTCTGGGTGAAGCTCTGCGTCATCTCGTCGGTCAGTTCGGCACCCGCCCGCCGCAAGGTCTGCAGGCGCTCCTTCGCCGCGGCCAGAGCAGCCTGAGCGTCGCGAAGCGGTTGCTCATGCTCACGCCTGGCGGCAACCGCCGGCGCCAGGGCCGCGATCTCGTTTTCCAGGTCGCCCAGCCGACTGGTCATCCGGTCGAGATAGCCACTGCCACCCAGCATCATCGTTCTCCTGATCATTGGCCCGAGCAAATGCCCACGAGGACCGTGGGACCTTCGAAGCTAGCATGCGAGACTGCCCCGGCCAACCCCGGCCGGCCCAATCGTCCGACGCCATCGCTCGAGGCCATCTGGAGAGCGGCGGCGCTCAATGCGGCCGCAACACCACCTTGATGACACCGTCTTCCTTGTCACGGAACTTCTTGTACATCGCCGGTGCGTCCTCGAGCGCGGCCGGATGGGTGACGACGAAGCTGGGGTCGATCTTGCCCGCCTCGATCTTCTCGAGCAGCGGCTTGGTGTAGGCCTGGACGTGGGTCTGGCCCATCTTGAAGGTCAGGCCCTTGTTCATCGCGGCGCCGAGCGGGATCTTGTCGGCCATGCCGACGTAAACCCCGGGGATCGAGACTGTGCCGCCCTTGCGGCAGCTGAAGATCGCTTCGCGCAACACGTGCACCCGATCGGTGGCGAGCATGGCCACGGCCTTGACCTTGTCCAGGATCGCGTCCGCGGCGCCGTGACCGGAAGCTTCGCAGCCGACCGCGTCAATGCAGCTGTCGGGGCCGCGCTTGTCGGTACGCGCCATCAGCTCGTCATAGACGTCGACCTTCGAGAAATCGATCGTCTCGGCCCCGCCGGCCGCGGCCATGGCCAGCCGCTCGGGCACCTCGTCGATCGCGATCACGCGGCCGGCGCCCATCATCAGGGCCGAGCGGATGGCGAACTGGCCGACCGGCCCGCAGCCCCAGATCGCGACCGTGTCGCCATCCCGGATCTGCGCATTCTCGGCCGCCATGTAGCCCGTGGGAAAGATGTCCGAGAGGAACAGAGCCTGCTCGTCGGTGACGCTGTCGGGCACCTTGATCGGCCCGACATCGGCCATCGGCACGCGCAGATATTCGGCTTGGCCGCCGCTATAGCCGCCGAGCATATGGCTGAACCCGAACAGGCCGGCGGGCGAATGGCCCATCGCCTTGATCGCTAGCTCGGCATTGGGATTGGTCCGGTCGCAGCAGGAGAACAGCCCCTGCTGGCAGAACCAGCACTGGCCGCAGCTGATCGTGAACGGCACCACGACCCGGTCGCCGACGCGCAGATTGGTCACCGCGGAGCCCAGCTCGATCACCTCGCCCATGTTCTCATGGCCCAGGATGTCGCCGCTCTTCATCGTCGGCTGGTAACCGTCCAGCAGATGGAGGTCGGAGCCGCAGATGGCACAGGCCGTGATCTTGATGATCGCGTCGCGGGGGTGTTGGATCTTGGGATCGGGAACGGTGTCGACGCGAACGTCGCCCTTTCCATGCCAGCAGAGTGCGCGCATCGGTCCAACTCCGGTTAGACTGTCCACAGCGAACCTGCCGGATGGCTACCGGTTCCAAAGAAACGAGCCGGACATCCAAGCAGGCCCGGAGCCATCCGACTGGCCGGGCAGTCCATTTTGCGCCCTCGCTTGCCGGGATCGAGCTGGACGGGGACTTCTACCGGGAAAGGGCCACCTGCCTCGCCCCAGCGGGGAGCAGGTGGCCCACCAAGGAAATGCGCAGCTATCGGCTCAGCTGGGCATGCTCTCGAACTGCGGCAGGTCGAGCGGTTTTGCCCATGGCATGCGGCGCTTGGTGAACATTTCGAGCTTGGGCTCGATCAGCTCGGGCCGGTCCAGGCTGCCCAGCATGACGAAGACGAGGCCGGGGAAGCTCTCCAGATTGCTGGTAAACAGCCTGGAGCCGCAGTCGGGGCAGAAGTTGCGGTCGAGCTTCTTGCCGGATTCGGCAATGTAGTGCTGCTGTTTTGGGCTGCCGCTGGTGACGGTGAAGTCGTCCTCCGGCACGCCGAAGAACGTGGCCATCTCGCCGCCCGAGGCTCTCTTGCAGTCCAGGCAGTGGCAGGCGGCGACAAAGTCAGGGTCTTTGTCGAATTCGAACTTCACTGCACCGCAGGCGCACCGAGCCGTGTATTTCTTGGTCATTAACGGCTCCTCTTCATCTTCGTTCATTGAGAAGAAGCCTCACGAAAATCTTGGCGAGCTTTGTCCCGATTGGCTGCTTTTGGGCGTCCAGGACAGGCCTCGCTTCCTCAAGATATCCAGCAGCGACTGGGCGGTCGCTCGTGACGATTGCGGGTTCTGGCCAGTGGTCAGCAAGCCATCCTGGACCACGTGGACGCCCCAATCCGCCGTCGACGAGAAATCTGCCCCCTGCTCCTTCAGCACGTCCTCGAGCAGGTACGGCACGACCTCGACGAGCTGCACCGCGGCTTCCTCGGAGTTGGTGAAGCCCGTGACCTTGCGGCCCTTCGCGATCGGCTCGCCATTCGGCGCCTTCACGTTCGTGAGGATTCCCGGCGCGTGGCAGACCAGCGCCACGGGCTTGTCCGCCGCCAGCATGTCCTCGATCAGCGACAGCGCATGGCGGTCGTTCGTCAGATCCCATAAGGGGCCGTGGCCGCCCGGGAAGAACACGCTGTCATAATCCGCCTGGTTGATCGCGGACAGCTTCACCGTATTGGCCAGCGTCTGTGTCGCGTCCGCGTCCTGCTCGAAGCGGTGCGTGTCCCCGGTCTGGAAATCGGGCTCGTTGCTCTTCGGGTCGAGCGGTGGCTGGCCACCCTTTGGCGAGGCGAGCGTGACGTCGACGCCGGCGTCACGGAAAACATAATAGGGTGCTGCCAGCTCCTCGAGCCAGAACCCTGTCTTCCTGCCCGTGTTTCCCAGTTGATCGTGCGACGTGAGAACCATGAGAATCTTCATGTCGTGGCCTCCCGGTCCATTGCTGGCGGTCCGACCTGGGACGTTCATGCGTGCTGAACAGGTCGTACCGCCTTGATATCTGCCAAGGAGCGTATCTGAGCCAGAGCGGGCAGCGGAAGCCCTACACTTGCTCGATTCTTGCCCGATCTTGCCCCATGCGCTATGCAATATACGCCGGGGGCGAGGAAAGTAACTTGGCCAGCCTGGAACATATCAAGGCCTTGGTGCAGAACCATATCGCCCGCCAACCGGGTCGAAGTCCGTATCGCACGCAGGCAGACGGGTTGATCCTGCTGCAGTCCGAGCCCGAGGCGCAGCCGACCCACATGATGCACCAGCCGGCTCTGTGCGTCGTCGTTCAGGGCGCCAAATGGACGGCGTTCGGCGAGCAGCGCCTCGACTATCGCGCCGGCCAGGCCATGATCACCAGTCTGGAGACTCCGGGCTTCAGCCAGGTCGTCGAGGGCGGCGACGGCGAGCCCTATTACGGCCTGATCGTGCAACTGAACCTGCCGATCCTGCGCGAGGTCTACGAGGCGCTGGGTCGCCCTCCCATCAAGCCTTCGGGCCGGACGCCAGATGCCATCGTGGTCGATCTCGATGAACGGGTTCTCGGCTGCGTGCGCCGGATGCTCGAGGCGCTGGCTCACGCCGATGGCGTGCCCATTCTCTATCCCGGGCTGATGCGCGAGCTTTGCTACCTGCTGCTGAGCAGTCCCTATGCGAGCGCCCTCGCGAGGCCCCTCGTTTCCTCCCGCGAAACCCGAGGTCTGATCGGGGCGGTCCGCCGCATCCAGCACCACTACGACCAGCCCTTGCCGCTCTCGCAACTGGCGCGCGAGTCCGGCTACAGCCTGTTCACGTTCCATCGCAAGTTCAAGGCGCTGACCTCGATGACGCCATTGGCGTATCAAAAGCGTCTTCGCCTGATCGAGGCGCGCCGCCTGATGATCGCGGAACAGATGTCGGCCGAGGAAGCGGGCTTCAAGGTGGGGTATGCCAGCCCGTCCCAGTTCAATCGTGAATACGCGCGCATGTTCCAAGCCTCCCCGCGGAAGGACGTACGGACGCAAGGGAAGCCCACCGCTCGCCAGCGTGCAGGGAAGCCGGGTCCGGATGGGCACGACGAGAATTGACTCCGGGTGCCCGGCCAGCGCGCCCGCGGTGGGAAATCGCAACTTGCCCCCGCAGCCGCCGCCGATTGCTCACGTTGTCATCGCCGCGGAAAGGCCCTGCGGCATACCGTCATGACCGTCTCGCGCAGCCAGCGATGTGCCGGGTCGGCGTCCACGCGCGGGTGCCACATGGCCGAGATCACGATCTCCGGTGTGCGGACCGGCAGTTCGAAGCCCTGAAGCCCCGCCGCGGCTGACCCATCGGCCGCCGGGCCGTTGCCGAGGCAGGACCGCGGCACCAGCGCGATCAGGTCGGAGTGACGGGCGACCCGCATCGCGTCGGGGTGGCCCGGCACGACCACGCGAATGGCCCGCCGCAGCCCGAGCTCTGCCAGGGCGTCGTCGACCGGCCCGGCGATAGCCTCTTTGCGCGACGCCACGACATGAGCGCAGGCCGCGTAGCGCTCGGGCGTGACGCCTGCGCCTGCCAGGAGCGGATGCCCGATCCGGGCCACGCCGACAAAACCGTCGCGAAACAGGAACTGGGTGCGGATCTCCGGCGCGGAGGCTCCGAGCACGCCGATCTCCAGGTCGATCCGGCCTTCCCGGAGCGGGCCCGGATCCTTGTCGGGCTTGGGCGCGAAGCGCAGGCACACACAGGGTGCCGCCTTGGTGATGGCCTCGGCCAACGGAGCGGCAAAGAGTGCGACGAACCCCTCGCTGGCGCGCATGGTGAACGTCCGTTCGAGCGCGGCGAGGTCCAGATGACCGACCTGCGGGCGCAGCACCGCCAGCACATCCCGGCTGAGCGCATGGACACGGTCGCGCAGTTCGGCGGCACGGGGCGTGGGCACGAGCCCGCGCCCGGCCCGGACGAGCAACGGATCGCCCGTCGCCGACCGCAGCCGCGTCAGCGTCCGACTCATGGCGGAATTGCTCAGGCCGAGGCGACGGGCCGCCCCGGTCACGCTGCCCTCGGCGAGCAGCACGTCCAGCGCCAGAAGGAGGTTCAGGTCCATCTTGTCCATGCCCGACGGCTAGCCGATCTGCCGCGGATGACCTAGCGTTTGATGCAATCATACTGTGCATCTGGTGCGTCTGGCGCCCGCCGACTGGATCGACATATCCGCCAGCGACCTCACCAGCGAAAGTCAGCGCCCATGCTCCCCACCTCACCCGACCTTGCCCGCACGATCCTGCTCATCGGCGCGTCGCGCGGGCTGGGCCACGCCATGGCCGCGGAGTTCCTGAACAAAGGGTGGAACGTCGTCGGCACCGTTCGCGGCGGCGGCACGCGCACCAGGCTGCACGATCTCGCCGACCAGTGCGCAGGTCGGGTGGAGATCGAGATCCTCGACATCAACGAGCCCGATCAGCTCGCCGCACTGCGCCGCCGGTTGTCGGGCCGGCTGTTCGACCTGCTGTTCGTGAAAGGGCACCACGAACGACCCGACGCAGACGATCGCAGAGGTCACGACCGACGAGTTCGTCCGCGTCATGCTCACCAACGCGCTCAGCCCCATGCGCGTGATCGAAAGCCTGGAGCCGCTCGTCGCCCCGGCCGGCACGATCGGCGTCATGTCCTCCGGGCAGGGCAGCGTCGCCAACAACGAGACCGGCATGCGCGAGGTCTATCGCGGCAGCAAGGCGGCCCTGAACATGTTCATGCGCAGCTTCGCCGCCCGCCATGCCGGCACGCAGCGCCCGCTGGTGCTGATGGCCCCCGGCTGGGTCCGCACCGAGCTGGGCGGCCCGGATGCCCGCCTTACCATCGAGGGCAGCGTGCCGAACCTCGTCAACGTCCTGCTCGCCAAGCAGGCCCGCCCCGGGCTGGAGTATCTCGACTATCTCGGCCGCACCGTTCCCTGGTAGTCTCGTTGCGGCTTGCCCGCCCGGCCCCGGTGGGCTCGCGAGCGTCATGCGACGATGGCGGAGCCTGACGCCCTGAGCGCGGTCGAGCAGGGCCGGATCGGCTCGTCCTTCGACGATTTCCTCGACGGGGAAGGCATCCGCGAGGAGGTCGAGGCCCAGACCTTGAAGGAGGCGCTCACTCGGCCGATCGAGCAGGAGATGAACGAGGCCGCATCGTCGGGTGCTGTTTGAGCTGGAGGTAGCTTGATCGAGTGCCGGGGCCGCTTCCGACCAGACGGCGAGCGCCCGTTAACGTCTCGTTGGTGGTACCTGTCATTGGTGGTACCTGGTACCGTGAACGCCCGACGATCGGCTCGCCGGCGAGCATCGGCTCGAGCGGCGTCATGAAGCGCGCGTGCGCGTCACTCGGCTCGAAGCCCCGCGTGTGAGCGGCCAGATCACGCCACTCGACCTCCAGCAGGTAGAGGTCTGCGTCGTCGAGCGTCGGCACGAGGCGGTGCCGCAGGTAGCCCTCGGCACCGGTGAGGAGCGAAGCGACGCCGGCGAAGGCGGCCTCGAACGCGGGGCCGGAGCCCCGTTCGAGGCGAAGGAGCGCGATTTCGGTCACCATTGGATCTCTCCCGAATGGAAGGAGGCGGACGGCCGTCCGCGCGACGCGTCAGGCGCCCCGCTGGACGGGAGGCAAGGCAAGCGCCTCGCCCACCACGTCGATCGCGACCTTGCCGCGCAAGCCCCACGCGGTGCCGTTCTCCAGAAGGTCGTGCGCCTCTCCCATGCGTGCGAGCGGTAGCGTCGCCCCGATCACGGGCTTCACCAGACCGCGCTCGACGAGACGTGTGAGCCCATCGAGCTTGCCCCGGTTCTGGCGGGTGAACAGGAAGTGGTAGGTGGCATTCTTGCCCCAGGCCTCGACGAGGTTCTGCGGCTGAGCGATGTCGACGAGACTGACGACACGCCCGAAGGCGGCGAGCGTCAGGGGACTCCTGGTGAGCGTGTCGCCGCCGATGGTGTCGAAGACGACGTTGACGCCCTCTCCTCCAGTCAGCCGAGAGACCCCCTCCACGTAGTCTTCGGCGGTAAAGTCGATCGCGTCGTCGGCGCCAAGCGAGCGCACGAAGTCGTGGTCGCCGGCGCGCGCCGTCGTGATCACCCGCGCGCCGATCGCCTTGGCGAGCTGGACCGCGATCGTACCCACACCGCCTGCCCCGCCGTGGATGAGGATCGTCTCGCCAACGCTCAACTGCGCGCGCTGGACGAACGCCTCCCAGACCGTGCCGCCCACGAGCGTCAGGCTCGCCGCCTCGAGGTGGCTGAGGTTCCGGGGCTTACGGCTGATGAGTTCGACGTCGGCGACATGCTGCTCGGCGTACGAGCCGGCACCACCGAATATCTTCGGCGTGTAGTACACCTCGTCGCCGTCCGCGAACTCGCCGACTTCCGATCCGACCTCCTCGACAACACCCGAGATGTCATGGCCGATGATGGCCGGCAGCGGCACGTAGTCCGTATAGTCGCCGCGGCGGATCTGGTAGTCGAGCGGGTTGACGGCAGTGGCGTGCACCCGAACCCGCACCTGACGCAGACCGACTGCCGGCACCGGTACCTCGCGCAGCTCGAACGCGTCCGGCCCCCCAAAGCGGCTAAGCACGATGGCCTTCATGGTCTCGGTCATAACGATTCCTTTTCAGTGGTGAGGGGCAGAGCCAGGCTCAGCGGCCCGTGAGAGCCGCCCGGTTGAGGCGCTACCCGTGTCTGTGCCTATCTGACTCCTCACCATTGCCGTCGGTAGCTGGCCAGGACTAGGATCAGTTTCAACGAAAGCCTGAAAGTGACGCGATGAACGTCGACGACTTGAGCCTGTTCGTCCGCATCGCCCGGCTGCGGAGCATCAGCTCCGCAGCCCGCGACTTGGGCCTCACTCCGGCCGGCGCAAGCGCCAGGTTGGCGTCGCTGGAGAAGCGGCTCGGAGCCCGGCTTCTGCATCGAACGACGCGGCAGGCGACCTTGACCGAAGACGGCCTCGCTTTTCTGCCGCATGCAGAGCACGTTGTTCTCGCAGCAGAAGCCGCCCGAGCCGCGCTCGGTCGGGAGCAGACCGTGCCGCGCGGCACGCTGCGGGTAGCGGCTCCAGCCTCGTTTGCACGCATGCATATCGTGCCGACCCTGCCCGACTTCTTCAGCCGATATCCCGATCTCGCCATCGATCTGCGCATCTCCGACAGCATTGTCGATCTCGTCGAAGGCGCCTTCGATGTGGCGGTTCGCTATGCCGAGCTCAGCGACTCATCCTTCGTCGCTCGGCGGCTCGCTCCAGATCGACGGCTGCTGGTTGCGTCGCCTGAGTACATCGAGCGGCGAGGACGGCCGAACACGCCAGACGACCTCGCCGAGCATGCCTGCCTCGTCGTCGGTACGCTCGATCTCTGGACATTCCGAGGAAAGGGTGGAGAGCTAATCGAGCGGCGCATTACTCCGGGCCTGCGGATCAACGACGGCGGGGCCGTGCGCGACGCAGCTTGCGCGGGGCTCGGAGTAGCTCTGATGGCGACTTGGTGCGCCGCAGACGAGCTTCGATCCGGCGCCCTTGTACCAGCCCTACCCGAATACCCGCTCGTCTCGACACAGACGCTTTGGGCACTTTACCCAAGTTCGCGCGAGCTGGCACCAAAGGTGAGAGTCTTGATTGATTGGCTCACGGAGCGATTTGGGCGAAACCCATATTGGGATCGGGGCCTCGATAAAGTCTTAAAGTGCGTTTGAGAAGGCAGCCTTCTCAAACGCGCTCTGAGACAGGAACGCGGTGACGGTTCTGTGGTTTACGGTACCATGGTTTACGGTACCAGGTACCCCTAACGGCCGTTAACCACCTTGAGACGCGTGGTTTACGGTACCAGGTACCCCTAACGGCCGTTAACCACCTTGAGACGCGGGCCGTCCCGAACTCAGCACGGTGGGTTTACGGTACCAGGTACCCCTAACGGCCGTTAACCACCTTGAGACGCGGGCCGTCCCGAACTCAGCACGGCCTCGACTGGTGTCTCGCGTCGTTTACGGTACCAAGTACTCTTAATGCCGGTACCAAGTACTCTTAATGCTGGGTAAACAACCCAGGGCACGTGGTTCCCCTTGCCGCCGCGATCTCAGCCGACGTCTCGGCGCGGTTTAGCCACGCCGACCAGTCGTCCGGCAGGGGGAGTGGCAGAGGTGCGAGCAGCCGGCCGGGTTGCGCTGGATGTAGCGGAAGGCGGTGAGCAGCTGCCCGTTGCCCTCGACTGGATGCGAGCGGTAGCGCCCCCGGTAGAGGTTGCCGACGCCGATCTGGCCGTGTCGTGCCTGCCAGCGTCGGCCAGCGCATGAAGGGCGTCAGCGCCGCAGGGGTGGCCGGACCCGATGCGGCCCGGTCAGCGGCGCAGAAGCTCCACCGTAAGCTCGCCGTAGCCGGTGATCGTCGGATGGCGCGTCTCCAGCGCATGCCGGTGCGTGACCGTGACCACCGCCACTGCCGCACCGGCGGCCTCGGCCGCCTGGATGCCGGCCGGGGCATCCTCGAACACGAGGCAGTCCTCGATCCGCTGGCCCAGGCGCTCGGCCGCCAGCAGGAAGCAGTCGGGCGCCGGCTTGCCCCGCTC
>JBATRI010000151.1:0-32841 GCA_049292515.1 Geminicoccaceae bacterium
ACGCCACGGTCGACGCGCTCGGCAACCCGACCGGCTTCGCGCTCTCGCCGGGGCAGGCGCACGACCTGGAGGGAGCCGATGCTCTGCTGCCGGACCTCGCCGCGGGCGTGCTGATCGCCGACAAGGCATTTGATGCCGAGGCGCGGGTGATCGAACCACTCGCCCAGGCTGGCAAGACGGCGGTGATCCCGCCCAAGGCCAACCGCAAGAACCTCCGGCCCTATGACAGGGACCTCTACCAAGCGCGCCATCTGATCGAGAACTTCTTCGCCAAGCTCAAACAATACCTCGCCATCGCCACCCGCTACGACAAGCGCGCCACCTACTTTCTGGCGGCCGTCCACCTCGCGTCGGTCGTCATCTGGCTCAATTGAGGACACGCCCTAGAACGGCATCCGCGCCTGGTGTCCGATCGGCCGCTGCTCAAGCAGGGTTAGGCCGCCTCGCGCGGAGCTGCGGCATGCCCGATCGTCCGCCGCAGACCCTCGGTGAGGCCGACCCTGGCGCGCAAGCCGAGCTGCGTCGCTGCCTGCTCGGGGCAGCCGAGGGATTGGCGAATATCACCGGCGCGCTTGGCCGAGAACTGTAGCCTCACATCCTTGCCCAATAGCTGTCCGAGCGTATGGGCGAGCGTACGGATCGACGTCGCCCTGCCGGTGCAGACATTATAGACCGTTGGCGCCGTGTCGGCGTGTTCCATTGCCGCCACGAGGAACTGAACGACGTCGCCCACGAACACGAAATCACGCACCTGTCGGCCGTCCCCATGCACATCGATGGCCACGCCGCGTGACAAGCGATCGACGAAGATGGAGATCACCCCAGAATAGGGCGAGCGCGGATCCTGGCGGGGCCCGTAGACATTGAAGAAGCGGAGGCCGACCGTAGGGATCGAATGCACCAAGCCCGCGACACGCGCATGGAGCTCGCTGCCGAGCTTGTCGGCACCGTAGGCCGAGACCGGATAGACCAACGCATCCTCACGGATCGGGACGACCGCCTGCTCGCCGTAGACGGCCGCCGACGAGGCGAACACGACCGGCAGCTTTCGCGCCCTGGCGGCGTCGAGAACGCAGACGGTCCCGCTGAGATTGCTTCGATGGGTATCGAGCCACGCTTCGTTGGCGCGCTGGGTGGAAGCTATTGCCGCCAGATGAAAGCACCCATCGACATCCTGCATCGCATGTCCGACCAAGTCCTGGTCAACCACATTGCCGACCAAAAGTGTCGCCTGCTCCGGTGCGTTCTCGATCCGGCCGGTTGAAAGATCGTCTATAATGGTCACCCGATGGCCACATGCCACCAACATGTCAGCGAGATGTGAACCGATAAATCCACAGCCACCGGTAATGAGATAGGATGCCATACAATAATCTCCTTCGTCCCTGAAAGATTTGAAATTCAGTTAAGCATTCGACTGTTCATAGACGACGCAAAAATCCTGCCTCGCCGTCATGCCGACACCCTTATCATTCCGCGTATTAAGTTTATTTTACGGTAAAGAGTTTGTGTCTCTATTAGAAGTCCATGCTGCTACATGCACGTTGGAGATTGCGCGCCGCTCAAGCAGTCGGGCTCATGCTGCAATGCAAGAAAGGAAGTGCGCCCGCGGACCTGCGATGATGCGCTCCGGCTGCGCTGCCGTTTTCTGCGAGGAGCTTTCTTGCAATTTGCAAAATTCGGTCAGGGAAGACGTCGGCCCAGAAAGTGATCGGGTGCAATTCGCGAGTGGGTCGAACGGATCGCAGCTGGCGCCATGCTGCCGGTGCTCAAGGGGCGTAGGTACGACAATTGCCCATGCCGATATGCCTTGGAAGCGGTGGTGGTTGGCCATGAATGGATCTTCGCGAAGGCCGTGGCGCTCACCCGAAGTAGCGCCGTCGGGCCTCTGGCTGTTGCTGGACAGCAGCGGGATCGGTGGGATCGAGACCCATGTCCTGACGTTGGCGCAGGGTCTGGCGGCGGCAGCGGTACCGGCGAACGTCGTCTTCCTGGCCGATCATGGCCCGCATCCGCTCAAATCGGAACTGGCGCGGGCAGGGATACCGTACACCAATGTCGCTGGCGGCCTTTTCGGCCTGGCACGCCTGATGCGCCGGCAGATGCCTTCTTTGGTCCATACGCACGGCTACAAGGCGGGTGTCCTTGGACGATTGGCTGCCAAGGCGCTGCGCACGCCGGTCGTGTCCACCTATCACTCGGGTGAGCCTGGAGTCGGCCGCGTGCGTCTCTACCTAGCCCTCGACCGCATCACCGCACGGCTTGGGCATTCGATTGCGGTAAGCGAGCAGATCCGCCGGCGTTTGCCCTTTGGCACCGCCCTGATTGACAATTTCGTGGCTATGCCGGGGCCGAGAGCTCTTCCGGCGAATCGGCCTTCAACGGTCGGATTCGTCGGCAGGCTCAGCCTGGAGAAGGGACCGGACGAGTTCTGTGCTCTGGCCGAGCGGCTTCCCACCATACGCTTCGTCATCTACGGCGACGGGCCGATGCGCGCCGGACTGGAGGCCGTGCATGGTGCCCGCGTCGAATTTCGCGGCGTCGCCGCCATGGCAACGCAATGGGCGGAGCTTGGGCTCCTGTGCATGCCCTCGCGTCATGAAGGTCTGCCGATGGCGGCGCTGGAGGCCCTGGCCCACGGCATTCCCGTCGCTGCCTATGCCGTCGGAGCACTGCCGGACGTGATCGAGCATGGACGGTCCGGGTGGCTGGCGCCGCCCGGCAACCGGCATGCGCTCGAGGGCGCCATTCGGGCTTGGCACGCGCAGGACGGCGATACCGCCGCCGGCATGGCGCGCTCGGCACAGGCACTCATTGCACAGCGCTTCTCCGTAGCCGCGGGCGTGGACAAGATCCTCGACGTCTACGCGCGCGCGGCGAGCGGCACGGACATGGCCACGTCCTTCCGGTGCAAGGTGCCGAGGGTTGCCGATGCCGCCGCCGTGTCGCTGCCATGGCATCCTTCTTGCCACGGCAGCGACAAGGACAGGGCCGGGCGAGTTCCGGATCTCCCATGTAACCGTATGGTCTGATGAGCAATGCACAACGGGTTGCGGCTACAAACGCGTCGATCGCTGTCGCGTAGCCGATGGCACCATGATCGATGAGCCAGTCTCACGATAATGTCATCGTGCTCCGACCGGCCGGCGGGCTGCTGGACCTCGATCTGGTGGCGGTCTGGCGGTACCGCGAGTTGCTTTATGTACTGGTCTTGCGCGACCTGCAGGTCCGCTACAAGCAGGCGGCACTCGGCGTCGCCTGGGCGGTTCTGCAACCGACACTCGCGGTATTG
This sequence comes from Geminicoccaceae bacterium, assembly GCA_049292515.1. Lineage (GTDB taxonomy): Bacteria > Pseudomonadota > Alphaproteobacteria > Geminicoccales > Geminicoccaceae > Benzoatithermus. Next base: position 3,293 of record JBATRI010000151.1, read on the forward strand.
ATATTTGCGATCGTTTTCGGGCATTTCGCGAACTTGCCTTCCGACGGGCTGCCCTATCCCGCATTCGCGTTCGCGGCCGTGCTGCCCTGGACCTACTTCAGCGAGGCCGTCCGTCGCAGCGCCACCGGCCTGGTGAGCGATTCGGAGCTGATCCGCAAGGTCTACTTTCCACGCCTGATCATCCCAGTCGCCGCCGCACTGGCCCCGCTCGTCGAATTCTCGTGCACGCTGCCGATGGTACTGGCGCTGCTCGCCTGGTACGGCGTCAGCCTGTCGTGGCATATGCTGCTGCTGCCATTCTTTGTGTTGATTGCCTTTCTGGCTGCGCTGGCGATGGGGCTTTGGCTCGGCCCCATGAACGTCCGCTTTCGTGACGTCGGCCATACGTTGCCGTTTGTCCTGCAGGTGTGGATGTATGCTTCGCCGGTCGTCTACCCACTCAGCATCGTGCCGGAGCGCTGGCAGCTCCTCTACAGCCTGAACCCGATGGTGGGCGTGATCGAGGGTTTCCGCTGGTCGCTTCTCAGCTCGGACAGTGCATCAATCTGGGCAATCGGGCCGGGCATCGCTACCGCGCTGGTGTTGTTCGCAGCGGGCCTCCTGTTCTTCCGGCGAATGGAACGCTTCTTCGCGGATGTCATATGATCGCCGAACCCGCCATCGACGTCACCGGTCTGGGCAAGCGTTATGTGCGCGCGGGGCCGGCGCGACGGCACGACACGCTTCGTGATCAGCTTGTGGCCAGCATCACGGATCGCCGCCACGAGCCGCGAGCATTCTGGGCCTTGAGCGACGTGAGTTTCAAGATCTCGCGTGGAGAGAACGTCGGCATCATCGGCCTGAACGGCGCCGGCAAGAGCACGCTGTTGAAGATATTGTCGCGGATCACGGAGCCGACGACCGGCACGGCCCGCATTTGCGGCCGTGTCGGCACGCTGCTCGAGGTCGGCACCGGCTTCCACGGCGAGTTGAGCGGTCGCGAGAACATTTACCTGTATGGCTCGATTCTCGGCATGCGCCGGGCGGAGATCAATGCGCGCTACAAGCCCATTGTGGACTTTGCTGAAATCGACGATTTCATCGACACGCCGGTCAAGCGCTATTCAAGCGGAATGTATGTGCGGCTGGCGTTCTCGGTCGCGGCGCACCTCGAGCCGGACATTTTGCTTTTGGATGAGGTGCTGGCGGTCGGTGACGTCTCGTTTCAGCGCAAATGCATTGAGTTCACCAAGAGATTGCAGCGGCGCTCGGCGACCATTCTGTTCGTGTCACATAATATGTTCAGCATCAAATCGATGTGCGATCGCGTCATCTACTTGAAGGGCGGCAAGGTCGAGCACGACGGGTCCATTGAGGAAGGGATCCGGCTGTACAACGAGGACTGCAAGGGCAGCGCCATACCCTGGATGGGATCGAGCGACGCCGCATCGCCGGTCGTCGTCGAGGATGCATCTGTTGTCGATGCACACGGCAGGAGCAAAGCGATCTTCGAGCATGGCGAGCGTCTGCGACTTCGTATCCGCTATACCGCGAGCAAGCAGCTCAGCAGCCCGAATTTCATCATCGCCGTCATCAGGTCGGACGGCGTGGCCTGCTGCAACTACTGCACGGAGACGGATGGCGTCGATCTCGGCATGGTCGAGGGCAGTGGCATGCTTGAACTGCTGACACCGCCGCTGAAACTGGTCGCCGAGCTGTATACGGTACATGTTCTCGTGCGCGAAAGTGGCTTCCAGAAGCTGCTATGCGCCCAGGTCGCGGCGACGTTTCACATCCGCGACCCCTTGTTCGATACGGCCTTCGGTGTGTTCCACGAGTGCGCCGAATGGCGGGTCGAAGGCGCTTCGGCAAATGTGACCAGAGTTGCGGATGTTGTGGACATGGATCCATGAATAGTGTCGACGTGGTGATCCCCTGCTACAATTACGCGCGTTTCCTGGAGCGGTGTGCCAGAAGCGTGCTTGACCAGGAGGAGGTCGATGTTCGGGTACTGATCATCGATGATGCCTCATCCGACCATACGCCGCAGGTCGGTCAACGCCTCGCGGCGCAAGATTGCCGCGTGGAGTATCGCCGGCATGAGGTGAACGTAGGGCACATCGATACCTACAACGAAGGGCTGCTGGGCTGGGCCTCCGCCGAATATAGTCTATTGATCTCCGCAGATGATCTGCTTACGCCGGGGGCATTGGAGCGCGCTACCCAGATCATGGCGCGCCACCCAGCCGTGGGCCTGACCTACGGCATGGCTCGCTACGTGGCCGACGATGCTCCGCCGGAGCCCCGGCAACATGGGGCCATCGATTTTCAACTGATTCCGGGCGACCTTTTCGTGCAGCGCTGTTTCGAGCACGGCAACACGGTGTCGACGCCGACCGCGGTGGTGCGAACCACCGTGCAGCAGGCAGTGGGCGGGTACGCACGCGATCTTCCGCATAGTGGCGACATGGAGATGTGGATGCGTTTCGGCGCGCATTGTCCTGTGGGTGTCGTGCGCGCCGTGCAGGCCTGCTACCGCTGGCACGGTGACAACATGAGCCGGCGCTATCGTGCGGCGCAGCTGCGCGACATGAAGGAGGTTGAACGGGCCTGCCTGCGGCTGCTCGATCGTTGCGGCTCCAGCCTGCCGCATGCCGATGCCTGGCTCGCTGCCATGTACCGTCGCTTCGCCGAGGAGGCATTCTGGTCGGCCTCCAATGCGTTCGATCTCGGCGACGACGAGACCTTCAACGTGTGCCTCGACTACGCCCGCCAGTGCCGGCCCGAGATCATGCGCACCGCCATGTGGTGGCGCCTGCGCGCCAAGGCCATTTTGGGGTCGACACTATGGTCGGCGGTGCGACCGGCCATCGACCACCTTCGCGGTTCGCCGCCACGTCCTGAAGCGCTTTGGGCGCCGCCACCGCTCGGCGGTCAGTTCGGGTGGTGGCCCGAGCCCGAGTTCGGCTCCGGCACCTTGCCCTGCTGAGAGTGGTCAGTTTACGTCCATCCGTTCGGATATCGGCTGAATTTGGCAATAGATGAGGTTAAAATGATAGTCGAGCCTGATCTTATATATGATGTTGGCCTGCATGATGGTAGTGACACGTCTTACTACCTTGATTTGGGGTATCGCGTCGTGGCGATCGACGCCAACCCGGCCATGATCGAGGATGGACAAGTACGGTTCCGCGACGCCATTGCAGCGCGTCGGCTGATGCTTGTGCACTGTGCAATTGGGGAAAGAGAAGAGATTCGACCATTCTGGGTGAGCGACCACTCAACATGGTCATCGTTTGATGAACAGCTCGCCAAACGTGACGGCACGAGCGCTACGTCGATCGCCGTTCGCTGCCGACCCTTCACAGATATACTTAGGGAGTTCGGGGTTCCACATTATCTGAAGGTCGATATAGAAGGCGGTGAGGATTGTTGCATCGGCGGTATCGCCGAATTTGCGACTAGACCAATGTATGTTTCTTGGGAGGCGACATATCCAAGGGGAATCGATCAGCTGCGTGCCATGCGTGATCTGGGCTACAGCCGCTTCAAGATCATCCGACAGAACGATTTTTACCCGCTGTTGGGATCGGAGTCCGCGCATCGTCGTTATTTGACGAAGTGGTACTTGCGCTGCAAGCGCAAGTGGCGGAAGATGTCGGGCGATTTGAAGTGGGAGATGGGCAGTAAATCAAGCTCATCTGGGTCATTCGGGCCGGCAACGCTCGGCCGTTGGCATCCATGGCATGAGGTAGCGCGACGTTGGCGCGACCACTGCGAGCTCTGGCTACGAAGCGATTCGGATCTCGGCGAGCAATGGTACGATTTTCATGCCGCGCGTTAAATCGGTGATAGGCGGCTACTGTCGGGTCCGTGGAGTTACCAGATGGACGGCTATCCGGCGTAGCGAGCGTAGAAGACGGATGACGCCGGTGACGGAGGCAGCAAAATTGGCCAGTTCCTGATCGTGCATGACGAGAATCCGCCGAATCTGCAGCGGATCGCGACGCGCCGCAGCGAGACGTGTCGGGCCTTCCAGGAGCGTGAACGCGGCGACGAAGCCTTCCCGTCGCAGCATGGCGACATCCTCGCCACGGAAATCTCCGGGTTGCCCGTTCGGATAAGCGAATATGGGTGGAGCACCGCCTAGTTCGACCTCGATGCGCCGGTAGGCGCCCAGCACCTCAGCTCGCGCCTCCTCAAGGGTAACCGCGCTCAGTATGGCATGGCTATGCGTATGACTGGCGATTGCCAGACCCGAGTGCGCAAGTTCCGCGACGTCTTTCCAATTGAGGTGCTGGCCAGCAAACGCGCTGATCGGGATTTCGACCGCCACGGCCGCCTGTAGTGAGCGCGACAATGCGCCAAGCTTGGCAACCGGTAGCCGCTTGGCGGCAGCAAGCCAATCCGCGAGCGCTCGATTTCGAGCATCTGCGTCGTCCAGCCGGCGCGGACCCAGGAGCGGCAGGTCCGCCGAGCTTCGTCGGGTTCTGCTGAAGCAATACGCGGCCGCGTCCCAGAAGAACGGCCGCCCGCTATTCACGCAGGAGGTCGCAAGAAATAGGACAGCAGGCAGTCCGCGAGCCCGCAGGGCAGGGAGGGCTTCGCCGAAATTGTCGCGATAACCGTCGTCGAAGGTGATCAGCAGGGGATAGCGAGGGAGCTCGGCGCGACCGGCCAGCCAGTCGAGGAGCTGCTCGAGCGAGATCACGTTGAACCAGCGCTGCAGCAGGTCGAGTTGCGCCGAGAACTGCTCGGGACTTGCGCTGACATTGGCCGCCAGGCCGACGAAATCCGGCGCTTGCGGATCGGCGATCCGATGATAGGCCAAGACGGTGAGCCTGTGCGGCCAGAGGCAATGCGCCCAGCCCAGCACCCCCGATCGGAACAAGGCCCGCATGCCGGCGTTGCCGAGCCGGCGCCAGGCGGTCGGGCGGCATCGCCGCGTGAGGCTGGTCAAGACGCCTTCCGGCAGCTCAGCGGCTTGCGTAGGACGAAATCCAGGCCGCCGGTAATCTTCCGCAGGCGATCCGTTGCATCCAGGTGATCGTGCCGTAAAGTGCCCAGTCGCCAGTAAAGCGCCGACAGGCCGTCGACGGCGCGAGCCATGACGTCGGCAATGCAGGTCGGCAGACGCGGGAACATCGCCCGTGTGAGCGCAACGGGCCCTGTCCAGACAGCATTGGGCATCACGCGCTCGATCTCGAACCCCGCCTCAGCAAAACACTGATGTGCCCCCAGCCAAGTGAGTGGGTGCATGGTGTAGCCGTCGAATGCCTCGAGAAAGCCGACCGATCCCAGGAAAAGGCCGCCGGGCTGCAACACCCGATGGATCTCGGCCAGCGCGATGTCGGGATGCGGCACATATTGCAGCACCGCGTTCGACCACACGAACTCGAAGCTCGCGTCGCAAAATGGCAAGGCGCGCGCGTCGGCATGCAAACTGGCATCGATACCGGCGATGTCGATGCCGATCTGTTGAAATCCGCATCGAGCGAAGAGGTCTCGAAATGGCAAGCTGCCGCAGCCGACGTCCAACATCAGGCTGCGATCGTGACGTGCCCGCGGCAGATGGTCGAGGAGCCGCCCCGCCCGTGGAAGCGGCTCCAATTGCCGCCCGCGACGTAAGGGTATCGGGGGGCGGGTTTCGCCGCCGATGATCGTGCTGCGGGAGACAGTCTTGGGCCTGCTCAGGCGTAAGTCGAGCTGACCTGCTTGCGACCGGCCGAAAGATGCGCCGCATTTTATGTTCAGGCAGCGGGCCGGATTGGCGTCGACGGCGAGGCGGCCTTGACAGTAGGGGCACGCCAGTATGTGCAGGAATTCCTCTGCGGTGTTCAACAAAGCGGCCGGCCTGGCAGCCGTTGCCGCCGGAGCCGCTGAGATTATGCGGTTGTGCACAGCCGGCGACCCATACAGATGGCGCGCAGCACATCGCCCGTAGCCGCTCGAGCGAGGCGCTTGGAAGGAGTCCGCCAAAGGGAGCCCAGGCGCGCAGCTATGGCGGCACGATGCCGTCCTTCGGCTCTTGCGAGGTCGGCCTCCGTGGCCAGAACGTTCGCCCGCGCTCGCCGCACCGCAGCAGCACCGCCGGGCCCAACCACGACGGCGGGCGCGTGAGTGGCAAGTATCCGGCGCATGCAGGCGATGCGCAAGCGGCCATCGGCGCTCACGGAGCCCGTTCGGTGGATGATGTGGTTGGTACCGAGCGCTGTCGTGAAGCCGACCGCGCCAATCGCAGCGAGCCGGAGCCACAAGTCCCAGTCGGCGGCCGAACGCAGGGAGGTATCGAATCCTGCGAGGTTCTGCACCGCTTTCTTCCGCACGACCACGGTCGAGGTGCCGACGACGTTCTCGGCCAGCAGCCGAGCCGATGCGTGGCTAAGCCGGCAATACATGCTGCCAACGGCAGCCTTCGTCGCAACCTTGCCGAATGCCGGCCAGTACTCGAAGCAGGTACCATATTCATGACCCGCGGTGTCGACATGCAAATAGTCCGTAAAGCTCAGGCTCACGTCCGGAGCGGCCTGGTGGAACGCCAGTTGCGGTCCGAGCTTGCCCGGCAGCCAGCTATCGTCGGCGTCCAGAAAGGCCAGCAATGGTGCCGCAGCCGCTTCTATGCCACGATTGCGCGCGGCGTTTGGACCATCGCCGAACCCCTCGATCAATGTTAGCCACGGCGACGAGCGTTGCTTGGCCCGCAGCCACTCGGCAGAGCCGTCACTGGAACCGTCGTCGATGACGAGAATTTCGACCCCCGCCACAGCCTGCGCCTCGACGCTTGCAATGGCCGTGGGAAGATAGGGCAGGCAGTCTCGGGTCGGGATAATGACGCTCACGACCGGTTTGGTACTGGACGAATTGAAGTCAGCCATGATGGGGCATACCGTCTTCGCATTGTCGAGATGTTCGATCTATGCGGCTGATGAGCATCTTCTGGGCCAGATCCCGTCGCCACCGATAATGGGAGCGTCGAGGCGGATCGACGGCCCCTAGCAAAACGCACGGCCGCGGCATGCATTTCAGGCATGGCATTGGTCTTGCGAATTCTCCAGCCGTGCTCGGAAGCAAACTGGTCGGGGCTTGTTCGGATCAATGGAAAGACTCGATGTGATCATCCGTACAAGGGCGGAGGCAACACGGCGCCATTCGCTGCTAAGAGCGATCGATAGCCTCATGTATCAACGAGGGATCGCGGTGACGCCGATCGTCATTGTCAACGGGGATCGATGGGACGGATGCCTAGTCAACCAACTGCAGTCGATGCGTGCGCTGCGGACGTACAGAATCAAAGGAAATCTTGCCGAGGCGCTGCTGCATGGAGTGGCCTCAGTTGCGGCTGCGCAGTTCGCCTTTCTGGACGACGATGATGAATACCTTCCGGACAGTCTGATGGCGGCGGTTGAGATGTTCCTCGAAGCGCCGGACGTGGATCTCGTCGTCACGAACGGCATCGTTCGGTATTCCAATGGTGCCATGCGCCCGGCGATCGACCAGCCGGGAAAGGTGCGCGCCGACCCGCTCACGGCGCTTTCAACGGCAAACTGGCTGTTCAATTGTGGGAGCCTATACCGCCGCACTTCGTTCAGCCCACAATGGTTCAGCGCCGTGCCGACGCTCTTCGAGTGGACGTGGATCGCGTACAAAGCTTGCCTGAACAAGAATATCGCGTTCAGTAAAGATTTCACCTACATCTATCACGATAGTGATGAAACGCTCAGTAAGAGCGATGCGATGATCGAAGCTGAGGATGCCGCGCTCGCCTGTATAATGCACTTTGACCTCCCACCGAATGTAAGGACCGTGGTGCGCCGCAAGCACAGCGCCGCTCTCCACGCAATCTCGGACCATTTCCGTCGACGCGGCGAGATTGGGCTGGCGCTACGGTATCATTGGCGTAGTTTGCTGGGCCCGCAAGGCTGGCGGTATTTGCCCTATTCGCGCCATCTCGTTACCGGCGTGCGATTGGCGAACTGGCATGGACCGAGGCGGGGCCGATGATGCCGGACCAGCCGCCTCTGCCGACACTGGCGAGGTCTACCGTCCAGGTCATCGTCGCCGTCCTGTGCTGCGGCTTGATCGCTACTGTCTGGATATGGTCACAAGACCCGCTCGGTAAGGCTGGCATGATGATCTTGCTGGTGCCATTGGCCGGGGTGTTGCTGCCGCTGGTGAATGCTCCCTTTGAGCTCGCCCTCGCTTTTGTCGTGCTGTCCTACTTTCGAATTCCCGAGGTTTTTCCTGTCCTTATCCCGTTTCATCTGCCGGAACTCCTGGCCGGTGCCACTCTTGGCGCGCTCGCTTGGCATCTTCTGGGTACCCATCGAATGCGGCCGCACTGGTCTCCGGAACTCAGCCTGTTTGCGGCACTGTTTGCCTTCGTTACCTTAAGCACCGTGCTTGCGATCGATCGTCCGATTGCACTCGATTATTGGGCGTCGACCTATGTCAAGATTGCGGTCATGGTGCCGGCGATCGCTTGGCTTGCCTCGAGCCCGCGGCAGTTCGCGCGGGCGGGTCGCGCATTCCTTCTGGCTGGTCTCGTGGTCGGGGGCGTGGCGCTGTGGAACAAAGCCCATGGCATTGGCTTGGTGGAGGGCACGCGCGTCACGATTGGCCGCGATATCGACTCGGTGCTCGGCGATCCGAACGACCTGTCGCTCGTGCTCCTGTTCTCGACAAGCTTTGGTCTCGCGTTCGCGGTCACGCGTGGCATCCCGGTGTTCAGCAGGCTGCTCGGCGCACTGAGTTTCCTGGTCACCCTCCTCGCCATCGTTGCGACGCAGAGCCGCGGGGGGCTCTTGGGTGTCGGCGGTGTGCTGCTGGCCATCGCACCTCCGGCCCCGCGGTGGCGGCTGCCTTTCCTGATAGTCGGTGCGCTCTTCGTCGCCGGCTTGTTCGTCGTCTCTGGGATCGGCGAACGGAGCGTCGTGTTGGAGGGGGGCGGCGACCTTGATCCCTCCGCTATGGGCCGACTGTCGGCCTGGACGACAGCCGTGCACATGGCACTCGCACGACCGCTCAATGGCGTCGGCCTCGGCAATTTCGTCGCGCAGTACTACTTTTTCAGTACGGAATGGACCGGGAGGCCTTATGCCGCTCACAGCACTTGGTTTCAGGTTCTCGGAGAAATCGGTGTTCCAGGTTTCATCACGTTCGTAGCTTTAATAGGTGTCCTGGCATACAATATACATCGCGCCAAATTCCTGCTAACGGGCGCCGATGCCGCCACTCGGGCCATGATATTGGCGCTGATGGCGAGTCTGGCAGGATTTGTAATTTCCGGCTCTTTCTTGAGTCAAGCGTTTACCTGGCCGATATATATCATCACGGCGCTCGGCGTTGCTGTCTCCCGTTATGCGAATCGCTTTGAGGTAGTGCCTCACCGAAATACAGCCGATAGCAACGGCTACCGCGATCCTAGCGTCGACGATGATCTGCTGCCAAGCGGCAGAAAGCCCGTCCCGGACAGGGCAACGATTAGCGCCCGTGAATTCTATAATTGATCAGGAAGGAGGCTACAACATGCCTGTAGGTTATTCTGAGCTTCAACAAAGCGGTGTTACGGGAAAAATATGGAAATTACGGCAATGGGTGAAGAATGGTCAGGATCCACTGCCAAGGTATCTATACAGAATGATAGATGATCTCAGATATTTAGAAATACCAATGCCCCGCTTCGTTTCGATTCCGATTTACTATTCATTTAATTATGTGTCCTCCATTCTTGGCGAGGCACTGCGTGTTTTTTGGTGGACACCGCTGTTTCAAGCGCGCCTTAGGCTGCACGCACCGCATATGCGCCTTGACGATGGCATGCCTTGCGTCATGGGCACCTTGACGTTGCAGTTTGGCAGCAGGTGTCGAGTATCGGGCCACAGCACGTTCGCTGGGCGCACGGGCGACGACGTCGTGCCGGAGCTTCTCGTCGGCAACAATGTCGATATCGGTTGGCAGACGACAATTGCCGTCGGGCGACGGGTCGTCATCGGTCACAATGTGCGGATTGCCGGGCGTGCGTTCCTTGCTGGCTATCCGGGGCACCCGTTCGACCCGGTCGCACGGGCGGCCGGTGCGCCCGACACGCCGGATCAGGTCGGCGACATCATCCTTGAGGATGACGTCTGGCTCGCCACCGGCGCCATGGTGATGGCGGGTGTTCGGATCGGCAGGGGAACCGTGGTGGCCGCCGGTAGTGTGGTGACCAAAGACCTGCCGGCCTACGTGCTGGCCGGCGGCGTGCCGGCAAGGGTGATCCGTTCACTCAACGGGCCAAATGGGGGAGTGGGCGAGTGAGCGTGCCGATCGTTGTGTTTGGTGAAGACTGGGGGTCACACCCGAGCAGCACACAGCATCTCGTTCGTCGGCTGATGTGTGACCACTCCATCATATGGGTGAACTCAATCGGCCTTCGTCGGCCGAGAACAAGCTGGCTCGATCTACGTCGTGCCGCCACAAAGCTGGTCCGAGCCATCGTGGATTTGGTCGATGCCGGACGCACGAGCGCAGTCCATGCGGATCGAGATCCATGGTTCGAGGTCGTAAATCCCCTCGCACTGCCGGCGCGCTCGGATCGTGTCGGGCGTCGAGTCAATCGGGCGCTGCTCGGCATGGCCGTGCGGCGGGTGCTGCGGCGCCGCAGCGTGGAGGCGCCAATTCTCTGGATCTCCCTGCCGACGGCGGTGGACGTTGTCGGCGCCTTGCAGGAGCATGGGGTGGTCTATTATTGCGGCGACGATTGGGGAGCGATGCCGGGCGTCGACCATGCTCGGATCAAGCGGCTGGAAGCCGAACTTGCGCAAAAGGCCCATCTCATTCTGGCCGCAAGTCCCGTCATTGCCGCCAAGTTTCCGCCGGAGAAAGTCGTCGTCCTGTCGCATGGTGTCGACCTCGATCAATTCGGCACCGTTTGTACGGCACGCCCGCACGACCTGCCGGACGACGCGCCGATCGCCGGCTTCTACGGTATGCTCTCGGGATGGCTCGATGTCGCGCTACTCGTTCATGCGGCTGAAGCCCTGCCGCAATGGCGCTTCTTCTTGATCGGGCCGATCAGGACCGACGTGTCGGCGCTGGCTGCCTTGCCCAACGTGATATTGGCCGGCGCCCGACGCCACGACGAGTTGCCGGCTTACGTCCAGCACTGGGACGTGTCGCTGCTTCCATTCGCCGACAATGCGATGACGCGGGCTTTCAATCCGCTGAAATTGCGGGAGTACCTTGCAGCCGGAACTCCCATTGCGGCGACACCGCTTGCCGCACTGGAGCCTTACGGCGATCTCATCGAGGTCGGTCGAACACCAATGGGATTCGTGGCGGCGATCCGTAGCGCAGGCGCCGAAGGTCGAAGTCGTGCGGAGGCCAGGCGGCAGCGCGTAGCGCCAGAGACTTGGGAGCGGCGTGCCGAAGAGGTCGAAACCCTGTTGGGACGTCTGCGGTCTGGTCCGTTTGCAAGTGTCGGCCCATGCGCCCGATTCTGCTGAGCGCGGCCATGGTTGCTGCTCTTTTTGCCAACGGCAAGCTGAGCGCCAATTCCGCGTCGGTGCCGAGGTGCACGGTGCAACTGGGCGAGGGAGCATCCCTCGAGGGAATGCGACCTTTCCCAGACGACAATGCCTGGAACATGGACGTTTCGCGGTGGCCCGTCGACGCGCGGTCCAAGGAGCTCATTGCCAGTATCGGTGCCGAATACCCTTTGCGGGCGGACTTCGGCTCCGGCCTCTACAATGGTGCCCGCATTGGCATCCCCTATGTTGTCGTGCCCGAGGACCAATTGCTTGTCCCTGTCGAGTTCACCGCTTGGCCGAGTCAAAGCGATCCGGGTCCGTATCCGATCCCAGCAGACGCCCCGGTGGAAGGCTCGGGTACTGCCGGCTACAGTGACCGACACGTCATCGTCGTGCGTCGGGACTGCACTCGAGCCAACCAGCTAGGCGCGATCTATGAACTCTTTCGAGCCTTTCCGCTCGATGTGCCTCACGACCCGACCAGACGCTGGATGGCCTCGAGCGGGGCGGTGTTCGATCTCAACAGTAACATGCTGCGGCCGTCGGGGTGGACGTCAGCCGATGCCGCTGGTCTGCCGATCTTTCCGGGGCTCGTACGCTACGATGAGGTTGCAGCGGGCGAGATCCGGCACGCCTTGCGGGTGACGGTGAACGCGACCCGCAGCACCTATGTGTCGCCGGCACGCCATGCCGCGGGCAGCGGGTTCGCTCCAAACCTCCCGCCGATGGGCACGCGGCTGCGGTTGCGCGCCGACTACGACATCTCGGGCCTGCCGGACGAGGTCAAGGTGATTGCCCGGGCCCTGAAGACCTATGGCATGATCGTGGCGGACAATGGACCATCGTGGTTTATCAGCGGCGCTCCCGACGAACGTTGGGACAACGAGCGCCTGCGATGGCTGGGATATATCCATGGCAGCGATCTCGAAGTGCTGGAGCTTGGAGCTCAAGCAGAGGGCTGACCGGGTTTGAGTTCTGCCGCCGCGCAATCCGCATTCGCAAACTGCGACCTGCAGCGTCTGTCGATCATGATTATTGGCAATACGGGGTCGGCATACTCGTTTTGATTGGCGTGGATGCGAGTCGGGGCTGGCCTGGCCATTGCTACCGAGCAAGCCGAAGTGTCAGCAGTGAAAGCGCGCCGATGAAGCTTGGGCTCAATATTGGTTCGTCGGCCGTGATGGTCTTGGTCACGGGGCTGTTGGGCGGTTGTGCCACCAACGATCCCGTGGCGATGATTCCCGACGGCGCGCGGGCGGTTCTGGAACACGAGGCCCCCCCGGGAAGCGATCATCAACCGATCAGCGTCGAGACCCTGCTGGGCGCGGCGCGGGGCGAGCCATCGCCCGAGCCGCAGTCGTCTGCCGCCCGTGATGGACCATCCGGCTCGCACCAGGCGAGCCCGTCAGCGGTTGGCGCTCCGAGCCAAACGCCAATCTCCATGGATCAGCTGCTGACGGCCGCCCGTGGAGGCGCAGCGGCGAGCGACCAGGACGGGGCCACCGTCATGCTGGACCTGGCGTCTTCCACGACCGAACCTTTCGTTGTGGACGCCGATGCGCGGGCGCGACTGCAGGCTGCCGTGCGCGACCTCCAGCCGGGGATTCCTGTACGGGCGCGAATCACGATCGGACCGATGCCTGATCAGGACCAAGTCACTGGCCTGGCCCGTGCGGAGCGCTATGCGGAGGCTGTGAGCGAGGTCCTGCCCGATCGCGTCAGGCCTGCGCTGGTGGAGTACCGCCCCGCCATGCCGCCCAACAGGATCTGGGTCCGGTTCCAGCCAGCCGAAGGGGCGGCGAATGGTTAGATCGCTCGCCCAGATCATCCATTTGTGGCTGGCTGCCGGCTGGCGACGGCGCTTTTTGATTTTGGTGCCGCTCGTGCTGCTGCCACTGGCGGGTCTGCTGGCGGGCACGTTTGGCACCAAGGTGCTCGAGGCCAGAATGACCATTCTGGTGCAGGAGCCGGCCAAACTGAATCCGTTCCTCGCCGATCTGGCGGTGGGCACCCGCCTGAAGGAACGGATGCCGGTGCTGGAATCCCTGGCCCGGAGCCCGTTTGTGCTCGGCGCCGCTCTCGATCATCTCGGGTTGCTGCTGCCGTCCACGGCCCAGGAGGAGCGGGCCGACGTCATCCGCCATTTGTCCGCTGCGTTCACCATCGATCTGGTCGGCTCCGACCTCGTCGACTTGCGCCTGCGCGGCAACAAGTCCGAGAACCTGGCGCCGCTGCTCCGCGAAATCGGCAATCTGTTCATCGAGAAGCTGGTGGCACCCGAGCGGTCGTCGATCGCCGGCAGCGTCGATTTTCTCGAACAGCAGATGAACGAACGTCGGACCTCCCTGGCGGCCACCGAGAAGCGCCTGGCCGCCTTTCGCACAGAGCACGCCGATGAATTGCCGGAGCTCCACGCCGCTAATGTCCAACGTCTCGCCAACATGCGGCAGACCTTGGAGGAGCGCCGTACCGCGCTCGCCGGTGCCACTGCTGCCATGGAAGATCTACGTGATGCGCTCGGGACGATGAATCCGCTGGTTGGCCATCTGCAGGACGAGATCGTGCGCCTGACCGGCGAGCTCGCGATGCTACGCGCACGCTACACCGATGAGCATTCCTCGGTTCAGGCCGTGGTGCGCCAGCTTCAGCGGCTCGAGGAGGAGCGGACGCACGCGCTGGAGCAGGCCAAATCGATGGCGGAGGGCGACTTCGACCGGCTTTGGAATCAAGCCGTCGGTTCTAGGCAGGAAGCCGACCAACCCCGCTTCCTGCTGTCCCAACTCGAGCAGCTGCAAGCGGCCAAAGCCAAGCGCATTGGCCTGGAGAAGGAGGTGGACCAGCTGGAGCGGACAATCGCCGAGCTGGAGTCAATCGTCTCGCACCAAGGCAGCGTCGCAACCGAGCTGATCGCGTTGGAGAGAGATCTGAGTACCGAGCAGGAAGTCTACACGACGCTGCTCAAGCGGTTCGAGATGGCACGGGTCACCGGTGATCTCGGGACGTTCGAGGCCGACCAGCGGGTGATCATCATTCAAGACCCGGATGCACCGCTGCCAGTAGGGCCGACGCTTGCCCTGTTCGTGCTGGCGGGTGCGGTGGGTGGCCTTGCCCTCGGGCTGGGCCTCGCCGTCGCCGCGGAGCTCGGCGACGATACCATCCGCTATCGGGCAGATCTAGATCGGATACCCGGCCTGACGCTGCTGGCACGCATTCCGCGCCTATCGGATGAGATGGGCGCGGGGCGTTCGGACGGTTCGGGTCCGCCGCGGATGCACCTGAAACATGCCGGGGCCGCGGCATGAGACGCGCGGTGGTGCAGGTCGTTCAGGAGCTCGCCCCCCCGGGTGGGATCCAGGTCATGGTACTGGAACTCCGCCGGCTGCTCGCGGCCAACCTCGACGTGCATGTCGTCAGCATCGAAGGCACGTTCGAGCGCCTCAACGGCGCCTGGGCACGGGTGGCCGCTCTTGAGAATCGGCTTCATGCACTGGATAAGCAGCCTGGCGTCGACCTTAAGGCCCTGGTTCGGCTAACCCATTTACTGCGCGAGGTCAGCCCGGTCGCCGTGCACACCCATCATATCGGGCCATTACTTTACGGTGGCCTGGCCGCCAGGCTGGTTGGGACCCGCCGCCTCGTGCATACCGAGCACGATACGTGGCACCTGGCCGAGCCGCGGCGCCGGCGTCTGCAGCGCGCCGCTCTCGCGATGCTGCGCCCACGGCTGGTGGCTGACGCCCAGACCGTCGCCGTGGCGCTCAGACGGGCCATTCCCGAAGCTCGGCCGCTGGTCATCCCGAACGGCATCGACACGTCGTTGTTCCTGCCCGGTGACCGGCGGATGGCGCGGCGTGCCCTTCGTCTGCCGGATTCAGGGCGGCTGATCGGCTCAGCCGGGCGACTAGAGCCGGTGAAGGGCCATGCGCTGCTGATTGAGGCCCTGGCCATGTTGCCGACCGACGTCGCGTTGGCATTGGCGGGCAACGGTAGTCAACGCCCCGTGCTGGCGGCCCTGGCGGCCCGGCTCGGGGTTGCCGAGCGCGTGCATTTTCTCGGGCACATAGACAGCATCGTCACCTTCTATCGGGCGTTGGACGTCTTCTGCCTGCCCTCGGTGGCGGAAGGCTTGCCGCTGTCGCTGCTGGAGGCCCAGGCCTGCGGCGTTGCCGCCGTCGCCACCGATGTGGGCGGTGTCCGCGACGCTCTAGCGCCGGAAATCTCAGTGGCGGTGCCGGCCGGTGACAGTAAGCAACTCGCCACGGCGCTCGACACATTGCTGCAGCGGCCGACGCCGGCGGATCCGCGTCCGTTCGTGGTCGAGCATGGGGATGCTCAGCGTATGGCCAGTGCCTACGAAGCGCTGCTGACCGAGTGAGCTTGGGAGTATCGGTCCATGTATACCGTTCTGGCCATCATGACCATGCTCAGTGGCGTTCTGGTCATCTATCATCATGCAATGTATCCTGTGTTCCTCGGCATTCTGGCGCGGCGCGGCGATCGGGACGAACGGCGCCATGACTATTGTTCTGGCATCGTCCTGCCGCGCGTAGCCATCGTGGTGCCGGCCTATAACGAGGCAATGGTCATCGCCGACAAGGTGCGCAATCTTGCCGCCCTCGATTATCCGGACGATCTGCTCGAAGTGGTGATCGTCTGCGACGGCTGCACCGACGATACGGCGGCCCGAGCCAAGTCCGCAGCCGGTGAACCGCCCTGCCGGCATCTGCGCATCGAGATCCGCGAAACCGAGGTCAATCGTGGCAAGCGTAGCATCGTCAACGAGGTCGTGCCGGCGCTGCATGCGGATCTGGTCGGCCTGAGCGACGCCTCGGCACTGATCTCAATCGACGCCGTGCGTCTCGCAGCCGACCATTTCATGGATCATCGCGTCGGCGTGGTATGTGGCACCTATCGGCTCCTCGATCCCGCCAGTGACGGTGAGGAGGCGTATTGGAACTATCAGGTAGAGATCAAGAAACGAGAGGCCGCGATCGGTGCAACCATCGGCGCACATGGTGCTTTCTACATGTTTCGCCGTGATCTGTTCGAGACGCTGCCGGCAAACGCTATCAACGATGACTTCATCCTACCGATGACGATCGTGCTCGCGGGGTATCGCTCGGTCTACGAGCCGCAGATCGTGGCGGTTGAGCTTGAACGATCGCCGCCGGAAATGGATCTGCGCCGCCGCCGTCGTATTGCGGCCGGAAACCTGCAACAACTCGTGCTGCTCCATCGGCTCCTGCACCCACGCTACGGAAGTACGGCCTTCGTCTTCGCCTCCGGCAAGGCACTGCGCAGCGTCATGCCTTTGCTGCTGAGCATCTCGCTGCTCGGCTCACTGATCCTGGCGCCGCAATCCACCTTCTTTGCCGCCACCTCCGCCGCGCAAGCGACGATCTATATTCTGGCACTACTGCGGCATGCAGCGCCGGAGTTTGCCTGGCCCAAGCCGGTCGAGGCCATTCACTACATGGTCAGCGGCCACCTCGCCGGCTTGGTCGGAGCCACCAGGTATCTCCTCGGGCTGGAGGGGCGCGGATGGGACGGCGCGTCGCGATGGGCCGCGCCGGCCGTGCTGGAGGGTTGTGGCGCAATCGGTCCGGCGAAAGGTGTCCAGTCCGAGGTCCGTTCTAATCTTGCCGGCAGCGGTGACGGCGGCACCTATGGCAATGTCGGTGTCACCATTGTTAAGCGCGCGATGGATGTTCTGGTCGCTACAACGCTCTTGGCCACAATGGCACCATTATTACTTTTGATCGCGCTCGCCATCCGGCTGGACAGCCCGGGGCCGGCCCTGTTTCGACAAATGCGCATCGGTCAGAGTACCCCACTCTTCACCAAACTGTTTTGGATCATAAAGTTCCGGACGATGACAACCGAGGTCGGGGCTATTCCGGCGGCGGTTTGGGCAGCGGAAGACGATCCGCGCATTACTCGCGTCGGTCGATTTCTTCGCCGCTCACGCCTGGATGAACTGCCGCAACTCATCAATGTGCTGCGTGGCGAGATGTCGTTGATCGGACCCCGGCCCGAACAACCGGCCATATCGCGCTGGCTCGTGTCGGCCATACCCTTCTATAGTGAGCGGCTGTACGGCTTGCGACCCGGAATTACCGGCTTTGCGCAGGTACATCAGGGCTATGATCGTGATCTCGACGATGTGCGCACAAAGCTCAGTTACGATCATGCCTATGCGGTAGCGCTGAGCAGCCCGCGCGCTTGGCTGGCACTGGAGCTGCGGATCATTGCCCGCACCGCGCTGGTTATGGCGAAAGGTTGGGGCCGATAGATGCGGCACGCCGACGCCGGTCAACGTCAATCGGCCACAATCTGTGGCCAGGAGTGCCACCACGCGCGGGCATCGCGAGCTGTCGATGGCAAAGTGTGCTCAGTAGAGAGATAGGTCATGGATATCATTCACATCGCCGATGGTATGGTCATCGTGCTCAAGGGAATCGTTGATTCCATCGCCGTCGCCGAATGGTGGGACACTGCCGAGCCATTGCTTGAGCATAGTAGGGGAAAAATTTATCTCGATCTATCCGATGTGATCTTCATCGATGCCTGTGCTATCGGCACTATTACCTTTATATTCAAGCGGCTTCATGTCCAAGGACGCACGCTGCACCTTGTTGGTTTGCGTGGACAGCCCAAACGACTTCTGGGATTCCTTAGAATTGATCGAGTCATCGAGACGCTTCCTGGGGTACCGGTCGGCTATCCTGCTCGCGTGCATGCTCCGCTTGCCCACGAGGCCACTTGATGCGGCGACATATGACCATTCTTGTGCTGGGGCTGGTCGAGCTTGCCGGGTGCAGCAGCTGGCCCCCCGCGGGGCAAGGCGGGATGGCCGAGCTGCGTCCGCCTCGCGCCGCGAGTGGTGAGCGGTCCGAGGCGGCCTATGCCTCGCTTGAAAGTCTCTCCGGACGCCTGGATGCGCTCCGCTCGGCAGGCGCGGCGGCGCGCTATCCGGCACGGCTCGTCACCGCCGACCGCCTGACCGTGAGAATTCGTCGGGCCTTGGCCGGTGGACTGGTCGAGGAGGCCGAATCCGATCTGACCCTGCTTGTCAGCCAAGTCGACGCGCTGAGCGCTGATTTGGACCAGCCAACCGTGCTGCCGGGGAGGCCAGCTTGAAACGACTACTGTGGCAGCTGGTGATCTGTATCCTGATGTACTCCGGATCGTTGCAAGCACAGACAGAAGCCGTCCTTCGTGCCGGCGATGTCGTCGATCTCAGTCTGCCGGGCGAGGCATCGTTGACGGGTAAGTTCCAGATCGATCGCGAAGGAGGCCTGAGCTTGCCCGAGGTTGGCATCGTCGTGGTTGCCGGCCTTTCGGTGTCGGAAGCGGAGCGTGTGGTTCGCCAGCGCCTGGCAGCCACGTTCCGTGATGTCGACCGGCTGAAGCTTCGGCTGCAGGAACGCCGGTTGCCGATCAAGGTGCTGGGATTGGTCAGGCAGCCTGGCCAGGTTGAGCTGCCTGAGGGAGCATCGGTGCAGACCGCGCTGCAGGCGGCTGGCGGCCTGAGCGAAGGTGCGGATCTGGAGCGTCTCCAGCTACGCCGCGACAAGAAGGTCATGATCGTCAATCTTCAGCGCTTTCTGGACACGGGTAACCCGGCGCTTCTGCCGCCGCTGCAGCCGCTCGACACACTGTTCGTGCCGCAGTCGACGCAAACGGTGCAGGTCATCGGCGCCGTTGGCAAACCGGGCTCCTTTGCGTGGACGAGCGGCCTGTCGTTGCTCGAACTGCTGGCGCAGGCCGGCGGACCGACGGCACAGGCCGACCTGGAAAAGGTCCAGGTCCTCAGCACGACCCAAGGGGTCGCGGCTACGAGGTCCTTCGATCTCGCGGCCTTCCTCGCGCAAGGCGGCGACCTTGCCAGCATCCCCAAACTTGCGCCGGGCTCGACCCTGGTCGTGCCCGAACTGTCCCCGGATTCCGGCTGGCTGCGGCAGTCCGCCGACGACTCGGTCTATGTTCTGGGCGCCGTAGGTAAACCTGGGCGCTATGCCTTTCGGCCCGGCCTGGGCTTCATGGATATCCTGGCCGTCACGGACGGCCCGAGCGCCGACGCTGACCTCGAGAACGTCACGCTTACGCACCGCGGCATCAAAGGCCCAGAGGTCACCAAGATCAATCTCCGCCTATTCTTCGACACCGGTGACGCCAGCCTACTGCCGATTGTCCACGGCGGCGACATCGTGTACGTGCCCGGACGGCGGGGCAGCTGGCTCGAGGAGAGCAAGGAGAGCACCGTTCGCGTGCTTGGGGCCGTGGCCCATCCCGCGCGCTACCGATTTGACGACAACATGACGATACTCGATCTTCTCGCTGAGGCGGGTGGGCCCACGGCCGACGCCTATCAGCAGAGGATCATCGTGGTGAACCTGTCGTGTTGCCGAGATCAGGCCCGTATCTTCGATTTGGTCAAATTTGCTAGAACCGGTGATTACACGTTACTGCCTGTCGTTCGCCCCGGTGATACAGTGTACGTGCCTTACATATCTCAGAGCAACTACTCGATATTCATGGGTGGAGTCAGAGATATATTTCAGATTCTGTCGACCGTGCTGATCGTCGCCACCCTGGGAGGTATATGATGCTTCTGCTGCCCGTTCAGCGACCTGAGTTTGATGCCATCTACCGTCAGACCGTCGGCCGCAAGTCACGTACGATCTGTGTGACGGCCGCCAATGCCGGCGAAGGGGTTTCCGCCCTGGCCATGGCGCTGGCTCGGCGGGGAGCCGCCGCGGGTTTGCAGGTCCTGCTGGTGGATGCCAATCTGCAGCGGCCCTCGACGTCGGCCAAGCTTGGGCTCCGACCAGCTCACTGGTCGCCGATCGACCACTCGGCACCTGGCGCCGTTTCATTCATCGACGAGATCGAGCTAGGTGTGCTGCCCGCGTCGGTGACCGTTGATCCCGCCGCTGTACGTGATACCGACAATTGGCGACAGATGTTTGAAGTCGATCTTGTCAGCTACGATTTGATCGTGGTAGATGCGCCGCCGGTAAGCAGTGTCAGTGACCGCGCGATCCCCACTGAAGCCATGGCTGCTGCCTGTGCGGCCACAGTGTTGGTTGTCCTTGCGGGCGTCACCGCCGAGCGGCATGTCCGGGGGGCGGTCGAGCGACTGTCGACGGCCGGCGCCACGGTATGCGGTGCTGTCTTCAATGATCGGCTGAATCCATCGCTAGCCGAAGAGCTGTGTCGGGAGGTCGATCGCTTCAAGTGGATCGCACCCGCCCTTACGGCGCGCGTTCGCAATATCATCAATCGCAGTGCCATTCTCAATTTGCAGATGTAGCAATAAATTCGCAGTGCAGAGGCATGATCACCGCCAGAATGCGAATCCCGCGATTTATACGAGATGGTCTCGGCCGCGGCATTCCTTTTGCAGAAGCGTTTGGGCATCCGAAGAAGTTGTGCAGCAGAGAGATTGTCGATGGCATCCATTGGCGTTGGCATTGTAGGGTATGGCTATTGGGGTCCCAACCTGGCTCGAAATTTTGCGGAGGTAGAGGCCGCGAGCGTGCGTGCGATCAGCGATATATCGACGGCTAGGCTGGAGCAGGCTGGCAGGCGCTATCCGACCGTCAGGGTTACCCGCGACTATCGGGACTTGGTGCGGGCACCCGATGTCGATGTCGTGGTGGTGGCGACCCCGGCGGCGACTCATTACGAGGTTGCACTGGCGGCCTTGCGTGCCGGGAAGCATGTGCTGATCGAAAAGCCGATGACGACGACGGCGGAGCAGGCCCGCCGGCTACTCGACGAGGCGCTGCGCCGACAACTGGTGCTCATGGTCGATCACACCTTTGTCTACACAGGTGCGGTACAGAAGATACGCCAGATTATAGCCGAAGGGCAGATCGGTGAAATATACTATTACGATGCAGTGCGCGTAAATCTTGGTTTGTTTCAGCGCGACGTCAATGTGATCTGGGACTTGGCGGTTCACGACTTTTCCATTCTGGATTATCTGGTGTCACAGCAGCCGATGGCGGTCTCGGCGAACGGGATCAGCCATATGCGCGGCAATCCTGAGAACATGGCCTATATTACGCTTTATTTTCCCGGAAACACGATTGCACATGTCAATGTCAACTGGCTGGCGCCCGTCAAGGTGCGCCGGACGTTGATTGGGGGCAGTAGCAAGATGATCGTCTTCGACGATCTCGAGCCGAGCGAGAAGGTCAAGGTCTATGACAAGGGTGTGACCCTGCGGGAGGATGCGGACCGGATCCAGCAGCTGCTCACCGGATACCGCGCTGGCGACATGTGGGCGCCGCAGCTGGCCGTAGGTGAGGCTCTTCTGGCGGAGGCTGAACATTTCATCGGCTGTGTCGCCTCGGGGATTACGCCGATGACGGATGGTGCGGCTGGCCTGAGGGTCGTCGAGCTGCTTGAGGCCGCCACCGGCTCGCTACGGCTACGGGGCCACCCGATCGAGGTCGGTGCGCTGCGGAGGGCATCATGATTCCGCTGCTGGATCTCGAAGCTGGGCATCGCCAACTCGTGCCCAAACTCGAGGCCGCCTTCGCCCGGGTGTTGCAAAGCGGGCGGTTCGTCCTGGGCCCAGAGGTGGAGGCATTTGAAGCCGAATTCGCGCGCTACACGGGCAGTCGATTCGCCGTGGGCGTGAATAGCGGCACGTCGGCGCTGCATCTGGCGCTGCTGGCGGCAGGCGTAGGTCCGGGTGACGAGGTGATCACCACCCCGATGACTTTCGTCGCCACGGTAGCGGCCATCCTTTACACCGGTGCCCGGCCGGTTTTCGTCGACATCGATCCGGAACGGCATACGATTGATCCGGCCATGGTGGCACGGGCCATCGGACCGCGCACCAAGGCTATCCTGCCGGTGCATCTCCACGGTGGCATGGCGGATATGGAGGCCCTGATGGCGCTGGCCGACGAGCACGGCCTGGCCGTCATCGAAGACGCGGCGCAGGCGCATGGCGCCGAGTTTCGTGGTCGGCGGGCCGGCAGTATCGGCGATCTCGGCTGCTTCAGCTTTTATCCCGGGAAGAATCTGGGGGCCGTGGGGGAGGCTGGCGCGGTCGTCACGGACGATGCCGAGATGGCTGCCAAGCTCAGCTGTTTGCGCGACTGGGGGCAGACCGAGAAATACGTACATGCGCTCAAAGGCTACAACTACCGCATGGAGGCACTGCAGGGTGCCTGTCTGCGCGCGAAGCTGCCCTATCTCGAACGATGGACAGAGGCGCGGCGAGCCCATGCCGCCCGGTACGACCGCCTGTTGGCGGGTACCGGCATCGTCGTGCCGCGCGCGGTGCCGGGACTGCGCCATGTCTATCACGTCTATGCCGTCCAGTTGGCTGAGCGCGACGCCGTCCGGCGGCGCTTGGCCGATGCGGGTATCGGTCTCGGCATCCACTACCCGGTGCCAGTCCACCTGCAGCCAGCCTATGCGGACCTGGGCTACCGGCCCGGGGACTTCCCGATCGCCGAGCGCTTCGCAGCCGGAACGCTGTCGCTGCCGATGTACCCGCAACTCTCCGCCGAACAGATCTCGACGGTTGTGGACGCTCTTTGTGCGGTTGCGGCAGCAGCATGACGGACCTGCACGACGGACCTGCACCCGTGAGCACTGCTGCACCCCCACCGGTGCGCCGGGTAGCGGCAACCCATGCTGCACGCCAGATCGTTCCCGACCCGACCTACGAGGTCGAGCTCGCTCTGGAGCTGCGCCAACGACATACCAGGCCGGAACTGGAGCAGCTCTATGCCAGCCACTCGCCGGGCAACAGCTTCGTCGATCGCCTTCTGCGGCGCGCGACCTTGCGGGCGCTGGTGCGGAGGCTGGGCCATGGGCTTGATCTGGCCCCCCGGGTCGGCCTGCGGCACGCCGAGACCTTCCTCATCGGCGATGGTGTGTACATCGGCGAGCAAGCGATCCTCCAGGGTCGGTACGACGGGAGTTGCGTCATCGGCGACGGTGTCTGGATCGGCCCGCAGGCATTTCTCGATGCCCGCGATCTGGTCATCGAGGACTATGTCGGGTGGGGGCCCGGTGCAAAGGTGCTGGGCTCGGCGCATACCGGCCTACCGGTCGACCTGCCGATCATCCAGACGGACCTGGAGATCAAGCCCGTGCGCATCGGGGCGTGGGCGGATATTGGTGTCAATGCCGTGATTATGCCGGGGGTCACGATCGGTCGCTGCAGCATCGTCGGCGCCGGGGCGGTCGTCACCCGCGACGTACCACCGTTCGCGAAGGTTGCGGGCGTGCCTGCACGTATCATCGGCCGACGACTCAAGGCGGATGCAGAGGTCACAGCATGAATCTCGATGGTGCTCGGATACTGATTGCGGGCGGCGCCGGCTTCATCGGCTCTCATATTGCCGACCTTTTGCTCGTCAGGAATTGCGAGCGGGTGACCGTGCTCGATAACATGGTACGTGGCTGCAAAGCCAACCTCGCGGCGGCCCTGATCGACGGCAGGGTCGAGCTGGTGCAAGGTGATGTCCGCGACCGTAAGCTCGTGGACGAGTTGGTGGCGGGCAGCGACCTGGTCTTCCATCAGGCCGCGTTGCGCATTACCCAGTGCGCCGCGGAGCCGCGTCAGGCTCTCGAGGTCATGGCTGATGCGACATTCGGCTTGGTGGAGCTGTGCGTCCATCACCAGGTGCAGAAGCTCATCGTGGCGTCGTCGGCGTCGGTTTACGGTCTCGCCGAAGAGTTTCCGACCGTCGAAGCCCACCATCCTTATGCCAATCGTACCCTTTATGGTGCCCTCAAGCTGTTCAACGAGGGCATGTTGCGCGCGTTCCACGATATGCATGGCCTCGACTATGTCGCACTGCGTTATTTCAACGTGTACGGGCCACGGATGGACATTCACGGCAAGTACACCGAGGTATTGATCCGGTGGATGGAGCGGATCGACGCCGGCAAGGCGCCGCTCGTTTTCGGCAACGGCCAGCAGACGATGGACTTCGTGCACGTGTATGATGTCGCACGTGCCAACATCCTGGCCGCGGAAGCCGACGTCACCGACGTCGTTTTCAACGTCGGCACCGGCAGCGAGACCAGCTTGCTCGAGCTCGCGCGCGAACTCGCTGTCGTTATGGGTCGACCCGATCTCGAGCCCGAGTTTCACCCCGAGAGAGCCATCAATCCCGTTCCAAGGCGACTGGCTTCGGTCGCTGCCGCTCGCGATCGACTCGGTTTCACGGCGGATGTCGGACTCGCGGACGGCTTGGGGGAACTCGTCGACTGGTGGCGCAGCGAACGGTATGAGACCATGCCTGCCGCCGTGGCTGCGGCGTCGTGATCCCGATTGCCCGACCCGAGCTCGGGGAGGCCGAAGCCGAGGCCGCTCGCCGAACGGTGCTTTCCGGCTGGGTGACCCAGGGGCCGGAGGTGGCAGCGTTCGAGCGCGAGTTCGCCGCGGCGGTCGGGGCTGAGCATGCCTGCGCGGTCGCCAACTGCACGGTGGCCCTGCAGCTCGCCCTGATCGGGCTCGGCATCGGGTCGGGCGACGAAGTGATCACCGTCAGCCACTCGTTCATCGCCACCGCCAACGCTGTCCGCCACAGCGGTGCCGAGCCGGTGTTTGTCGATGTTCTGCCCGGCACCTACAATATCGACCCGACAACGATCCTAGACGCGATTGGTCCCAGAACCCGGGCTATCCTGTGCGTCCACCAGATGGGCATGCCCTGCGACATGGCCACGATCTTGCCGCTCGCTCACGCCCATGGGCTCCGTGTGATCGAGGATGCCGCGTGTGCCGCCGGCAGCGAGATAGAGTGGCGCGGGCACTGGCAGCGGATCGGCCGTCCGCACGGCGACGTCGCATGCTTCTCGTTCCATCCGCGCAAAGTCGTCACGACCGGCGACGGCGGCATGCTCACGACCTCGGACCCCGAACTCGACCGACAGTTCCGCCTCCGGCGCCAGCACGGGATGAGCATCTCGGACACGACGCGGCACCAATCACCGCAGGTCCTGTTCGAGACCTACCCGATCGTTGGCTTCAACTATCGCCTGACCGACATTCAGGCGGCGATCGGACGGCAGCAGCTTGCGCGACTGCCCTTACTGGTCGACCAGCGGCGACAACTAGCCCGCGGCTACATGGCGCGCGTGGGTGCGATTGCCGATCTGACCCTGCCAGTGGAGCCCGCCTGGGCCCGTTCGAACTGGCAGAGCTACTGCGTCCGGCTACCGCCCGGGGTCGATCAACGCCGGGTCATGCAGGCGATGCTGAACCAAGGCATCGCTACGCGGCGCGGCATCATGTGCGCCCACCGTGAGCCCGCATACCGGGATACACCCAGCCGCCACCGACTGACCGTCTCGGAGGCGGCCCAGGACCATTGCATCTTGCTGCCGCTGTATGCCGGCATGAGCGTCGGCGACCAGGATATCGTCGTCGACGCACTTGCCGCGGCGCTACAGGCCGAACGGGCTAGCCGCGATTCCACTCGCATGCTGGCCACGACCTGATGCCGTGCTTCAGGGTGCCGACGGCCAGCGACGCATACCGGCGGCGACCGATGGAGCCTTGTGATGCCAATCAGCGACGACGTCGTTCGCGGGGAAAACGTGATCATCCACCATCCGCAGCTGGTCAATCTCTACGGCTGCAGTGTCGGTTCGGACTCCAGGATTGGTGCGTTCGTCGAGATTCAACGCCATGCCTCCGTCGGCTGCCGCTGCAAGATCTCCTCGCACAGCTTCATCTGCGAAGGCGTGTCGATCGAGGACGAGGTGTTCGTCGGCCATGGCGTGATGTTCACCAACGACCGGTTCCCGCGCGCCGTCAATCGCGATGGCATGGCCAAAGGTGCCGCCGATTGGGTTCTCGAGCCGACCCGCGTCGAGCGAGGGGCCTCGATCGGCTCGGGAGCCACCATCCTGGCCGGAATCACGATCGGGGAGGGCGCGCTGGTCGGTGCCGGGGCCGTGGTTACCAAGGATGTGGCCGCGTTCACCATTGTTGCGGGCGTGCCGGCTCGGAAGGTCGGCACGCTCGAGCGTCAGGCCGAAATATCATGATCATGTCGAGCGGCGGGGCCGGGTGGCGCAAGCCCGACCCCTTGCCCACATCAGGTCGAATACTTACTGGGTATAAATCGTCCCCAGTTTCACCACCTCGAAATCGCTGGGGTGAATGTATCCCAGGTAGCGTAGGTTGTCGTTGTTCCAGCGCTCGTCGGGGGCGCCACTGATGAACCAGTTCCCGCCATTGTCCGCCATGATGAGCCCGTACTTCTTCATGGCCCGCATGATGATCTGCACCTCCCGCGGAAAGCCCGCGTCGCTCACTCCGGATTTGAGCCGGACCCGCATCCCAAAGGGGGAGAAGTCGGCTGCCGTCCCGTATCCAGCTTGGTGCGTCGCGGGATGAACCCATGCCCGCCGGGTGTAGCCGGCTGCCAACGTGAACCTGATCGCGTGCTTGATCTCGCCGTCGGCAATCTCCTCATAGCGGATCAGGCCTGGAAGCACCGGCAGGCCGGCGGCATCGGTCGAGGTCCAGCCGTGCGGCCGGAGAGCGTTGGAATTGGTGTCGAAGACCGCACCCGCGGAGACGTTCCAGGAACTGACCGAGGCCGGATAGTTGCCTTGGGGATAGGCCCGGAATGCCTCGTAGAGCTTCCCGAGCTTGCTCGGCTTGGTGCAGTCCCGCTGCAGCACGAGAACATGCCGGTCGGCATAGTCCGTCGTACCGTAGCCTTCGATGGGCGCATTCGGGGGAAACGGGTACGGACCCGGGTCACTCTCGGAAGCGTAGTCGCCGAGCTTGATCGGCACCAGCGGTTGGTTTTCCGGCACGACCGCGTAGGGGATGCCGATACGGACGCCGTTGTAGAAGCCCGACCCGAAATCGGCATGCAGGTTCGTCGTTAGCCCGGTCCGCTTCAAGATGGCGGCGGAATTACCGTCGACGGCGGCACCCGAGATGTCCTGGTTCCAGGGGTTGTCGGCCGGGAATGGCAGCGCGCCGTTGAGATCGGCGTTGGGCCCTACGGCAACCAGACACTCGGCTGGTGACGGCGGAGCCGGTGGTGGCGGCGTCGGCGTCAACTGGCTCGGGCTGAAGATGACGTCCACCCAGTAGTTGGTCGCCTGATGGGTCTGGGTAGGAAAGCCGGAAGCACCGTATTTATAGACTCCATTGCCAGGGCCGGTCGACGCCACCGCTGCCAGGGGCGCGTTCTCGTAGTCCTTGGTGAAGTAGTTGCCGTTCGCGCTGTAGTAGCCTTTTGTCGTGTAATAAGATGCAACATAGAGTGTGTTGGCCGCGATCGTGATGGGTGCCGCGAACGTCATGGTTTGCCAGCCGGATGCCGTCTCGCCGGTAAAGGTGCCGGTCGCCAGGCTTGTGCCGCTCGCGGTCCATAACGTACCCTTGTGCGTTCCGGTGTTCTTCGGCCCTTTGTAGTATCGCAGTCCGGTGACCGTGCCGGCGACCGAGCTCCTGAAGCGCACCCCGAGCTCAACCGCCTGCGCGTCGTTGACGGTCGGGGTCATTGGGGTCGTTGTGGTCGACCATAACGATTCGGCCCTTGCCTCGCTCCATCCAAGGCATGCCAGGAGTCCCAAGGCCACGACCGGTCGGCGCCACGCTGATGCGAACCAGTCGATCATGACAGCACGGTCGCATGTGCTCATGATACCGACATATGTTCGTAATCGCCTAGGTATGCTTGGTACGGGAAGAGGTCTCACCATCCGAGTTCCTTTTGCGAGGGAAGGCATCAGGGTACAGTCCTCATATGTGAAAATATTCCTATAGTTGTTTAGTGGTTTGATCGCTGGTGAAAGCCACGCACCGTGCTCTGTGCTAGTGCCGGTTCAACTGAGAGGCGTAAGTGAGCTGTCGAAGATAAGACAACCTTCTCTCGTGAGATCGCATCGCGATGTTCATCACCCGCTCGAACTGTTCAACCGAGACCGATGACCTTGTCGACGACAGGGTATCCATTTTACCCATCTGTCATACCTTACAGACGAAGATATACGGGGAGCATTCCCGCATCAAGCGAAAAGAACCTCGAATTGAGCATAAGTCTAATTTGGTCGGCTTTGAGTATGCATTGGTGCGTGGAGGCTGGCGGACGAGCGATGATCGGCGTAGGCACCCGTCCCCGGTGGCCACGAGAGAACCGTTCTTTGTCAAACGGCATGCAACTTTGGCTCTGGCGCAGTTTTGGTGACGCCAAGACGCTGTCGACGTTGGTTTCCTGAAAGGAGCCAATGTGATGCACCAGCTTCGGTACGAGACGCTCATTCCACCCGGCTTTATCGTGGACCAGGCCGGTCGTGACGGCGCAGAGTTACGGATCACTATCCGGCATCAGGCGAGATCGGGACTGTGCCCAGGCTGTGGGGCACAGTCGGGCCGGGTGCATAGCCGTTACCTGCGGCGCCTTGCGGATCTGCCGATGTCTGGACGGCCGGTCCGGCTGCTGCTTCTGGCCCGGCGCTTCCGCTGCGGTTCGGTGTGTTGTGGTCGGCGTATCTTCACCGAGCGCTTCGACCCAGACGTCCTGGCACCCTGGGCACGACGAACTACCCGGCTTGAGGCTGTCGTCCACCCCCTTGCGATCGCGCTCGGTGGCCGACCGGCAGCCCGCCTGGCGCGGCGACTGGTGTTGCCAGTGGGCAAGGACACTCTTTTACGCGTCGTGCGACGGCGCGGCAGCCCACGTCCGGTTCCTCCCACGGTGGTTGGGATCGACGACTGGGCCTGGCGGCGCAACCGGCGCTACGGGACCATCATCTGCGACCTGGAGCGACGCAGGATCATTGCCCTGCTACCTGATCGTGAGGCGGCGACGGCGCAGGAGTGGCTGTCGAGCCAGAGGCAGATCGCCGTCGTGGCGCGTGATCGCGGGGGCAGCTATGCCCTGGCGGCGGCCAAGGCCTTGCCCCACGCCACCCAGGTCGCCGACCGCTGTTGGGGTGGACGGCCCTCGAACGGCATCGCTGTGCCAAGCTGAGGTCGTTGCAGATCTCAGGCAAGGAGGCCGCCCGTGGAGCAGATTAGTCGCATCGGCATGGACACGTCCAAAC
>JBATRI010000152.1:0-4942 GCA_049292515.1 Geminicoccaceae bacterium
CCAAACCACCAAGATCGTGTGGTCGACGACGCGGTAGCGGTCGAGGTCGCGGATGTAGAACCCCAGGCAGGCGTGCAGCCGCTCCGGCTCGTCGTTGCGCAAGCGCCGCACGGTATCTGGATCGTGCTGGTAGTGCCGGCGCCAAGCTTGATCGGCTCGCCGTCCAGCGGCGGGAACAGACAGAGGTCGTCCGGGCCGCCGAAATCCAGGAACGACGGTGCCTCCGCCCAGGCAGACGCCAGATCCGCGGGCGGCTCGAGGTAGAACACGATGGCCCGCTTCAGCTGCAGCAGTGGCGCCAGCTCCAGCAGCTTGCCGGTCCAGCCGCCGGTCGCGACAATGAAGGCATCGGCCAGCCTGACGGTGGCCCCGCTCATGCTCGATCGCGGCCAACCTGGCCTCTACCTGCAGCGTCACGCCGCGGCGGCTGAGCAGGGCGGTCAGATCGTCGACGATACGGTCGGCCAACAGTGCCCCGCTGCGTGCCGTGTAGAGGCCCCGGTCACGATCGGTCAGCGTGAGGTAGGCGCATCGTGCTGACAGCACATTGCGATCCTAGATCTCGTAGGCTGTGCCCGCGTGGTCGAATCCGGCGCGGCAGGCGACGGCCCAGTCGCCCGGGCCACGCGGCGGTCATCAGGACGCCGGTCTCGGCATAATGGCTGTGGCCCAGCTCGGCCCAGAGCCGGTCCCAGGCCGCGTAGGCCTCGCCGATGATCAGGTTGCGGCCGTCGCCTTCTGTGCGCCAGCCGGATCATCCGGTGACGGTCGTAGGACGCCGCCATGGGATTGGGGACCGGCCCCTGCTCGAGCACGGTCACCGCATGCCCGGTCCAGCGCCCAGGCGGCCGACAGCCCGACGATGCCGGCCCCGACGACGATCACGCGCACCGCGGCGTCCCCTCTGTTGATGCCCCCGCATCACGATAGGCTTTTCATCGCAACGGCCAAGGCCCGGAGACGTTGTTTCGCGTCGGCCTGCCGCTGTCAGCAGAGCGGGGAGGTCATCAATTCGCCATGGAGTACCGATTGCAGTGAGTCCCGCCAGAGTCAGCGACAGCGCCCCGCGCGGCTACATCATCCCCATCGGCGGCGCCGAGGAGCGCCTCCACGATGGCGCCATCCTGCGCCGCTTCGTCGACCTGGCGGGCGGCCCACGGGCCAGCATCGCCGTGTTGCCGACCGCGTCGCGCCGCTCGGATGCCGGGCAGGACTACCGGACCCTGTTCCGGGCCATGGGCGTCGACGCGGTCTCGGTGCTGCGGATCGAGCGCCGCACCGATGCCGAGGACCCGGCGACACTGGCGGCCATCGGCGAGGCCACCGGCGTGTTCCTCACCGGCGGCGACCAGCTGCGGCTGTCGACCACGCTGGGCGGGACGTCGGTGGCGCGGTTACTGCGGCGCCGCAACGCCGATGCCGTGCCCATCGCCGGCACCTCCGCCGGTGCCGCGTTCCTGTCCGAGCACATGATCGCGCGTGGCACCGAGGGCCCGACGCCGCGCGCCGACATGGTGTCGCTGGCGCCGGGGCTGGGCCTGACCAACCGGTTCGTCATCGACCAGCATTTCCGCCAGCGCGACCGGCTGGGCCGGCTGCTCACGGCCCTGGCCTACAACCCGTTCGCTGTCGGCATCGGCCTCGACGAGGACACGGCCGCCTTCTTCGGGCCTGACGACGTGCTGGAAGTGGTGGGCAGCGGGGCGATCACCGTGGTCGATCCATCGCAGCTGTCGCATTCCTCGATGGACGCGGCACGGGGTGGCGAGCCGGTGAGCCTGATCGGAATCCGGTTGCACATTCTGGTGAACGGCGATTTGTTCGATGCAGAGACGCGGGAGGCCCGACCCGGCGGCGAGGCCGCCTGAGCGACCTGCCTCGACCAGAACCGCGGGTGCCACCCGCGCCGGGGACTAGGGAGATCGCCATGAAGATCCTGAGCTCGCAGGTTTACGTCGGACCCAACATCTACGCCCTGTTCCCGGTGATCCGGCTCACCGTCGACCTGGGGGAGCTGGAGGAGTGGCCGACCGAGCGGCTCGGGCCCGCGTTTGTCGACAAGCTGCTCGAGACCCTGCCCGGGCTGCAGGAGCACGGCTGCTCCTACAGCGAGCCCGGCGGGTTCATCCGCCGGCTGCACGAGGGCGAGGGCACCTGGATGGGCCATGTGCTCGAGCATGTCGCCATCGAGCTGCAGAACATCGCCGGCACGCCGGTGACCTTCGGCAAGACCCGCGGCACCGGCGAGCCGCGGACCTACGACGTGGTCTACGAGTACGAGCAGGCCGAGGTCGGCCTGGAGGCCGGTCATCTGGCGCTGCATCTGCTGCAGTCGCTGCTGCCGGCCGAGCTGAAGCCGGCCGAGGAGTACGAAGGCTTCGACTTTCAGCGCCGCCGCGACCGGTTCATCCGCTTCGCGCAGAGCAAGGCACTGGGGCCGAGCACGGCCTCGCTGGTGGCCGCCGCGGAGAAGCGCGACATCCCCTGGCTGCGGCTCAATGGCCAGAGCCTCATTCAGCTCGGCCATGGCCGGTTCCAGCAGCGGATCCAGGCCACCATCACCAGCCGCACACCGCACATCGCGGTCGAGCTGGCGTCGGACAAGGAGGAGACCTGCCGGCTGCTCGGCGATCTCGGCCTGCCGGTGCCGAAGCAGCGCATGGTCTACGACGCCGAGGACGCCGTCAGCGCGGCGCGGCGGATCGGCTACCCCGTAGTGGTCAAGCCGCTCGACGGCAATCACGGCCGCGGCGTCAGCATCCGGCTGACGGAGCCCGAGCAGGTGGAGAAGGCGTTCGCCGTCGCCCGCGAGCACAGCCGCGCGGTGCTGGTCGAGAGCTTCCTGGAGGGTCTGGACCACCGGCTCCTGGTGATCAACGGCGAGCTGATCGCCGCCTCCAAGCGGATGCCGGGCCACGTGGTCGGCGACGGCACGAGCACGGTGGGCGAGCTGGTCGACGTCGTGAACCAGGACCCGCGCCGCGGCGTCGGGCACGAGAAGGTGCTGACCAAGCTCGAGTTCGACGAGCAGGCCGAGCGCATGCTGGCCAAGGTCGGCTACGACAAGTCGACCGTGCCGGCCGAAGGCGAGATCGTCTATCTGCGGGCCACCGCCAACCTGTCGACCGGCGGGACCGCGATCGACGTCACCGACATCATCCACCCCGACAACCGGCAGATGGCGATCCGGGCCATCCGCGCGCTGGGCCTCGACGTCGGCGGCGTCGACTTCCTGAGCCCCGACATCACCCAGTCCTACAAGGACGTCGGCGGCGGCATCTGCGAGTGCAACGCCGCCCCGGGCTTCCGCATGCACGTGGCGCCCAGCGAGGGCACGCCGCGCGACGCCGCCGGCCCGGTGATCGACATGTTGTTCCCGCCCGGCAGCCAGGCGCGCATCCCGATCTGCGCCATCACCGGCACCAACGGCAAGACCACGACCTCGCGCATGGTCGGCCACATCATGAAGCTGGCCGGGCACCGGGTGGGGCTCGCCAGCACGGACGGCGTCTATATCGACGGCGACCTCACGGTGAAGGGCGACATGACCGGGCCGGTGGCGGCGCAGATGATCCTGCACGATCCCACCATCGACGCCGCCGTGCTCGAGACCGCGCGCGGCGGCCTCGTGCGCCGCGGCATGGCCTACCGCGCCTGCGACGTGGGGGCCTGCATCAACGTCTCGGGTGACCATCTGGGTCTGGGCGGGGTCGAGACGCTGGAGCAGCTGGCCGAGGTCAAGCGGATCGTGGTCGAGGTGGCGACCGACACGGCGGTGCTCAACGCCGACGACGAGCTCTGCCTGAAGATGGCCGACTACACGACGGCCAAGAATCTCTGCTACGTCACGATGAACCCCCGACATCTGCTGGTGCGCGAGCATATCCGCGCCGGGGCCAGGGCCGTCGTGCTCGAGGACGGGCTGAACGGCCAGCAGATCGTGCTCTACGACAATGGCCGTCACATCCCGCTGCTCTGGACCCACCTGATCCCGGCGACCATGGAGGGCCGGGCGCTGCACAACGTGCAGAACGCGATGTTCGCCACCGCGGTGACCTACAGCCTGGGCAAGAAGCTGGACGACATCCGCCACGGCCTGCGCACCTTCGACACCTCGTTCTTCCAGGCGCCGGGCCGGATGAACGTGTTCAACGAGCACCCGTTCAAGGTCATCCTCGACTACGGTCACAACCCGGCGGCGGTGCGCGCGATGTGCCAGCTGGTCGAGCGCACGCCGGTGCGCGGGCGCAAGATCGCCGTGCTGACCATGCCCGGGGACCGGCGCGACGCCGACATCACCGAGGTGGCATCGATCGCCGCCGGCGATTTCGACCACTACATCCTCAAGCGCGACGACAACCCGCGCGGCCGCAAGCCGGACGAGGTGCCGAAGCTGCTGGAGGCGGGCCTGCTCGCCGGTGGTGTCAAGCCCGAGCAGATCACCCGCATGGAGGCCGAGACCGAGGCGGTGGAGGCGGCGCTCGAGATGGCGCAGCCGAACGATCTGCTGCTGATCTTCGGCGACAACATCACCCGCTGCTGGAAGCAGATCATCTATTTCGGCCGCGACCCGGCAGCGGGCGAGCCCACGATGGTGGCCAAGCCGGCCGAGCCCGTGGCGCCGGACGACCTGCCGCAGCTGGGCGAGTTCGGTGAGATGCCCGACGGCGCGCAGCTGATCCGTGACGAGCGCGGCGTGCGTCTCGCCCGCGACCCCGAGGAGGCTGACTAGCCGGACCCATGACCAACGCCGTTGCCGCGGTGAGCTGGCGCGATTCCCGCCGGCTCACCGGCCCCAACCTGCTGCTGGACGGGCCGGTCAGACGGGCTGGTAGAGCTCGGTCGGGCGGGTGCGGCCGCGCAGCTCGGCGATGCCGGCGCTGCGCCAGAGCGAGCCCTCGAAGGGGCCGGCCGCCCGCACCGCGTTCGACGACGCCAGCAC
>JBATRI010000153.1:0-4465 GCA_049292515.1 Geminicoccaceae bacterium
GCGCCAGGCCGCCAGCGCCTGGGCCACGGCGACGAAGCGGGCGTCGCGAGAGCGCAGCTTGAGCCGGCGCCAGGCGTCCTCGGGCGGCAGGGTGTAGAGCTTGGGGTCGAGCAGGGCCTCGAACTCCTCGGCGACCCAGTCCATCCGCCCGTCCTTGGCGATGCGCGCGGCCAGACGCTCGTAGACCACCCGCAGATGGGTGACGTCGCCCAGCGCGTACTGGATCTGGGCCGCGGACAGGGGGCGCCGCGCCCAGTCGGTGAAGCGCGAGCTCTTGTCGACGCTGGCACCGGCGAGCTTGCTGACCAGGGTGTCGTAGGCGACCTCCTCGCCGAAGCCGCAGACCATGGCCGCGATCTGGGTGTCGAAGAACGGGCGCGGCATGTGGCCCAGATGGTAGAAGATCTCGAGATCCTGCCTGGCCGCGTGCATCACCTTGAGCACGGCGGTGTCGTCGAGCAGGGCCAGCAGCGGGGCGAGATCCAGGCCGGGCGCCAGCGGGTCGATCGCCACGGCCTCCTCGGCCCCGGCCACCTGCACCAGGCAGAGCTTGGGGAAATAGGTCCGATCACGCATGAACTCGGTGTCCATGGCGACGAATCGCTCGGCGCGCATCCGGGCGCAGAATGACGCCAGGGCGTCGGTGTCGGTGATCAACGACATGGGCTGGGTATCATCTCCGGGCTGTCACCTCGCTTGACACCACGAGGGCACTCGTGCCCTTTGCCCGCCGTCTCGGCCGCCAGGGCCGCGAGGCGTTGGTCAGCGACGGAAACCAGCATGCATCCTTATCGTACGCACCGCTGCGGCGATCTCCGCCGTGGCGATGTCGGAACCGAGGTTCGCTTGAGCGGATGGGTACACCGGAAGCGGGATCACGGCCAGCTACTCTTCATCGATTTGCGTGATCACGCCGGGATCGTGCAGCTGGTGTTCCAGCCCGGGACGGAGCCGTTCGCCACGGCCGAGGCGGTGCGGGTGGAAAGTGTCGTCACGGTGACCGGCAGAATCGTGGCGCGCACGGCGGAAACGGTGAACCCGACGCTGCCGACGGGCGAGATCGAGCTGGTGGCGGCCCATCTCGCCGTCGACTCCCAGGCCGAGACCCTGCCGCTGCAGGTCAACAGCGACCGCGACTATCCGGAGGAGACCCGGCTCAAGTACCGGTTCCTCGACCTGCGTCGCGAGAAGATGCAGAAGAACATCCTGCTGCGCTCGCAGATCATCGCCAGCATCCGCCGGCGCATGCAGGAGCAGAACTTCGTCGAGTTCCAGACGCCGATCCTCACGGCCTCGTCGCCGGAAGGTGCGCGCGACTTCCTGGTGCCGTCGCGCCTGCATCCGGGCCGCTTCTACGCGCTGCCGCAGGCGCCGCAGCAGTACAAGCAGCTCTACATGATTTCCGGTTTCGATCGTTACTTCCAGATCGCACCGTGCTTTCGTGACGAGGACGCCCGCGCCGACCGCAGCCCGGGCGAGTTCTACCAGCTCGACATCGAGATGAGCTTCGTGACGCAGGACGACGTGTTCGCGGCGGTCGAGCCGGTGATGCACGGGCTGTTCACCGAGTTTTCCGGCTGGGAGGTGACGCCCACGCCATTCCCGCGACTGGCTTACCGCGACGCCCTGCTGAAGTACGGCACCGACAAGCCTGACCTGCGCAACCCGATCGAGATCGCCGACGTCACCGAGGTGTTTCGCGGCTCGGGCTTCAAGGTCTTTGCCGGGGCGGTCGAGAAGGGTGCGGTGGTCCGGGCGATCCCGGCGCCGGCGGCGGTCGGCCGGCCGCGCAGCTTCTTCGACCAGATGGTGGCGTTCGCCCAGAGCCAGGGGGCGCCCGGCCTGGGCTGGATCGTCCTGGGCGACGGCGAGGCCAAGGGGCCGATCGCCAAGTTCCTGGATGCGGAGCGGCTGGAGCAGTTGCGGGCGTCGGCGAACGTGGCTGCCGGCGACGCCGTGTTCTTCGTCTGCGACCAGGCCGCTCCCGCGGCCAAGCTCGCCGGCCTCGTCCGCACCCGGGTGGGCGAGGAGCTCGGCATCATCGCCAAGGACTGCTACCGCTTCTGCTGGATCGTCGACTTCCCGATGTACGAGTGGGACGAGGAGAGCAAGGCCGTCACCTTCTCGCACAACCCGTTCTCGATGCCGCAGGGCGGCATGGACGTGCTCGTGCATCAGGACCCGCTCGAGATCCTGGCCTATCAATATGACATCGTCTGCAACGGCATCGAGCTCAGCTCCGGGGCGATCCGGAACCACCGCCCGGACATCATGCTCAAAGCGTTCGAGCTCGCGGGCTACGGGCGCGAGGTGCTGGAGGAGAAGTTCGGCGGCATGTTCCGCGCCCTTCAATTCGGGGCACCGCCGCATGGCGGCATCGCTCCCGGCGTCGACCGGATCGTGATGCTGCTGGCCGATACCCCCAATCTACGCGA
The DNA here is from genome assembly GCA_049292515.1 of Geminicoccaceae bacterium. Classification (GTDB taxonomy): domain Bacteria; phylum Pseudomonadota; class Alphaproteobacteria; order Geminicoccales; family Geminicoccaceae; genus Benzoatithermus. Next base: position 2,436 of record JBATRI010000153.1, read on the forward strand.
GGTTACCGCTTTCCCGCTGTCGCAGCGAGCCGAGGAGCTGCTTCTGGGCGCACCCGGGAGGGTCGGCGACCGGCAGCTCAAGGAGTTGAACATCCAGTTGTCGCTTACCGCCCGGGAGAGGCTGCGCGAAGAGGCGGAGGGAGCCAAGGCCGGAGTCGTCGTACCCGACGCCGGCTGATCGGCTGAGGTCAGCTGGCCTGACGCTGGTTCTCGGCCAGCAGGTTGCGCAGGTCGTCGGTGGCGCGCTCGAGGAAGGTCAGGATGCGGGCGTCGCCGTAATCGTAGAACACGTCGCCTGGATCGGTGACGGTCTGACCGCGAAAGCGCGTGACCGCCATCTCCAGGACGGCCTGGATTCCGTCGAGCGAGCGCGACGGCGTGGTCAGCAGCATGTTCTCGAGCTCCTCGATCTGCTGATCGAGCTGCTCCAGCTCCCGCTCCACGTCCTCCAGGCCGGACTGCTTTTCCGCCTCGGACAGATCGCTCATCAGGCCCTGGATTTCCGCCGCGGTCAGGCCGACCAGTTGCAGCGGCGCCAGCGCCCACTGCGGCAGACTGCCGCGCAGGCGATCCTGGCGATCCACAATGGCCTCTCGCCGGCGCCGGACCTCGGCGATCCGTCGGATGAGAAGCGTCGTGTTCGCGATCACCGTCATTTTTCCTCTCCATCCGCTGTTGGGTCGCCGTTCAAGCGGACCTGCCCGCTCTCAGCCAGCCAACTTTCCGCACCTGATACGCCGTTAATATTGAATTAACGCCATACCAATACCGCGCGCTTGGATGCTGTCAACATTTGCAAATTGCCATGACTTCATGATGAGATTGACTAAAAAATCCTTACAATTTTAGCTAATTTCAGTCGTCGTGATTTATCTAAAATGCATTGTATTTTCCGGTCCCGGCGCCCGCCAGTAGCAATGACCCGAGGCACAGTGGTTGCCCCGCTGCCCGGCCGCGCTATGGTGGCGGCGGATAGAGGAGAGCAAGGCTTGGTCATGGGGTCGAATCGATTAGGCAATGCCGGCGCTGGTCCCGATGAGCCGCCGCAAGGGCGCCGCGAGCTTCTCCCCGGCGGCCGCACCACGCTCACCCACAGGCTGCGCAACTACCTGCTCGCCGGCATCATCGTCTCGGCACCGATCACGATCACCCTGTTCATCGTGTGGCAGGTACTCAGCTATGTCGACAAGACGGTCACCCCGTTCATCCCGGCTGCCTACAATCCCGAGAATTACCTTCCGTTCGGGCTGCCCGGGCTGGGGCTGGTCTTCATTCTGGGGCTGCTGACGCTGATCGGCTGGCTGGCCGCGGGTATCGTCGGCCGCACCATCATGCACACCGGGGAACGGCTGCTCGACCGCACGCCGATCGTGCGTGGCATCTACAGCACGTTGAAGCAACTGTTCGAGACGGTGCTGTCCCAGACCTCGCGCACGTTCCGTGAGGTCGTGCTGATCGAGTATCCGCGCCAGGGGATATGGTCGGTGGCGTTCGTCACCGGCGAGCCGCCCAGTGACATCGCCCGGGCACACGAGGGCGATCTGATCAGCGTCTTCGTGCCGACGACGCCGATACCGGCCTACGGGTTCTTGATGTTCGTCGCCCGTGATCAGGCGCGACGCCTCGACATGACGGTCGAGGAAGGCATGAAGCTGGTGATCTCGGGTGGCATCGTGATGCCGCCCGATCGTGCGGCCCGTGCGCCGGTGGCGCCGACACACTCAGCCGGCGGCGAGCAGGCGCACGGCGTCGTGGCGCTCGAAAAGGTGCAGGAGAACGCGTAGCGCCGTGCCCACCTCGCTGCCGAGGGCAGGGTCCATGGCGACCAGGCGCTCGGCCAGGGCCCGTGCCGCCGGCAGCAGCTCCTGGTGCCGGCCGAGATCGACGAAGTGGAAGTCCGGCAGCCCGCTCTGGCGCAGGCCCAGGATCTCGCCGGGGCCGCGCAGCCGCAGATCCTCCTCGGCGACGACGAATCCGTCCTCGGTGCCGCGCAGGATCTCCAGCCGGGCCCGCGCCGTCCGCCCCAGCGG
>JBATRI010000154.1:0-4339 GCA_049292515.1 Geminicoccaceae bacterium
GGCCGCAGCGGCTGCAGCTGCCGTGGGAGGCGCCGTGGCACACGGTGCGGGTCCAGTATGCCCGACGCTGGGCACCGTCGGCCCTGGGCGAGCTCAGCGTCGAGCTGCCGACCGACGCCCAGGCCGAGCTGGCGCGCGAGTTCAGCTACGCCGACCAGACCGACGCCGAGCTCAAAGCGCTGCTGCCCGACCGCGACCCGCTGATCATCGATTCGCTGCTGGTCGACGCCGAGGCGGCCTACGCGGTCGCGGCCCGCTACCTCGGCTTCTACGCGCGCCAGCTCATGCTCCGGGCCACGGTGCGCGGGATCGGCTTCCGGGCCGACCCGCTCGAGACGGTGAGCCTCACGCACCCGCGCTACGGACTCGCCCAGGGCCGCAGCCTGCTCGTGGTCAGCAGTGCGGTGCGTGCGGCCCGCAACGAAACCGACCTCATCCTGTTCGGCTAGACGGACACCCACATGCCACGTTTCGACGGCTTCGGCGGTATCAGCACCGATACCGGCACCGGCTATCTCGACATCACCTCCACCCCGGCCGGGTTCCGCGCGCTCGCGGCCCTGCCCGACGGCACCAAGATCGAGGGCGGCTGGCAGACCGCGACGCTGTTCGAGAACGGGCTGTATGAGAAGACCGGCGGGGCCACGCCGCGGCTGACCCGGACTGAAATCTACAGCCAGATCGACGGGACGACCGACCCGGTCAACTGGCCGGCCGGCGACAAGCTGTTCTGGTCCGGGGCCGGTGCCTTGACGCTGCCCAGCCTGCGCGACATCAACGTCTGGCTGAACCACCAGTACCTGCGCAGCAAGAAGCTGGCGCTCGACGCGTCGGATACGACCTGGCTCGACTCGGACGCCGATGGCGAGATGCGGCTGGTCCTGGCCGCGGCCGAGTTCCTGCGCTGCCTGAAGGTCGGCGGGGTGCCACGGCTGCGGGCCAAGTTCGTCGACTCCGGCGCCGGCGCCGGCCCCATCTTCGAGCTACTCCGCGACAGCACCAACCCGGATGCCGGCGACGGACTGGGGCAGATTCCCTTCAACGGCATGAACGAAGCCCATATCGTCAAGACCTATGCCCGGATCGCCAGCTACATCGTCAACCAGGGCTCGTCCGCGGAGGCGGGCAAGCTGCTGCTTTCCGTCCTGCACGCCGGTGCCTTGGCCGACGTGCTGGAGCTCCGCGGCGATGCCGTGTTGCTGCACGGCGGGGTCAACGACAGCGGCCGCACGGTTCTAGTCGGCAAGTCAGGCGCAGGCCTGGGGAACGTTGGCCTCGAGGCGCGCAGCGACGGGCTGCTCGCCGTGACGACGAGCGGTATTCCATGCGCCTACTTCAATAGGAAGGTCGGTAACGGCTCGCATCTGGGGTTCTTCGTCGGCGAGAACCCAGTCGGCACGCTAGGCAACAGCGCCGGCACGCTTGCGATCGGCGGTGCCGTGATGGCGCACCCGAGCGAATGGGTGCCTAACGGCCGTGGCGGCCCAGCCTATGAAAGCCTGGGTTGGGTCGTCTGTTCCGCTGACGGCGTGCTCGACGATGCGTCCGGGCGCCATCCGTTGGTCGATCTTTCGACCCGTGCCGCCGACCCGCGCGTCTATGGCGTGGTGGGCCATCGGGAGTCGGCCGATCCTGAGAGCACCGTCTTCGGCGGCAAACTCATGGTGGATGCCGCAGGCTCGGGCATGGCGCGCTGCGTCGGACCTATCCGCAACGGCGACCTGCTGATGACCTCGGACGTGCCCGGGTGCGCCCAGGCCCAGCCGGACGAAGGGCAGTACAGCTACACCCTGGGCAAGGCGCGGCAGGACAGCCCCGATCTCGGCGGCGCGCGCCTGGTGCCCTGCACGCTGCTGGCCGGCTGAGCCATGGCCGGGCCCTACGATCCCGAGTCGATCGAGGACTTCGCGGCAGGCTGGCCACCGCAGGACATTCCCGACATTAAGGTCGCCAAGACCCGCCTGTTCGTCCAGCTCATGTGCGCCCGCGTGCTCACGATGCTGAGCGTCTGGACCAGCTATGCCGGCCAGGTCATCGCGGTCAACAGTGCCGGCACCGGGCCGACCGCCGCCGGCGCCAGCGGCCTGTTGGCCATCCTGTTCGGCAATAAGGGTGTGCGCGGCTTCAAGTTCGGCGCGGAGCCGGTCACAGGGTCGGTGGTGCTGACCGACAACGGGCATGGCGGGGCCGTGCTGATGGCCAAGAACACCAGCCCGATCACCGTCACGCTCAGCCCGACCGGCGATCCCGACACCGGCTGCAGCACCGGCTTCACCTGCGAGGTCTTTCGTTGCGTGGAGTCGACGGCCCCGGTGCAGGTCGTGTTCTCGAGCTGCACCAACCGCAACCCGGATGGGCACACCCGGGTCAAGGCCGGGCGAAACGCCGTGCTCAAGCTGGACGGCGCCAACGCCTATTTCTACGGCTACACCGAGGCCTGAGCGGGCTTGTTCGGCGGTCTCTGGCTGGCGGTCGACGGTGCCGATTCGGACGTGCGGATCGTGCAGGCACGCCCGCTCGACGCGGGCAGCGCCGGCGCCGACGACGCCGAGGCCGTGGCGTCCTGGCTCTCGGACGACGGCCTGCTCACGCTCGCCCAGGCCACGTCCGGCAAGCGCCCGCTGGCCGACGACGACGCCTTCCCGGGCCGCTGGGCCATCGCACCCACCGCCGATCGGCACCTGGCAGGATCCCCCGGTGGGGTGGTCCGTGGCGTCCTGGTGATTGCCCGCCAGCTCGCCGGCGGCCGCACCCTGGTGACGATCGACACCACGGCCACCACCACCAAACCCGCATTCGCGCTGATCCTCGAGGAGGACATCGGGTGACCACGACCTCGTCCGACATCCTCAAGATCGTCGACGTGCGCGACTTTCGGGAGCGGGTCCGCATCCTGCTCCTGGCGCACACGCGGACCCGCGCCGAGGCCGACCTCGCCGTCAACCAGGCGCTGGCCACGGATACCCTGGCCCGCATCGCCGCGGTCCGCCGCATCGACGCCGACGAACGGCTGCTGCGCTGCATCTGCGCGCTGATCCTGTGCCGCACGGACATGATCGCCAACAGCACCCCGTCCCGCGGCGGCGACGACATCGCCGACGAGGCGATCACCGCCGACATCGAAACCTACCTCCTGGTCTGGGCCGCCACATGACCACCTTCCCGCTCTCGGCCCTGCCGGTCGGCAGCTGGCCGGCCATCACCATGCCGTCGGGCTTCAACAGCCTGGCCAACGCCGCCTCGACCCTGAGCACCGGCGAGATCGATAACAGCCCCGACGCGGCCCGCTACGACTGGATCAATGTCGTGGTCAATCTGGGCTCGTTCTCGCCCTCGGCCGGGGCCGTGGTCGAAGGGACGCTGGTCCCGAAGCTGAACGGCTCCTACCCGAGCATCGCCGGTGCGACTTGGCCGATCGGCAGCCTGCTCTTTCCTCAGGCCATGTGCTCGATCGACTCGGGCAGCGGCGCCAAGATCGCCTTTCTGGGCTTCCGCGTCGTGCTGCCGGTCCCGCACAAGCTCCTGATCCGCAACGGCACCGGCGTGGCGTTCGCCGCCACCGGCAACAGCGTGGTCTGGGCCGGCGCCTTGCGCGAGACCCGCACCACCTAGATGGGGCTGCCGCCGTTCCACGCGGTCGGCCGGACGTTCGTGTCCGGCGACCGGGTGAAGATGCTGTCGCCCGCCGTGACCCCGGCCACCACCGGCGCCGGCATCATCAGCCTGATCCGCGCCACGGCCGACCGGCCGGCCATGCTGGGCTTCTCGAACTCGGGTGGGGCAGGGGCTTGGCGTATCGGCCGCCAGGCCACGACCTCGCTGCTGCAGATCCGCAACGCCGCCGGCGCCGAGGCCGCGCACTCGAGCTACCAGATCCCGCTCAATGTCCCGGTCGTGGTGATGGCCTACTCGGCCGGGGACACCGAGCATTACCTGGCCGCCGGCTCGGCCGCCACGCTCGAGAAGTCCACCACCAGCGTCACGCTGGAGACGGTGAACGCGCTGCATATCGGGACCTCGGACAACACGTCCCCGATCGGCAACCACACCGGCCAGGCCTTCTGGATCGGCGCGCTCAAGGCGCTGCCGCCGCTCGACCTGCTCGACCAGGTCCTGCGGCAGGTGCTGCCCCCGACCGTGCTCCTGCCGTGGCTCGCCCACCTGATCCCGCTACGCGGCAGTCCAAAGGAGTACTGCGTCGTCACCCGCCGGGAACTCACCGTCGATGTCGGTGCGCCTCGCAGCACGGTCGGGGCACCCCAGCCGCAGATCATCGAGGACGAGCCGGCGATCGGCCGGCTGATCAACCGGTACCGGCTGGTCGTTAGCTACGGCGACA
>JBATRI010000155.1:0-5069 GCA_049292515.1 Geminicoccaceae bacterium
GGCCGGCACGCCTGCCGCCAGCAGTGCACCACCGACGCCTCGAGCACCACCCCCGGCCCCGAGCAGCAAGGCGGGGCCCAGCTCCGGGCTCCACCCAGGCGCCAGCGTGCGCAGATTGGCGACGAACCCCAGCCCGTCCGTATTGAGCCCCCGGGTGCGCCCGTCCTCGAGCACGAGGACGGTGTTCAGCGCGCCGATGCGGGCTGCCGCCGGATCCAGCTCGTCGACCAGACGACAGGCCGCCACCTTGTGCGGCACGGTCACGTTCCAGCCCCGGAAGCCGAGCCGCGGCAGGGCCTGGAAAGCGAGCCCGAGATCCGCCGGTTGGACGGGCAACGGCACGTAGGCGCCGTCGATGCCGTAGCGGTCGAACCAATGACCGTGCAGGCGCGGCGAGAGCGAATGGCTCACCGGCCAGCCGATGATGCCGGCCAGCCGAGCCTTGCCCGTCAGCTGCACCGCGTTGCCCTCCGTTTGTGCGCGACCGCCCGCAGAATCGGCACGCAGGCGGGGTCGGTCAAGCCTTGGCGGACCGACGGCCGAGTGATCGGGCCTATTCTCCCCTTTCACCTTGTCGCATACCGGCGGCCCGAAACTTGCACGGTGCGCGCTACCGCGTAGTCTCGCCAGAGCCATCGCGAAGCTGGCGGCCGACCCCGAGGAACAGCATGACTGAGCACGCAATCGTCCTCACCTCCTTTCGTCTGGACCAGGAGGGCTTTCGCCGGGCGATCCTCGGCAAGCTGATCTACCAGGTCGGCAAGGACCCCCAGAACGCGACCCGGCATGACTGGTTCTTCGCCCTCGCCCTCGCCGTCCGCGACCGTCTGGTCGACGGCTGGATGACCACCACGCGCACCGTCTATGCCGACGATCGCAAGCGCGTTTACTATCTCAGCCTGGAATTCCTGATCGGTCGGTTGCTGGTCGACTCGCTCCACAATCTGGGCCTCTACGAGACCGCGAGCGGTGCCTTGAGCGGGCTTGGTGTCGATGCGGAGGACATCTTCAAGGTCGAGCCCGACGCGGCGCTGGGCAATGGCGGCCTGGGCCGACTGGCTGCCTGCCTGCTCGACAGCATGGCGACCCTAGGCATCGCGGCGCACGGCTACGGCATCCGCTACGAGCATGGCCTCTTCAAGCAGGGGCTGGACAATGGGTGGCAGGTCGAGCGGCCGGAGGACTGGCTGGCGTTCGGCAATCCCTGGGAGTTCGAGCGCTCCGAGTCCGTCTATCCGATCCGCCTGTATGGCCATGTCCGCGAGGAGCGCGACGCAGCCGGCCAGCGCGTTCATCATTGGGAAGGCGGGCAGCGTGTGCTGGCGGTCGCCTACGACACGCCGGTCGTCGGCTGGGGTGGGCGGCATGTCAACACCCTGCGCCTGTGGTCGGCACAGAGCGGCAACCTGATCGATCTGGAGGCGTTCAACCGCGGCGACTACACGCGCGCGGTGCAGGACCAGACCCTCTCGCAGAGCATCAGCCGTGTGCTCTACCCCAACGACGCCACCGAGGCGGGCCAGGAGCTCCGGCTCAAGCAGGAGTATTTCTTCACCTCGGCCAGCCTGCAGGACATCATTCGGCGCCATCTCTCCCGGCATCCGGACCTGCGCTCGCTGCCGGACAAGGCGGCGATCCAGCTCAACGACACCCATCCGGCCATTGCCGTACCGGAGCTGATGCGGCTGCTGATCGACGAGCACGGTGTCGACTGGGAAACCGCCTGGACGATCACGCGCGGCACCATTCACTACACCAACCACACGCTGATGCCCGAGGCACTCGAGCGCTGGTCCGTGCAGCTGATGGAGCGGCTGCTGCCGCGGCAGCTCCAGCTGATCTATGAGATCAACGCCTACGTCCTCACCGAATTGCGCGACCGCCCGGACGTGAAGGATCCCTTCCTGTCCGAGATCTCGCTGATCGATGAAAGCTACGGCCGTGCGGTGCGGATGGGCCATCTGGCCTTTCTGGGCTCGCGGCGCGTCAACGGCGTCTCGGCGCTGCACGGCGACCTGATGAAGGAGACCGTGTTCCGCCCGCTGCATCGGCTGTTCCCCGACCGGATCACGTCGATCACCAACGGGGTCACGCCGCGCCGCTGGGTGCTCGACGCCAATCCCGAGCTCGCGGGCCTGATCAGCGACACGCTCGGGCACCGGCGCTGGATCACCGATCTGGAGCGGCTGGAGGACCTTGCCGCCTACGCGACCGATGCCGCCTTTCAGGGCAAGTTCGCGGCGATCAAGCAGTCGAACAAGCAGCGATTGGCGAAGTTCATTACCAAACGCCACGATATCGTCCTGCCGACCGATGCCATCTTCGACGTGCACATCAAGCGCATTCACGAATACAAGCGGCAGCTGCTCAATATTCTCGAAGCGGTCGCTACTTATGGCGACATTCTGGACCAGCCCGACCTGGACCTCGTGCCGAGGGTCAAGATCTTCGCCGGCAAGGCGGCGCCGTCCTACACGCGGGCGAAGCTGATCATCAAGTTCATCAACGACGTCGCCAGCGTGGTGAACCAGGATCCGAAGGTCCAGGAACGACTGAAGATCCTGTTCCTGCCCAACTACAACGTCTCGCTTGCCGAGATCGTCATCCCGGGCGCCGATCTGTCCGAGCAGATCAGCACCGCCGGCATGGAGGCCTCGGGCACCGGCAACATGAAGTTCGCGCTGAACGGTGCCTTGACCATCGGCACGCTCGACGGCGCCAACATCGAAATGCTGGACCGCGTCGGGCCGGACAACATCTTCATCTTCGGCTTGACCGCGGCCGAAGTAGTCCCACGCCGGCAGGAGCGCCTGACGCCCCGCCATACCATCGAGGCGAGCCCTCGCCTGGCCCGCGCCTTCGAGCTGATCGAGACCGGACACTTCTCCCCCGACGACCCCGGGCGCTTCCGGCCGCTGCTCGACGACCTGGCCAACTTCGACCATTTCATGGTGACGGACGACTTCGACTCCTATGCCGCCATGCAGCGCCAAGTCGAGCAGGTCTACGCCGATCCTGCCGCATGGTGGCCGAAGGCGGTGCTGAACACGGCCCACATGGGCTGGTTCTCCAGCGACCGCACGGTGCGCGACTATGCGCGTGAGATCTGGCGGGTGCCGCTGGGCACCTGAATTGTGGTGGGTCAGGCGGAACTGCTGGCGGCGAGATAGAGCGCCAGCAGCGCGACCTGCGGCTCCCTCTTCAGCTGATCGCGCGCCACATACCCTGCCCAGACGATCTCGCGGCTGTCGGCGACCGGTGACATGGCCATGCTTGGCCGCCATTCGAAGACCTGCGCCGTGATGTGCCGGTGGTTCTCCTCGAAGCGGAAGATGCCGGCGTCGACAAGCTCGTCTGCCGGCGCATGCAGGCCGGTTTCCTCGCGGAGTTCGCGCACGGCCGCCGCCAAGGCTGTCTCCACACCCTCAATGCCGCCGCCCGGCAGATCGAAGGTGGTTCGGTAGGATGTTCGCACCACGAGCAGACGGTCACCGTCCCATATCGCGACCGCAGCGCCATGGCCTTGGGGCCTGCGCAACCGCCACCATACCTGCAGCAGCCGGTAGGCCGCGCGGTAACCAAGTCGATAGAACAGGTCCATGCTGATACCGGGCTCCCCATTGGCCCGTAGCCAAGGCGTCGATTGGATGCGGGCACCAACCTAGACCAGAGCAGCGAGGTAGGTCCCCCTTTTCCAATCCGGCCACCTGAGCCATTTCGGTGGACCGGAGCCCTTCTTGGATTGCGACGACGCGTGAAGCCATTTGCCGAGCTTCTCGACCGCCTGCTCTACACCCCGCAGCGCAACGTCAAGATCGCACTGCTCGTCGACTATTTCCGCACCGTGCCAGACCCGGAGCGCGGCTGGGGGTTGGCGGCGATGACCGGGGCGCTGAGCCTCACCCAGGCCAAGCCCGGCATGATCCGTGACCTGATGGCCGCCCGCACCGACCCGGTCCTGTTCGGCTGGTCCTACGACTTCGTCGGCGACCTCGCCGAGACGGCGGCGCTGATGTGGCCGGAGCCGGCCGGCGAGCCTGCATGGCCGATGCTCTCCCGGGTCGTGGCGACACTGGAGACCGCACCGAAGCGCGAGCTGCCCGGCATCGTTGCCGGCTGGCTCGATGCGCTCGATGCCACCGGGCGTTGGGCGCTGCTCAAGCTCGTGACGGGTGGTCTGCGGGTCGGTGTCTCGGCCCGGATCGCCAAGCTGGCGCTGGCCGAATATGCCGGCCAGCCGCCTGCCGAGATCGAGGAGCTGTGGCATGGTCTGGCGCCACCCTACACGGCGCTGTTCGCCTGGCTCGACGGTGCCGGCCCGCGCCCAGCCGCCGATGCCGCACCGGTGTTCCGGCCATTGATGCTGGCCCATCCGGTCGAAGGCGACGACATGGCCAGGGTCGTGACCGACCTCACCAGCTACGTCGCCGAATGGAAGTGGGACGGGATCAGAGTCCAGATAGCGGCTGCCCCAGGCGGCGTGCGGCTGTTCTCACGCTCGGGCGACGACATCTCGGCCACCTTCCCGGATCTGGTGGACAGCGTCGGCTTTCTGGGCGTGCTCGACGGGGAGCTCCTGGTCAGGCGCGAGGGCGAGGTCGCTTCCTTCAACGAGCTGCAGCAACGCCTGAACCGCAAGACCGTGACCGGCCGCATGCTGGAGGAATTCCCGGCCTTTGTGCACCTCTACGACATCCTGTTCGATGGCGCGGAGGATGTCCGCGGCATGGCGTTCACGGAGCGTCGCGCCCGGCTCGAGGCGTTCTTTGCCCGCGAGCAGCCGCTGCGGATGGACGTCTCGCCTCTGGTGGAGATCGGTAGCGGCGACGACCTTGAGCGGCTGCGCGGCGGGGTGCGCGGCACGCCCATCGAAGGCCTCATGCTCAAGCGCAAGGACAGCGTCTACGTCGCGGGTCGGCCCAAGGGCCTGTGGTGGAAATGGAAAAGGAACGCCCTCACGCTGGACGTCGTCTTGATGTACGCCCAGCGTGGGCACGGCAAGCGGTCGAGCTTCTATTCCGACTATACCTTCGGCGCCAGGCGCCCGGCGCCCGCCCCGGCGGAGCTGG
>JBATRI010000156.1:0-5201 GCA_049292515.1 Geminicoccaceae bacterium
GGCCCAGGCCGATCGGTGGCGCCTCGCGGGCTTCGGGCGCGGCGGCGACGGCCAGGCGGTGGACCCGCTCGATCAGGCTCTGCAGCACCGGGCGCGGCAGGTCGCCATCGAGCACGATGGCCTCGACGTCAAGCACGCAGACAGCCGACAGCAACGGCCCCACCAGCGCGTCCGCACAGTCGTCGAGCCATTCGTCGACGAGGTCGCCATGGGCAGCGATCGCGGCGTCGAGCTCGTCGCGTGTCGTCGTCGGGACGTTCGAGCCGCGCAGATGCCGGACCAGCGAATTGATCGAGGCTCGGGTCAGGAGCAGGTCGAAGCGGCGGTTCGATTCGGGTGCGGTCGACAATGCCGATGGCGGCACCGGCATCAGCCCGAGATCGCCGGCATTGCCGTGGGCGCCGCGGTGGTAGTCGCCGTCGATGACGACGCCACCACCGAGCGCACTACCGACGAACACATAGAGAAAGTGATTGAGCTCGCGCCCACAGCCCTGGAAGAGCTCGGCCACGACGGCCGCCGTGCCGTCATTCTCGAGCAGGGTCGGCAGGCCGGTCGCGGCTTCGAGGCGGGCCGCAATGTCGAAATCGTTCCAGGCGCGAAAGGCGTCCGAGGGAATGTCGAGCTCGCGGCGCCAGCTGCCCATGTTGTAGGGGGCGGCGACGCCGAGGCCGGCAATGCGCTCGGCATGCGCGGGGGTGAGGGCGCAGCGGAGCGCCGCGATTTCCTCCAGCACCATGCCCAGCGCCTGCTCGGGCTGCGGGAAAGGGCATTCGCGCCGCCGTTGGGCGATCACCTTGCCGGCGAAATCCACGAGAATGGTGTCGAGTGAACGCCGGCCGATCTTCACGCCGAGCGAGTAGGCCCCGTCGGGGGCGAGGCCGATCAGCGTGGCCGGCTGGCCGCGATCACCCTGCCGCTTGCCCTCGCTGCGGATCAGGCCCACGGCCTCGAGCTCGTGCACAATCATCCCGGCCGTGTTCGCGGTCAGGTTGGCGTGGCGCGCCAGATCGGCCTTGGAGGCCGTTCCCAGGCGACGCAGCAGGCCCAAGATGACCCGTTCATTGAACTGCCGGACCTGGATAGAGTTGCTGCCCTGGCCGGATGCGCGGTTCCGCAAGCGGGTTACCTCCCTTTGACGACCGCACCCGACGTCGGGTGCGGTGCCATGGGAAGAATTGTGGCGCAGGCGAATGCTCCGGTCAATAATTAAATCACGATGAATTATCTTTCCCGACAGCCCTTCGGCTTGCCTGCGTCGTTCAGGCTCGGCCGGCTTCGCGGCGCTCCGTGCGACGCCGCACGGGAGCGGGCGTATAGTCGGCCCGGCTCCATTTCCAAGTTGCATCAGGATGGCCTGCAGTCATCTTGCGTAAGGGAAGACTGCCGCTCGAGGTGCTTCGCCTGTTCAGGCCGTCTTGCATCGACGCCTCCGCAACGGCTGCATCCCGGACAGCTTCCTGCCCATGCAACGTCCTCTATTATTAAATCATCGTGCATTACTTTGCCGTCCTGATCATAACCTGATCTGCGTCTTTACAGGGATTGAACACCTCGGTCAAAGGTGTCTATAAGTTTTCGTCAGGCGTTGAAGGCAGGCCGCATAGTGCCGCCCCGCGCTCGTCCTTGGGAGGTCGGCCATGCTATTTGTCCGCTCGTTGTTCGGCGCGCTGATTCTGGGCTCAGCCTGGACGACAGGGGTGATGGCCGGGCAGTATGTCGATCGCCTCGACGACGGTACCGTGCTGCTGAAGCTGGGCCCCGCCTACCAGAACGCCGTCATCGAAACGTCGCGTGACGAGCTGGGACCACTCCTCGGGGAAGGGGGAGCACCTTATGCCGGGACCACGATCCGGCTCCTGACGCACGATGAGGGGCCGCACGGGCCGATCTCGGGGCCGATCGAAGCTTTGCGCCCGGTCTGGGAGGAGCTGACCGGCGGCCGGCTGGAGCTGGGCCTGGTGCCGATCAGCGAGCTCTATGCCGACATGATGCTCGACCTGCAGCGCGGCACCCATCGCTACGACGCGGCGGTGGTGGCAGCCTATTTCTACGGCGATCTGGTCGCGGACAACTATTTGGCCTCCGTCGACCCGCTACTGGCTGGCGGCAAGTTCCCGCACTGGAGCTACGATTCGATGCCGCCGGCTCTACGCCAGCTCCATGGCTGGGCCGGCGTCGATTATGGCGTGCTCAACGACGCCGACGGGCAGGTCCTCTATTATCGCCGCGACGTGCTGAACGACCCAGCCAATCAGGCAGCATTCAAGCAGGCCGCCGGCTACGATATGCCCGTACCGCCCAGGACCTGGCAGCAGGTGCTCGACATCAGCCGCTTCTTCGACGGCAAGAACTGGGACAAGCACGACAATCAGCCCGACCACGGCATGGTCCTGCACCTGAAGCCGGGCGAGCAGGGCTTCTATCACTTCCAGTCGCTGTCGGCCTCGTTCGCCATCACCCCGGGCGCCGAGGTCGACCGCTACCACAATGTCTACTGGTTCGACCCGTCCGACATGCGGCCACTGATCAATTCGCCGGGGCATGTGGCAGCGCTCGAGCTGCTGCAGGAGCTGAACAAGACCGGGCCCACGGAGCAGATGGGCTGGCGGCTGCCGCAGGCCTGGGACTACTTCCTGCGCGGCAAGGCCGTGTTCGTCTTCAGCTGGGGCGATGTCGGCGCGTTGTGTCAGGACGAGGCCCGCTCCCTGATCAAGGGCAACTGCGCCGCCGCCATGCTGCCGGGCTCGTCACGCTATTGGGACCAGGAGAGTCAGGCCTGGGTGGAGCCGCCGGAGCCGAACCGCGTCGGCAACACCACGGGCGGTTCCTGGCACGGTGTGGTCCTGGCCAGCTCGGCCCAGCAGGAAGCCGCCTACTCGTTCCTGGCGCTGATGGCGATCAAGCCGTTCTCGCTATGGGCGGTGCAGCACGGGTGGACCGGCATCAATCCCGGCTTCCACTATCAGATGCTGCAGCCGGAGGGTGAAGCACGGCTGGCCGACTATGTCCGGGCCGGCTGGGACCCTGCTGACGTCAAGGACTATCTGCAGGCCTTTCAGGCCACGTTCAATGCCGACACGATGCTCCCCTACCTGCGGATTCGAGGCACCCCCGCCTACTGGTCGGCCCTCGACACCGAGCTCGCCCGGGCATTGGGTGGCCGCAAGACCGCCCAGCAAGCGCTCGACGACACGGCTGCGGCCTGGAACGGGATCACCGACAAGCTCGGACGCGAGCAGCAGCTCGACGCCTACCGCCAGGCCATTGGCTACGCCCCTGGCAAGTCGTAGATGGGCTCCGGTTCCTGCTGAACGGACCAATGTCGGTGCGCCAGGGCAGAGCTGGCGTCCGGCAACGATAATTGCTGAGAAGGCAACCCATGACGACATCCGACGAGCTGCGGCAGCTGTTTCCGCTGCAGGAGGAAATTCCGGCCGAGCAGATGATTCCGGCCCAGGTCCACCAGCGCACCTGGCTCGTCGACGGCGAGCTGCGGGCGTGGAACGGGCCGGCGCAGACCGTGCTGTCGGCGGTGTGCGTGCGCGGCGCCGACGGCGCGCTGACCCAGGTCGAGCTCGGCAGCGTGCCCCAGGGCGCGGAGACCGAGGCCGAGGCGGCCCTGGCGGCCGCCGTAGCCGCCTACGACAATGGCCGCGGCGTCTGGCCGACGATGGCGGTGGCCGAGCGCATCGCCTGCATGCAGACGTTCGCCAAGCAGATGCAGGCCCGCCGGCAGGAGGTCGTGCGGCTGCTGATGTGGGAGATCGGCAAGAGCCTGGCCGACAGCGAGAAGGAGTTCGATCGCACGGTCGACTATATCCGGGCGACGATCGAGGCGCTGAAGGAGCAGGACAACGGCAATTCGCGCTTTCTCGTCGTCGAGGGCACGATCGGGCAGATCAGGCGGACGCCCCTGGGCGTGGTCCTGTGCATGGGCCCCTACAACTACCCGCTCAACGAGACCTTCGCGACGCTGATCCCGGCCCTGATCATGGGCAATACCATGGTCTTCAAGCCGCCACGCTACGGCGTGCTGCTGTTCGCACCGCTGCTCGAGGCTTTCCGCAGCGCCTTCCCCAAAGGCGTGATCAACACGGTCTACGGCAAGGGCTCGGTCGTGGTGCCGCTGCTGCTGGGCACCGGCAAGGTCAACTGCCTGACCCTGATCGGCTCGAGCAAGGTCGCCGACCATCTGAAGAAGCTGCCGCCGAAGGCGCATCGGCTGCGGGCGATTCTCGGCCTGGATGCCAAGAACGCCGCCATCGTGCTGCCCGACGCCGACCTCGACCTCGCGGTCAAGGAGTGCCTGCTGGGCTCGCTGTCCTTCAACGGCCAGCGCTGCACGGCGCTGAAGATGCTGCTGGTCCACCGCTCGATCGCCGAGCCGTTCCTGGAGCGCTTCACGGCCGGTCTCGCCAGGCTCAAGGTGGGCATGCCGTGGGAGGCGGGCGTCAGCATCACGCCGCTGCCGGAGCCCGGCAAGGTCGCCTACATGCACGAGCTGGTCGAGGATGCGCAGGCCAAGGGCGCGCGGGTGGTCAACCCGGACGGGGGTACATCCGCGGGCACGCTGTTCTACCCGGCCGTCGTCTACCCGGTCGCCGAGGGCATGAAGCTCTACCGCGAGGAGCAGTTCGGCCCGGTCGTGCCCGTGCTGCCGTTCGACGAGCTCGAGACGGCGCTGGAGTACGTCATCAGCTCCGAGCACGGCCAGCAGGTGAGCATCTTCGGGGCCGACCCGGACCGGATCGGGACCCTGGTCGATCCGTTGGTCAATCAGGTGTGCCGGGTCAACATCAACTGCCAGTGCCAGCGTGGCCCGGACGTGTTCCCTTTCACCGGGCGCAAGGACTCGGCGGAAGGCACGCTGTCGGTCACGGATGCGTTGCGCTCGTTCTCGATCCGCTCAATGGTGGCCACCAAGCAAACCGCCGCCAGCGAGCAGCTGCTGGACGCCATCGTCCAGCACCACACCTCTAAGTTCATCAACACCGGCTTCATATTCTAGCGTGATCGCACGCTGCGACAGGCCGGTTCGGAGGGGCCAAGAATGACCAGGCAGCACCCCTGTCGGGCGAAGATCGTCGCGACGCTGGGTCCGGCCAGCTCGACGCCGGAGGTGATCCGGGCGTTGGTGGATGCCGGGGCGGACGTGTTCCGCCTGAATTTCAGCCATGGCAGTCATGCCGAGCATCGTG
>JBATRI010000157.1:0-1971 GCA_049292515.1 Geminicoccaceae bacterium
CGCCTCGCCTCAGGCCCTGGGCCGGGCGCTGCAGCGGCTCACGGCATGCGGCGCCGATCGCCCGGCCATGCGCCGGCACGCCTGACCGACACGCCTGCGCTCGCTTCACCTGCCCGAAGATAGCGGCTAACCTCCGCCACCAACGACAATGCCCGGGAGGCCGAACATGACCACCATCCGCCTTACCATGGCCCAGGCCCTGGTCCGCTGGCTGATGGCCCAGCGCACCATGGTCGACGGCGCCGAGGTGCCGCTCTTTCCCGGCGTGTTCGCGATCTTCGGCCACGGCAACGTCACCTGCCTCTCCGAGGCGCTGGAGGCGGTCAAGGACGAGCTACCGACCTGGCGCGGCCAGAACGAGCAGTCGATGGCGCTGGCCGCCATCGGCTTCGCCAAGGCCAGGGCGCGCCGGCAGATCATGGTGGCCGCGAGCTCGATCGGCCCCGGGGCCACCAACATGGTCACCGCCGCCGGCGTCGCCCACACCAACCGCCTGCCGGTCCTGCTGCTGTCCGGCGACTATTACGTCTCGCGCCTGCCGGACCCGGTGCTGCAGCAGGTCGAGCACTGGGGCGACCCCACCCTCAGCGTCAACGACGCCTTCAAGCCGGTCACCCGTTATTGGGACCGGATCACCCGGCCCGAGCAGCTGCTGCAGTCGCTGCCCCAGGCCCTGGGCGTGCTGCTCGACCCGGCCGACTGCGGCCCGGCTTTTCTCGGCCTGTGCCAGGACGTCCAGGCCGAGGCCTTCGACTACCCGGAGCGCTTCTTCGCGCCGACCGTCCACCGCATCCCCCGCCCCCGCCCCGACCTGCATCAGCTCGACGCCGCGGCCGACCTGCTGCGCACGGCCAGAAAGCCGCTCCTGATCGCCGGCGGCGGGGTCCGCTACAGCGGCGCCGAAGCCGAGCTCGCTGCCTTCGCCGAGCGCCACCGCATTCCGGTCGCCGAGACCATCGCCGGCCGGACCGTGCTGGTCCACGACCATGCCATGAACGCCGGCCCGCTCGGCGGCCTCGGCTCCAGCTCGGCCAACGGCCTCGCCGCCGAGGCCGACGTGATCCTCGCCGTCGGCACCCGGCTTGCGGACTTCACCACCGGCTCCTGGTCGGTGTTCGCGGATGATGCCCGCTTCATCGGCGTCAATGCCGCCCGCTTCGATGCCAGGAAGCACCAGGCCCTGCCGGTCGTCGGCGACGCGCTGGCGGTGCTGGAGGAGCTGGGCCGGTCGCTGGGCGACTGGCAGGCTCCCGAATCCTGGGTCGCCCAGGGCCGGCAGCTCTATGCCGAGTGGAACGGCTTCATCGACCAGCGCAGCGGCCCGACCAACGCCGAGCTGCCGACCTACGCCCACGTCATCGGTGCGGTGAACCGGCTGTGCGACCCGCGCGATCTGGCGCTGACCGCGGCCGGCGGCATGCCGGGCGAGCTGTGCATGTGCTGGCGGGCGGCCACCACCTCCTCCTTCGACTGCGAGTTCGGCTTCTCCTGCATGGGCTACGAGATCGCCGGCGGCTGGGGGGCCAAGCTCGCCGACCCCTCGCGCGACGTGATCGTCATGGTCGGCGACGGCAGCTACCTCTTGATGAACAGCGACATCTACAGCTCGGTCCTGACCGGCATGAAGCTGATCGTCGTGGTCTGCGACAATGCCGGCTTCGCCGTGATCGACCGGCTGCAGCGGGCCAAGGGTATCCCGTCCTTCAACAACCAGCTGGCCGACACCCGCCATGCAGGCGAGCTGGTCCGGGTCGATTTCGCCAAGCATGCCGAGGCCATGGGTGCGATCGGGCTGCGGGCCGCCGGCATCGGCGAGTTCGAGGCGGCGTTCCGCCAGGCCAAGGCTGCCGACCGCACCACCGTCATCCACATCGCCGTCCACCCGACCGACTGGACCGAGGGCAACGGCTCGTGGTGGGAGTGCGGCACGCCGGAGGTCTCGGGTCGCGAGAGCGTGCGCCGGGCCCGTGC
>JBATRI010000158.1:0-46463 GCA_049292515.1 Geminicoccaceae bacterium
GCTTCGGGGACCGTCGCCAGCAGGCCGACGCCGTGCAGCGAGGGGGCGAGACGCGGCGACAACTGCTGCGGCGGTGGCCCGTAGGCCGGCCGCAGGAAACTGATCTCGGGGCGGCGGAGGTGGACGACCGTGCCGTCGGCGAGGCTCCGGGGCACTTCCTGCCAGTGGACCGCCAGCACGCCTTCGGCCGGTTGCCCCTGTATGCCGCCGGTCTGCAGCTGCATGCCGTAGACCGGGTCGTCCGGGAGCCGCAGGACGAGCCCGGTTCCTGCCGGCTTGCCGCGTGGATCGAGCGCGCCGCCGCCGCCGGCGGGGTGGCAGGCGATGCAGCTGCGGGCATTGAAGAGTGGCCCCAGGCCATCCGTGGCCCGTGTCGACGCGGGTGCGGGCGCCCACACGCGGTCGAACAGGGCCTTGCCCACCGCCACCTGCAGGCCGTCCGCGGCAGCGCCGCTCGCGGCGCCAAACGCCAGGCTCGCAGCGAGGGCCAGAATGCGCGCTCTCATGTGACGCGGTAGATCGCCATCATCCCGGTCTCCTGATGCTCGATGACGTGGCAATGGAGCATCCAGTCGCCCGGATTGTCCGCGACGAAGGCCACCTCGACCCGGTCCTTGGGGCCGAGGAGCACCGTGTCGGCCCAATGTGGCGGCATGCCGCGATGCGGCTCGAGGACCTTGAAGAAATGGCCGTGGAGGTGGATGGGATGCATCTGCGGCGTCGCGTTGACCAGCTCCAGGATCTGGGTTCGCCCGCGCTCGACCTCGAACAGTGGCGGCGGCAGCTGCGCATGGCCGGCCTCGGGCCACGAGGCGCGGTTGATCGCCCAGAAGGTCTGGTTCGCGAGGCAGAGCGCGTCGGCGTAGCGCAGCACCTCGCCGTTCGGCAGCACAAGCTCCTGGGCGATCGCGGTCGCCGAGAAGCTGAGCCGCAGCCGTGACGCCCGCTGGAGATCGGGCTCGGCCAGCGCGTTCGGCCGCAGCGGCCAGGGCGCGAAGTCGGGCCGGGAAAGACGCTCGCCGCTCGCGGTCAGCCGTGCCAGCTCGACCGGCTCGGGCGCGAAATAGTCCAGCAGGCGGACGGTGGCGCCCGCCTGGGGTGCGCGCAGCACCACGTCGAGACGCATTGCCGGCCCCATGCGCCAGGAACGCAACGGCTGCGGCGCCACGGCATTGCCGTCGATGGCGAGGATCGCCGCCTCCGCCCCTTCGCAGCCCAGCTCGATGACCCGTGTGTTGTCGATGTTGAGGATGCGCAGGCGCACGTCGCCGCCGGCGGGGATGTCCAGGGTCGGGTCGGACAGCCCGTTCACCGTCCGCAAGGTCCCGAAGCTGCCGCCGCGGCTGGCTCCCTCAGCGGTGATGAACGGCAGGAACCCACCGGTGTCGTCGAGCCGGAAGTCGCGGATCGCCAGCACCAGATCGGCATCGAACGGCCGGTCCGAGTCGCCCTCGACGACGATGATGCCAGCCAGCCCGCGGCCCAGCTGCTGCGCCGTATCGCAGTGTGGATGGAAGAAGTAGGTGCCGGTGTCCGGCAGGATGAAATCGTAGCCGTACCGGGCGCCGGCCTGCACCGGCGGCTGGGTGACGAACGGGACACCGTCCTCGGCGTTCGGCACCCGCAGGCCGTGCCAGTGGATCGAGGTGTGCTCCGGCAGGTTGTTGGTCAGCGTGGTCCGGAGGCGGTCGCCGCGCTGGACGCGCAAGACGGGCATGCCGGTGGGAGCGTACGTCCACAGCGGCGACGGCGGCAGATCCGGACGCAGGGACGCCGGCCGCTCGGCTGCGATCAAGGCCGCCTCGTGGACAGCACCCGTCGCGGAACGGCCGAGCGACGGCAAAGTCACCGCCAAGCCTGCTCCCGTCGCTGTCGCCAGCAGGCCGCGACGGGAGAGCAGCGCCATCCGCTACTGGGCCACCACCGAGGCCGGGTTGTCGAGGCTGTCGGAGCCCTCGACCTCGACCTTCAGATTCAGCGCCGCGACCACGGCCTCGATGGCCCGAGTCTGCGCCACCAGCCCGTCGATGGCCGCCTGCAGCATCGCGTTGCCCTCGGGATTGTCGGCGGCCAGCATCTGGTCGTAGGCCATCTCGCCGCTGACCGCGGTATCCTTGACGAGCTGCAGTTTCTCCAGCGTCTCGGCCATCCGGGCGTCGACCGCGGCCTTGGCCTCGGGCGCCTTGGCGGCCGCGATCATGGCGATGCTCGGGCCTTCGGTCACCTTGCCGTTTAGGCCCTCATAGCGGCCGTTCCACACCGTGAGCATGCCGACCTGATCGTAGTAATGCGCATCATGGGTGTTGTCGGAGAAGCAATCGTGCTCCTCCTCCGGGTCGTGCAGCAGCAGGCCCAGCTTCATCCGCTCGCCGGCCAGCTCGCCGTAGGACAGGCTGCCGATGCCGGTCAGGATCGCGGTCAGACCGGCACTGTCGTCGAGCTCGGCCAATGCCGTCCGCGCTGCACCGCCGGCGTCCCAGTCGACCACCATCTCGGCCAGATCATCGATCAGCAGACCGCTGGCCGCGGCCAGATAGTCGCGCCGCCGGTCGCAGTTGCCGTGCGTGCAGCCGTCGCCCAGCGCATAGTCGGTCCAGGGACGGTCGCCCGCGCCCGGGCCGGTGCCGTTGAGGTCCTGGCCCCAGAGCAGGAACTCGATCGCATGGTAGCCGGTGGCGACGTTCTTCTCGACGTCCAGCGCCTCCTGCAGCTTTCCGGCGAGCAATTCCTTGCTGATCGTGCTGGCGTCGACCACGTCCGGCCCGATGCGAAGCTGCTTGTTGGCGATCACGTTCAGCCGGTAGAGCGGATTCTCGTCCGAGGCGTCGCCGTAGGACGGGTCGACATAGTCGATCAGCCCCTCGTCGAGCGGCCAGGAGTTGACCCGGCCCTCCCACTCGTCGACCACGGGGTTGCCGAACCGGAAGGTCTCGGTCTGCATGTAATAGGCTCGCGCCACGCGCCAGGCGGCGCGGGCATCGGCCAGGGTCTCCTCGCTCGGCGCCGCCAGCAGGACGCCCACCGCCGCATCAAGCGCTCGGGCCTCGATCAGCGAGTCGCCATACATCGCCTGGGCCAGATCGCCATAAGCGTCGATCACTGCCCGCGGTGTCGGCCCGTCGTCCGCCTTGGCCGATATCGGCAACACGACGAGCGCGGCTAGGACGAGGCTGAGCAAGGGGCGAGGCATTATGCGGTCTCCATTTCGGCTTGGGGCCCGCAATGCTCCTAGAGAGGCAAAAGCGGATGCGGAAATGGCAAATGCATTGTCTCTAAAAAGAATAGTTCCAAGATGATGCCGTCAGAGCAGCTCTTCCAGCACCGGGATCAGCGGGATGTCAGCCGCAGGCATCGGCAGCTCGCGCAGGGCGCGTGGTCGCAGCCAGCGCAGTGCCTGGCCCTCGCGGGGCGAAGGCTGGCCGCGCCACACGCGACAGACATAGAGCGGCATCAGCAGGTGGAAGGTGTCGTAGGCGTGCGAGGCGAACGTGAGCGGGGCGAGGCAGCTGGACTCCGTGCCGACGTCCAGTTCCTCCTGCAGCTCGCGGATCAGGCAGGCCTCGGGAGTCTCGCCCTGGATCAGCTTGCCGCCGGGGAATTCCCACAAGCCGGCCATCGGCCGGCCCGCCGGGCGCTGTGCCACCAGCACACGCCCGTCGGCGTCCACCAGAGCGCAGGCGACCACCAGCAGAAGTGGACGTGCCGGCGCCCCGTCAGGAACGGTAGTCGGCATTGATGTCGATGTAGCCGTGCGTGAGGTCGCAGGTCCACACCGTGGCGGCCCCGGGGCCGTCGCCGACGATCACGTCCATCTTCACCTCGAGGCCGGCGAGATGGGCGGCCACCGGCGCCTCGTCGAGATCCGGCACCGCGGCACCGGCACGTGCCACCTCGTGGCCGCCGAAGGCCACGCCGAGCCTTGCCATGTCCGTGGGCTCGCCGGACTTGCCGACGGCCATGATGACCCGGCCCCAGTTGGCATCGCCACCGGCAATGGCGGTCTTGACCAGCGGCGAGTTGGCGATGGCGAGGCCGATCCGGCGGGCGGATGGCGCACTTTCCGCGCCGCGCACATGGACCTCGATCAGCTTCTGAGCCCCCTCGCCGTCCTTGACCACCTGCAGGGCCAGATCGAGCAGGACGCTGTCGAGTGCCGAGCGGAAGCCGGCGAGCTTGGGGTCGTCGACGCCGCCGACCGGGCCATTGCCGGCGCTGCCGGTCGCCAGCAGCAGCAGCGTGTCGGACGTCGAGGTATCACTGTCGACCGTGATGGCATTGAACGAGGCGTCGGTACCGGCCTGCAGCAGGGCCTGCAGAATGTCGGCCGGCAGCGCCGCGTCGGTGACGACGAAGGAGAGCATGGTCGCCATGTCGGGGGCGATCATGCCGGAGCCCTTGGCGATGCCGGCGATGGTCACCGGCACGCCGTCGATCGTGGCGGTGGCGGCGGCACCCTTGGGGAAGGTGTCGGTGGTCATGATCGCCCGCGCCGCGGCCTCGATCCCGTCGTCACGCAGCCCGGCGACGAGATCACCCACGCGTGCCGTGATCTTCTCGACCGCGAGACGCGCGCCGATGACCCCGGTCGAGGCCACGTAGACCGCATGCGCAGGGCAGCCCAACGCCGCCGCCACGGCCTCGGCTTCGGCGCGGACGGCGAGATCGCCCTCCGCGCCGCGAAACACGTTGGCATTGCCGGCGTTGACGATCACCGCGCGGGCTTGGCCATGCGGCAGGACCTCCCGGCACCAGAGGACCGGGTGGCCGGCCGTGGTCGAGCGGGTGAACACTCCCGCCACCGTGCTGCCCGGTGCTACCTCGATCAACAGGAGGTCGTCCCGGTTGCGATAGCGGATACCGGACTCGACGGCTGCAAAGCGAACCCCGGCCACCAGCGGCAGCTCGGGAAAGTGTTCGGGCGCCAGCGGCGACCGCGCGGTGATCTCGCCCATCTGTCGGCGCTACCGGCTACTTGGCGGGCTTAGGGGTGCCGTCCAGGTTGAACAGCTCGATCGTGGCACCACTACGCACGTCGGTCAGCAGAGCCGTCACGATCTCGTGTGCCACCTGCTGGCGCAGCTCGGGCTCCTTCTCCTCGAAGGTCGGCACGGTCTCGCGGCGCTCCTCGACCTTGATGACGTGCCAGCCGAACTGCGACTTCACCGGCGTGGCACCGACGGTGCCGGGCTCGATCGTGAACGCCGCCTCGGCAAACTCGGGCACCATGGCATCGCGCTTGAAAAAGCCGAGGTCGCCGCCGTTGGTCTTGGCGGACGGGTCGGTCGACTTCTCCTTGGCCAGGGTCGCGAAATCGGCGCCCTCCTGGAGCTGCTTGATGATCGCGTTGGCCTCGGCCTCATCGGCGACGAGGATGTGCGCGGCATGGGTCTCCTCGATCGCGAAGCCGGGCTGGCTCTTCATCGTGTCGTAGGCGGCGCGCAGCTTCTCGTCCGTGGTGCCCTGATCGATCGCCTGCTTGACGTAGCCGTCGCGCAGCACGTTGTCCCGGGCGCGGGCGATCATCGCCTGGATCTCGGGGTCGTTGGCGAGGCCCTTCTTTTCCGCTGCCGCCAGGACCAGCTGGCTCACGACCACCTGATCGAGCAGCGGGTCGTAGATCGCCTCGATCGGGCCCTGACGGTACTGTTCCGGCAGGGCCTCGTAGGCGGCCTCGAGGTCGCTTTTATGGATCTCGTTGCCATTGACGATGGCAACGACGGGGTCGGGCGTCTCGGCACGAGCCGGTGCAGCCAGGAAGAGCACGGCCAGGGCCGTGGTGGCGAGAGCGATACGGCGCATGCGGAATGAGCTCCGGGGACGGTCAAAGACGGCGCGGATAAACCACAAAGGATCGGACGCCACAAGCGGCACGGCCGTAATGTTTCAGCTGGTGGGGGTGAGGTCTCGTGGCAGCAGAATGTAGAATCGGGCCGGACTCTGCATGTGGCCAGCGAGGTGCTCGGCGGCCGGGCCGGCACCCCAGAACAGATCGCCCCGTACCGGACCTTTGATTGCACCACCCGTATCCTGCGCCACCACGAGCCGCTGCAGCGGCCGTTCCCCATCCGGGAACGGCGCCGTGGTGTCGATCCAGACCGGGGCACCTAGCGGCAGGTATTTGCGATCGACGGCGATCGACCGCCCCGGGGTCAACGGCACGCCCTGGGCGCCGACTGGGCCGGGTGCCGTCGCGAGGGCAGGCAGCTCACGAAAGAACACGTAGGAGGCGTTGCGCGCCATCATCGACGGTGCCTGACCGGGATGCGCCTCCAGCCAGTCCCGGATCGCCTGCATCGACATCTGCTCGCGCGGTATCGCTCCCACGTCGATCAGGTCCTTGCCGATGGCGCGGTAAGGGTGCCCATTCTGGTCGGCATAGCCGACTCGCACGGTCGTGCCATCCGGCAGCCTGACCTGACCCGAGCCCTGGATCTCCAGAAAGAACCGCTGCACCGGGTCGTCCACCCAAAGCAGCTCCAGGTTTCGGCCGGCCAGCGCGCCATCGTCGATCGCGGCGCGGTCGGCGAAAGGCACCAGCTTGCCCTTGTCGACGCGGCCCGCGACCCGGCGACCCTGCAGGTCCGGGTCAAAGAGACCGAGATCCACGCTCACCAGTTCCGGCGGACGGCTATAGAGCGGATAGCGGTACGCGCCATCCCGCACTCGTGCGCCTTGCAGCAGCGGCTCGTAATAGCCGGTAAGAAAGCCTTTCGAGTTGCCGGCGTCGGTGACGGCGAAGGGAGCGAATGCCGTCTCGAAGAAATCCCGAGCGGCTGGCGCAGGCGTCTCATTGGCTTCGATGCAGGCGGGACGCCAGTCCCCCACCGTCCCCGCGAAGTTGTCGACGCCTCCAACCGGCCTGTCGGCAGCCAATTTCAGCCACCGGGCGCAGGTCCGTTGGAACGCCGCCAGCGTCGCGCCGAGATCGTCATCCTGCCATGCCGGCAACGCATCGAAGCTGACCGCAACCAGTTTCAGCGTCGGCTCGGCAGGAGCAGGCGGGGCTTTCTTGCGCTCGGCGCAAGACCCTAGAACGAACAGCAGCGAAAGGGCGGAGACGACAAAGGCAGCACGGCGGGTCAGCCGAGCTGCGTCAGGACGACGCACCCGTCTCGACCAGCTGCCAGTTCGGATCGCGCGAACGTGTGTCACGCTCGAAGGTCCAGAGGTCGATGACGGTGTCGATCTGCCGCGGGTCGCCCTCGACGACGTCGCCGGCGGCATCACGGGTGACATTGATCTGCTCGCTGGTGAACCGCACCGTCACACGTGCCCGACCCGCCTGGACCATGGCCGAATCGATCTCGGCGCTGCGGGTCGCCACGAGCTCGGTCGTCAGCGTATGACCTGCCTTTTCGCGAGCGTCGATCGCACCGGAGAACTGCGCCAGAACCTCATTTGCAAGCAATGGGCGCAAGGCTGCCTGATCGCCCTTGGCATAGGCTTCGACGATCATGGCGAACGCGGCGCGGGCACCCTGCAGGAAGTGATCCGGATCGAAGCTGGGATCGACACGCCTGACGGCGGCGACGCCCGCCTTGACGGCATCGAAAGGCCCATCGTCCACCGGTTCGTCCGCTGGTGCGACTGGCGGCTGCCGCTCCGGCATCGGCACCACATTATCGGCAGGACTTGGTGCAGAGCGCCGGCTGATCGCGTCGACCCGCGGCCGTTCGTTGCCAGTCTTGCGCCCGAGCACACTGCGCAGGCGGAAGGCGATGAACGCCGCCACCATCGCGAAGAATAGGATGTCGAGATAGGCGAATCCGTCAGACATTCCGCTGGATCACAAGCCGCCGGTTGGCGTGGGAGGAAAGGTAAGGCTCGATGATGCGCACCGAACCGCGTCGTTGGATACCCTTCATCATATAATCTGCAAGCCGCAAAAACAAAGCATGCCTCGGAGTCGCTGTATCGCAGCCTGTCGCCAAGCGGCGCCGCTGTACTTGCCTCCGGCATGCCGGCTTCTCTACAAGGCGCAGCCACGGCGACATCGAGTCGCCGCCAGCAGATGGGAGCGCCCCGATCGTGAAACGCCCGAGCGGGTGCCAGCAGGCATGACGTTGCTCGTCCGGCATGCGGAATCGGCGTGGAACGAGCATTTCGGCGCCAGCCGCATCGATGTCGGCTGGCCCGATCCGCCGCTGACCGCGCGCGGCGTGGCGCAGGCCCAAGCGGCGGCGGAGCGGCTACGCGCCGACAATCTGCGTCGGGTGATCACCAGCCCGTACCAACGAACACTGCAGACCGCCTCGATCATCGCCGGCGAACTCGGCCTGCCGATTACCATCGACCCCACGGTCCGGGAGCGCTGCGCCTTTTCCTGCGATCAGGGAACGTCGCCCACGGAGCTGATGCGGCGCTGGCCGGAGCTCGACTTCGGCGGCATCGAAGAGCTGTGGTGGGGTGGCGTGATCGAGAGCTGGTCGAGCCTTGCTGCCCGCTGCGATGCATTTCGGTCCAAGCTGCGCGACGCGCCGGACCGCCACGAGGTCTGCGTGGTGAGCCACTGGGGTTTCATCCGCGGGCTCACCGGGGCCGAACTGCACAACACCGAATCCATCCGCCTCGCCTGGGACGAGGCGCCTGTGTTCACCTGAGGGAGCCCATTCGATGACCGATACGCCCAGCAGCCCGAACGGTGGCGCTGCGCCCGACACCGAGCAGGCCGGACCGCGGCTTTCCATCCTGACGCAGTACGTCAAGGATCTCTCGTTCGAGAATCCGCGCGCACCTTACGGCCTGCAGGCCGGGCAGGCTCGACCCGAAATCCAGATCCAGGTCGACGTCCGTGCCGCTCCGATCGCCGAGGGCCAGTACGAGGTTGTGCTCGATCTGAACGTCAACGCCCAGTCGGGCGACACCGCCGTGTTCCTGGTCGAGCTGGCTTACGGCGGGCTGTTCACGCTGGAGAACATCCCGCAGGACAGCCTGCAGCCGCTGCTCCTGATCGAGTGCCCGCGGCTCCTGTTCCCGTTCGCTCGCCGCGTGGTCGCCGACGCCACCCGGGACGGCGGCTTCCCGCCGTTGATGATCGACCCGATCGATTTCGTGACCTTGTTCCGCCGTCGCGTGCAGCAGGGCGGCGAGGCAGCCCAAGCCTAGGCTTCTTGGGCCTTCAGGCGGCTAGGGTCCGTGCGGCAGCTTGCAGCCGTCGCACGGTACTGCCGATATCCGGCAGCAGTTCGTAGAGCCGTGTGGACGAAGCATCGGCGAAGCCTGCGGCCACGAACTGCTCGAACACCACCTGACAGGACTGCCAGTAGCCGCCGAGATCGACCAGCAGGATCGGCTTGGCGTGGTAGCCGAGCTGGCGCAGCGTCACCGCATCCAGGATCTCATCGAGCGTGCCGAGGCCACCCGGCAGCGCGACAAAGGCATCCGCCGACTCGATCAGCAGCTCCTTGCGCTCGAACATGGTGGCGGTGACGCGCAGTTCCGTGAGGTCATGCTTGCCGGCCTCACGGTCAAGGAGACGCTGCGGGATGATCCCTGTCACGTCGGCGCCGGCATTGATCGCCGCGCGTGCGGTGACGCCCATCAGACCGACATCGCCGCCGCCGTAGACGAGCTGCCAGCCCATCCTGCCGATGGCGCTGCCAAACTCTTCGGCAGCCGCGGCATGAGCGGGATCGGCGCCCGTCCGCGAGCCGCAGAACACCGCTACGGCGAACTTGCCGTCGGTCACTGGCGTGAGCCTCACCCGTTCGTCCTTCAGGCCGCCTTGGCGTGACCGCGCGTGAGCCCGTGATAGTCGTCGATCAGCTGCCGAGTCACCGGTCCCAGCGGATACTCGAGATCGTCGATGGCGCGCACTGGCGTCACCTCGGCCGCGGTGCCGGTGACGAAGATCTCGTCGGCGGTCGCCAGCTCGTCGGGGCCGATGTGCCGCTCGATCACGTTGAAGCCGCGTTTGCGAGCCAGATCGATCACCGTGCGGCGGGTGATGCCGTTGAGGAAGCAGTCGGGCGTGGGCGTGTGGATCTCGCCCTTGATGACGAAGAACAGATTGGCGCCGGTCGTCTCGGCGACGTAGCCGCGATAGTCCAGCATCAACGCGTCGCCGAAGCCCTTGGCCTCGGCGTCGTGCTTGCAGATGGTGCAGATCATGTAGAGGCCCGCTGCCTTGGCGTGCACCGGTGCGCTGTTGGGCGCCGGCCGCTGGTAGATGGCGCGGGTGAGCCGGAGGTCACGGTAGTAGGCGCCCCACTCCCACACGGCGATCGCGACGTTGATCTTCGCCCCTTGCGCCGAGACGCCCATCTGCTCGGAGCCGCGCCAGGCGATGGGCCGCACGTAGCAGTCCTTGAAGCCCATCTTGGCCACGGTGGCGGCCTTGGCGGCGTCGAGCTCGGCCACCGAGTAGGGCACCTCGAAGCCGAGGATGCGGCCGCTGTCGATTAGGCGCTGGCTGTGGTCGGCGCTCTTGAAAATGCGCCCGTCGTAGCAGCGCTCGCCCTCGAACACGGCGCTGCCATAGTGCAGCGCATGGGTGAGCACGTGCACCTTTGCGTCTCGCCACGGCACGAACTCGCCATTCAGCCAGATCTGGCCATCACGGTCGTCATAGGGGATGAGCTGCGACATGAGAGGTGCCTTGCGCGCGCGGCGACGGGAACGGACTAGCGGAATCGAGGATTGCGATCGCTATCACTGCCCCTCATAAGTGTCAATCAACGGCCGGTGTGGCCTCTTGCCTGCAGACGATGACATCACCCAACCCATTGTTTTTACGCGATGAAGAGCTGGAGCGGGGGCTCGAGTTGCTTTATTTCGCGAGCCATCAACTGAGCCTGGACGCCGTTGTGCCACGGGCGCACGCCGCCATCGACGAGACCGATCATCGGACATTGTTCCTCATTGAACGGCAGCCCGGCATCACCCTCGCCGAACTGTCCGAAGTGCTGGGCGTCACCAAGCAGACCCTCTCGCGCCATCTCAAGCGGTTGGCCGAGGCTGGGCTCATCGACCAGGGCACGACGGCGCAGGACCGACGCAAGCGACCACTGCGGCTCACGCCCCAGGCCGTGACGGTGCTGGGCGACATCAAGATGCTGCAGAAGCGTCGGCTGCGCCAGGCTTGCAAGAGTGCCGGAGCCACGGCGGTCGAAGGCTTCCAGCGCGTGCTGCTCGACCTTGTGGGCGAGCCGCGGCGTGAGCTGCTGCGGCGGTTGACGGCGGGGATACGCGGCCGATGAGCGACGAGACGGAAGACGCACCCCACATCCTGGTCGTCGACGACGACGCGCGGCTGCGCCAGTTGCTGCATCGCTACCTGGTTCAGAACGGCCACTACGTCACGACCGCGGCCGATGCTGCCGAAGCCAAGGAGAAGGCCAAGAGCATGGCCTTCGACCTGCTGGTGGTCGACGTGATGATGCCGGGCCAGGACGGGCTGTCGCTGACGGAGGAGCTTCGGCGCGAGAGCGAGGTGCCGATCCTGCTGTTGACGGCCCGCGGGGCGCCGGAGGATCGGATCCGCGGTCTGGAGGCCGGCGCCGACGACTATCTGGCCAAGCCGTTCGAGCCGCGGGAGCTGCTGCTGCGGATCGCCACCATCCTGCGCCGCGTCCACACCACCCGAACCGACGACATCGTCCGCTTTGGTCCGTTCACGTTCAACCGGCGGTCGTCGGAGCTGCGTCGACAGGATGACGTGATCCACCTCACCACCGGCGAGATCTCGCTACTGCAGGCGCTGGCCGCCAAGCCCGGCCGCTCGATCAGCCGGGCCGAGCTCGGCGACAAGGGCGTGGTGGCGGGCTCGGACCGGGCCGTCGACGTGCAGATGGCGCGGCTTCGCCGCAAGATCGAGGACGATCCGCGGCAGCCGCGCTACATCCTGACTATGCGCGGCTCGGGCTACGTGCTGCGGCTCAGCAGTTGATCGTCGTCACCCCTCTGCGCCGGCTGCTGAACCGGACCGTCGTGCCGCGCAGCCTGTTCTGGCGCTCGCTGCTCATCGTCGTGATTCCGCTGCTGATCATGCAGCTCGTGCTCACTTACGTGTTCTACAATCGGCACTGGGACACCGTCACCTTATGGCTGTCGCTCGGCGTCGCCGGCGAGGTGTCGCTCCTGGCCGAGATGATCGAGGAAGCCCCCGACGCAGCCGCGCGTGACGATCTTTTCGAGCGCGCGCGGCGCAACCTGGACCTCTACATCACGCTGCAGCCAGGAGGCAGCCTCGAGGCCGCCATCGCGGCCGCCGGGATCGCCACCGAGGTGGGGCACATCGACAACAAGATCCTGGAGGCATTCGGCGAGCGCCTGAAGCGTCCGTTCGCGGTCGACCTTCAGCCCGACGATCCGGATCGCATCACCGTCTACGTGCAGATCCAAGAAGGGCTGCTGACGGTCGACGTCGCCCGCAAGCGTGTGACCAGCACGACGGCCTGGCTTCTGCTCGCATGGATGGTGGGCAGCTCGGTAGTCCTGGCGGCGATCGCGGTCTACTTCCTGCGCTTGCAGGTACGCCCGATCCGGCAGCTCGCCCTTGCCGCGGACAGTTTTGGCAAGGGTCGCGATGTCGGGGATTTCAGGCCGCGCGGTGCTCTGGAGATCCGCCAGGCGGCCCATGCGTTCAATCTCATGCGGCACCGGATTCTGCGCCATATCAGCCAGCGTACGGAAATGCTGGCGGCGGTCAGCCATGACCTGCGGACGCCGCTGACCAGGATGCGGCTCGAGCTCGAGCTGATGGGGGTCGAGGACGATGCCATTCTGGCCGGGCTGCGTCAGGACGTCCTCGAGATGTCGAAGCTGGTCGAGGAATATCTCAGTTTTGCCCGCGGCGAGGCCCGCGAGGCCGTCGAGCCGACCGAGTTGCTGCCCTTGCTGGAAAGCATGCAACACCGGGCCGAACGCAGTGGGGTGACGCTGGAGATCGCCATGGAGCGGCGCGTCGTCCTGCCGCTGCGCCCGACAGCGTTCGGTCGCTGCCTCGGCAATCTGGTCGACAATGCCTGCCGCTACGCGAAATGGATCCGGATCTCGGTCAAGCTGAAGGACGATGTGGTGCAAATCGCAATCGACGACAACGGACCGGGCATTCCGGAAGCCTACCGCGAGAAAGTGCTGGAGCCGTTCGTGCGGCTCGACGAACAACCGTCTGGTGAGAACAGCGGGACCGGCCTCGGGCTGACCATAGCCCGCGACGTCGTCCTGTCGCTGGGCGGCGATCTCAAGCTCGAGCAGTCACGGTTCGGGGGGCTGCGCGCCGTGTTGCGGATGCCGGCCTGAGCCGATGACCGCAACATCATCGATGCCGTCACCACCGCCCGTCATCCTTGCCTCGAAAAGCCCGACGCGGGCTGCCTTGCTGCATGCCGCCGGCATCGACTTCACGCAGGTCGGGGCCCTGGTCGACGAGGTGGGCATGCGCGAATCGCTGCACGCGGCCGCGGTGCCGGTCGAGGATGCGGCCGTGGCGCTGGCCGAGCTGAAGGCGGCGCAGGTCGCATCGCGCGCGCCGGCCGAAGCTCTGATCATCGGCGCCGATCAGCTGCTCGAGGTCGAGGGTGAATGGCTGGAGAAGCCTGCCGGTATCGCTGCCGCCCGTGACCAGCTGCTGCGTCTGCGCGGCCGCCGGCATCGGTTGGTCAGCGGCATGGTAGCATTCCGCGGCGGCAGTCGAATCTGGCACCACGTCGATGTCGCCACGCTGTGGATGCGACAACTCGGCGACCCGGCCATCGACAGCTATCTGGCGAAGGTGGGGCCTGAAGTCCTCGGCTGCGTCGGCGCCTACCAGCTCGAGGGTCAAGGAGCGCAGCTCTTTGCCCGCATCGAGGGCGACTACTTCACCATTCTCGGCCTGCCGCTCCTGCCCCTGCTGCAGATGCTGCGCGATCAGGGCGTGCTCGAGCCGTGATCGTCTTGGGCCTGACCGGCTCGATCGCCATGGGCAAGAGCCGTGCCGGCGCCATGTTCCGCGCCTTCGGTGTGCCGGTCTTCGATGCCGATGCCGAGGTGCACCAGCTGTTTGCCGCCGGCGGGGCGGCGGTCGGGCCGGTTGCCGGCGCATTCCCGGGCTCGCTGGGTTCCGACGGCGGGATCGATCGTGGCCGTCTCGGGCAGCTCGTGCTGGGTCGGGCGGACGAGCTGCGACGGCTGGAGCGCATCGTGCATCCGCTCGTGCGCCAGGCCGAAGGCGGCTTCCTGCGTCGCGCCTGCCGTGCGGGCAGCGAGCTCGTCGTGCTCGATGTCCCGCTGCTGCTCGAGACCGGCGGGCAGGAGCGGGTGGATGCGGTGGCGGTCGTATGGGCCAATCCGATGCTGCAAATGCAGCGGGCGCTGCGGCGGCCGGGGATGACGGTGCGAAAGCTCGCTCAAGTCCGTGCGGCGCAGCTGCCCGACCAGGAGAAGCGCAAGCGGGCCGATTTCCTGATACCGTCCGGCTACGATCGCGGGGCCACGGCGCGCAACATTCGCGCGGTGATCGAGGCGGCATCCAAGCTGCGACCACGCGCATGGCCCGATAGATGGGCCACCCGTGCCTTGTCCCACGCCGGACGCTGAAGGCCCTTCTCCCGATAGCCACGCTGGCCGTCGCACATGGCTGGCCACTGGGACCGTGCGCCGCTAAGCTCGGCGTAAGTGGGAGTTGCCGATGTTGCGTGAGATCGTGCTCGATACCGAGACCACCGGGCTCGACCCGGACCGGGGCCATCGCATCGTCGAGGTGGCGGCTCTGGAGCTGATCGACCATCTACCCACCGGCCAGACTTTCCACAGCTACATCAACCCGAAGCGCGACATGCCCGAGGAGGCGTTTCGGGTGCACGGGCTGAGCACGCAGTTCCTGCTGGACTTCCCGGTCTTTGCCGAGGTCGTGGAGCCGATGCTCGCGTTTCTCCAGGACAGCCGGCTGATCATCCACAACGCGGCCTTCGACATCCGCTTCCTCAACGCCGAGCTGGGCCGGCAGGGGCACGAATCGCTGGCCATGAGCCGGGCCGTCGACACGCTGCAGCTGGCCCAGCGCCGCTTTCCGGGCGCGCAG
The DNA here is from genome assembly GCA_049292515.1 of Geminicoccaceae bacterium. GTDB lineage: Bacteria > Pseudomonadota > Alphaproteobacteria > Geminicoccales > Geminicoccaceae > Benzoatithermus. Next base: position 15,005 of record JBATRI010000158.1, read on the forward strand.
GCGAGCCTCGACGCCTTGTGCCGGCGGTTCGCGATCGACAATTCGTCGCGCACCCTGCACGGCGCTCTGCTCGACTGCGAGCTCCTGGCCGAGGTCTACCTGCACCTGATCGGCGGCCGTCAGACGGTGCTGGGGCTCGACCGCCCCGGTGCCCGCCAGGCCGGACCCATCACCGTTCGCACGGTCCGGCCACCGCGCCCGCATGCCCCGTCGGCTGCCGAGGAGGCTGCTCATGCCGCGTTCGTCGCCAAGCTCGATCAGCCCCTCTGGCTGAATTGAGGCGGCACTGCGACGCGCGACCGTATTGCGGCGCGGCCACGAGTGGCTAAAGAACCCGTCGGCCCGCCTGTTTCGTCCACCTCGTCATCCATCGGCCGCGGAGTCTCGTGATGCAGAAGATCAAGGTACAGAATCCCATCGTCGAGCTCGACGGCGACGAGATGACCCGGATCATCTGGCAGATGATCAAGGACAAGCTGATCCTGCCCTATCTCGACGTGGACCTGCTCTACTACGATCTCGGCATCGAGCATCGTGACGCCACCGATGACAAGGTGACGGTCGAGGCGGCCGAGGCGATCAAGCAGCACAATATCGGCGTCAAGTGTGCCACGATCACGCCGGACGAGGCGCGGGTGAAGGAGTTCGGCCTCAAGCAGATGTGGAAGTCGCCCAACGGCACGATCCGCAACATCCTGGGCGGCACCATCTTTCGCGAGCCGATCGTATGCGCCAACGTGCCCCGGCTGGTGCCCGGCTGGACGAAGCCCATCGTCATCGGCCGTCACGCCTTCGGCGACCAGTATCGCGCCACCGACCTGAAGATCCCGGGCAAGGGCAAGCTGCGGCTCCTGTTCGAGCCGGAGGGCGGCGGGCAGCCGATCGACATCGAGGTCTTCAAGTTCCCCGAGTCCGGCGTGGCCATGGCCATGTACAATCTCGACGGCTCGATCCGCGATTTCGCCCGCGCCTCGATGAATTACGCGCTGAACTGCGGCTACCCGCTCTATCTCTCGACCAAGAACACCATCCTCAAGGCCTATGACGGACGCTTCAAGGACCTGTTCCAGGAGGTGTTCGACACCGAGTTCGCGGACAAGTTCAAGGCTGCCGGGCTGACCTACGAGCACCGCCTGATCGACGACATGGTGGCCTCGGCACTGAAATGGTCGGGTGCCTTCGTCTGGGCCTGCAAGAACTACGACGGCGACGTCCAGTCCGACACGGTGGCGCAAGGGTTCGGCTCGCTGGGCCTGATGACCTCGGTGCTGCTGACGCCGGACGGCAAGACCGTCGAGGCCGAGGCCGCGCACGGCACGGTGACCCGGCATTACCGCGAGCATCAGCAGGGCAAGCAGACCTCGACCAACCCGATCGCCTCGATCTTCGCCTGGACCCGCGGCCTCTCCTACCGCGGCAAGCTCGATGGTACGCCCGAGGTCGAGAAGTTCGCCGCCGATCTGGAAAAGGTCTGCGTCGACACGGTCGAGGCCGGGCACATGACCAAGGACTTGGCCGTGCTGATCGGGCCCGACCAGCCCTGGCTCAACACCAATCAGTTCCTGGACAAGCTCGACCAGAACCTGAAGGCCAAGATGGGCGCCTGAGCCATTTCCGCCGGGACCCGGGCATCCGTGCCCGGGGCCGGCGGTTGCCCCGTCTAGTCCTTGGGGCCGTCCGCCATCGCGTCGTCCGGCCAGCGTGGCCGGGTCATCGAGAATGTCTCGCGGATTCGGGCGAACTGGTCGTAGCCGAGGCGGCTGATCGGGTCGAGGCGGACGATGTCGACGACACCGTCGACGATCACCCGGTCGGCGATGTGGATGCCGACCACCCGCCCGATCACCATCCGGTTCGGGCGGTCCGGTGCTGGCGCTTCGAGCTCGACTATTTGGGACAGCACGCACTCGAGATGCACGGGGCTCTCCGCGACCCGGGGCGCCCTGACGACCTCGGAGGGGGCCTTGCCGAGGCCGGCATGGAGGAATTCGTCGTAGCCGTGGGGGCCTGCGATCGAGCTGCCGTTCACCGCGTCGCGCAGATCCCAGGTGGCGATATTGACGACGAACTCACCGGTGGCCTCGATATTGGCGATCGAGTCCTTCAGCCCGCCCCGCTCGTGGGCGCCCGTGGCCGCGAACATCACCTGCGGCGGCCGGTAGGCCACGGCATTGAAGAACGAGTAAGGCGCCAGATTCGCCCGCCCGTCGCGGTCCAACGTCGAGATCCAGCCGATCGGCCGCGGCACCACGATGGCGTTGAGCGGATTGCTGCGCAGGCCATGCGGCTGGTCGGCCAGATAGAACATCGCGGGCTCCGGGGCGGCAATCGGTGCGGCAGGCCTGCCGCGATCGCGGTCGGTCGTCAAGGATCACGGCCGACGGAATTCCCCGAGCATCGCCGCATTATGGGGCGACGAACGGCTCCAGAGGGGTGTTTGCGCCGGTGTGGCGGACGTGGCAGCCTCGTGGCTGCCCGGCTCGCGAATAGCCAAGCTGTCACAATATTTTAACCAGATAACCTGCCATTCGGAAACGCGGACCGAAAAAGCTTTACATCGGGGGTCGGGTGCCCCATATGACCGTTCCCGAAAAGAAGCCTATGCACAGCGGCGCGCGCGGCGGCGGTATTCTGATCGCTTAACTCTTACCAGGGGTTGGGAGGTCGGTATGACTGACACCTACAGCAGCGCTGAGGCGCTTCTTGTCCACACGGCCCCGGTCGACCCGGTGGTCTGCCTGCGGCCGCAGCTGATCGCGGCCCGTGCCCGGCGCATGCTGGCGGCCTTCCCCGGCGACATGCTCTACGCGGTCAAGTGCAACGAGGCGCCGGGGGTGGTGCGCGCGTTGTGGGACGGCGGGGTGCGCGCCTTCGATACCGCCTCGATCGGTGAGGTCCGGGCGGTCAAGGCGCTGCTGCCGGCCGCCGTGTGCCATTTCATGCACCCGATCAAGAGCCCCGAGGCGATCGCCGAGGCCTACCATCGCCACGGCGTGCGCCGCTTCGTGCTTGACCATCCGGACGAGCTGGCGAAGATCGTGGCGCATACCGGCGGTGGCGGCGATCTGGAGCTGTTCGTGCGCCTGGCGGTGCCCGGCGAGGGCTCGATGCTGGCGCTGACTGGCAAGTTCGGCGTCGGCGTCGATGAGACGGCGGCCCTCGTGCGCGCGGCGCGCCCCCACGCCCGGTCCGTCGGCATCACGTTCCACGTCGGTTCCCAGTGTGTCGAGCCGGTGGCGTTTGCGCGGGCGATCTCGCTGGTGGCCGAGGTCGTCCGCCGCGCCGGCCCGATCGACGATCTCGATGTCGGCGGTGGCTTCCCGGCGCGCTATCTCGGCGACGAGCCGGAATTCGAGGCATTCGTCGCGGCGATCCGCGACGCCGTGGCCCGACATGGGCTCGGCTGCCGCCTGCAGTGCGAGCCGGGCCGGGCGCTCGTCGCCGACGGCGCTTCGGTGCTGGCACGGGTCGAGCTGCGGCGCGGCCTCGGCCTGTACCTGAACGACGGCACCTACGGCAACCTGGCCGAGCTCAAGTGGATCGGGCCGCAATTCCCGATGCGCCTAGTGCGGCCGGAACGTGCGAGCGATTCGCGGCAGCTCGGCTTCGACCTGTTCGGGCCGACCTGCGACAGCATCGATTCCATGCCGGGGCCGCACTGGCTGCCCGCCGATACGAAAGCGGGCGACTGGATCGAGGTCGGCATGATGGGCGCCTACGCCAACTCGCTGCGCACGCGCTTCAACGGCTTCACCAGTGCCCCCATGGCACTGCTCGGCGACAGTGGCTGGGTAGGTGCGGATCGTGAGCAGCGGGTTCGAATCGGGATGCGAGCCATGGCGGCCTAAGAGCCCTGACCGTGCCAAGCTCGCCATTTGGTGTCGCAGTGGGCCGACTCATGCAACTGCCAAGTGCTCGTATCGACGGGTGCGAACGTAGGGCGCTTACGACGGCGAAAAGTACCGACAATATCGGAGAGCCGACCGCGGACAGTATATTTCCACGATCGGCTCTCCGCAGCTTTCTCAAATAAATCGCTCACCGTCCTGAATGAGCGGCGGTCCACCGCAAGCTTTCAAGCTGGCGATGTCACCAGCGCAAGTATTGAATCATTCAAGCGCACGAAGCTCAAGATGAAAGTACCGGAATACGACGCCACTTTCCGTCGGTTGGTTCGGTGACGGACCCATGTGAGTGCGGGTGCGTACGCTAGGCGTCCTGGTCGAGCGCTACCAGCTTGGCCTCGAGGTCGATGATTCGAGCGTAGCATTCGCATGCTGCGGCCGCCAGGCCCCGATGATCGACGATCGAGATATTGCCGCGATGCGTGCGGATCAGGCCGGATTTCTGCAGGCTGCCCAGGGCCAGGGTCACGCCGGGCCGACGTACGGACAGCATCACGGAAAGGAACTCCTGCGTCAGCGACAACTGGTTGGAACCGACGCGCTCGCCCGCCATGAGCAGCCATCTGGCGCAACGTTCGGCGACGGTGTGGCGGCCATTGCAGGCCGCGCTCTGGGATATCTGCGCTATCTCGACCTGGAAAGCGCGCAGCAGGTGGCGGCGAAATTGCGGTAATTGCTCCAGGCAGTGCCGTAGGGCATCAACGGGCATCCGATACGCTTCCCCTGGCATCTGCACCATGGCGCAGTTCAGTGCCAATGGACGACTGGTTACGATGGCTGACAGACCGACCAGGCTTTCGCGGCCGATCAGAGCGACCTCGACGCCAGCGGCCCCATTGTCGAGCCGCGCGACCATCGAGACGAAGCCCTGCTCGACAAACCATACCTGCTCGAGCAGCTCGTCCTGCTCCAGCAGGATCTGCCCCTTGACTAGACGGACGCGGGTCAAATGCGGTCGCAGCTCGCTGACCATTGCCACTGGCAGCGCCGCCAGGATCAGGTTGCGATAGGCTGGTAACGGCGGAGTCGGCAAAGGCCCCCGATGCAGGGGTGCAGCCGGCGGCTCTCCACGTTTCTCGTTCAACAGCGACCTCCATCAGGTCGCCGAATCGAAAGCAACGCCTGATAACAAACAGTTGCAGACATTTAATCGCGAAAGCGAGGATCTGCCATCATCTTTTGTACGCCCAAAATGTTCGAAATGATACATATAAATATTAAGTATTTGAACATAATTATGTACATATCGTACAAACGGAATCTTCTTTTCTGGCTGTAGCGAGGTACCGGTCGGAGCTGGGCCGGTCGCCAATTCCATCGGCTGCCGCTGGACTTAGCTACTCCGGGTCGATTCGACCGACGACGGGTGCGCCACATGCAAGCGGCGTTGCGCCAGAGTGGCGGCTCGGTCGTAGCTTCGACGCCGCGGTACCAAATCCTTGTACTCAACCGTTTAGGATAGCACTCAAAATATTGTTATCTCACAACACATTTTCACCGAAATATAAATAAAATATACATATATTCTAATAACAAGATAACTCAAAAAATGAATGTTGGGTAATTTCAGAGTATTGAAGTATCGAGGGCGTGTCAGCAGCCATCGGCATGACTGCGCTATGTTGCAGTGACGACTTGAGCCCATGCCTGGGAGGGGTCCACGAGGCAGCCAGCCGCACCGTCTCCCCACCGATCTTGGCGAAGCACTTGGTTGGTGCGGCCGTAGAGCGGGGCCAGCACCCGGCCCGGCGGACTGGAGTCTACCGCACGGAAGATTGTGGCGCATCAGGCTACAGCAAAGCCCACTCTCGGCCCGCCGCTCATGCCGCCGCCAGATATCCCGTCACGATCTTCTGCACGCTGGGGTAGTCCGTCTTGCCCGTACCGAGGAGCGGCAGGTCGGGACGGTGCAGCACCTCGGCCGGGATCATCATTTCCTGGACGCCGCCCCCGCGCGCGGCCTTGAGCAGCGTGTCACGATCCAGGGTATGGTCGGTCGTGACGAGCACGATCCGCTCGCCCTTGCGCGGGTCGGGCAGGGCCACGACGGCGTGGGCGTGGTTGGGGCTGGTGCGGTGGACGAAGTCCTCGATCGCCGCCAAGCTCACCATCTCGCCGCCGATCTTGGCGAAACGCTTGGCGCGGCCGAGGATGGTGACGAAACCCTGCTGGTCCAGATCGACGATGTCGCCGGTGTCGTACCAGCCGTCCTCGGGCGGCTGCAGGACGCCGGGCTCCTCGTAGCGCAGGTAGCCCACCATCACGTTGGGGCCCTTGACCCAGAGACGGCCGCCGCGCTCGAGCCCGGCCACCGGTTCCAGCTTGTGCTCGATGCCGGGCAGTAGGCGGCCGACCGTGCCCCAGCGATAGTGCATGGGCGTGTTGAGCGAGATCACCGGGGCGGTCTCAGTGGCGCCATAGCCGGTCAGGATGCGAATGCCGAACTTGTCGAACCACAGCTTCTGGGTCTCGTCCTGGATCGCCTCGGCTCCGGCGAAGGCGTAGCGCAGGGAGCGGAAATCGTACGGGTCGCCCATCCGCCCGTAGCCCTTGAGGAAACTGTTGGTGCCGAAGATGATCGTCGACTCGCTGTCGTAGACCATCTCCGGGACGATCCGGTAGTGCAGCGGCGAGGGGTACATGTAGACCTTCACGCCCCCCAGCACCGGCAACAGCATGGCCCCGGTCAGCCCGAAGCTGTGGAAGACCGGCAGGGCGTTGAACACCTTGTCCTTCTGGTTGAAGTCGATCCGGGCCGAGATCTGGGCGAGATTGGCCAGGATGTTGCCGTGGCTGAGCACGACGCCCTTGGGCCGGCCCTCCGAGCCCGAGGTGAACAGGACCACGGCCGGGTCGTCGCGCCGCACGCCGAAACGGGCGTGGATGCGCCGGGCGATCAGGCCATCCCAAAGACCGCGCAGCCGCTGGGAGGTGCCGATCTGATCGCGCAGCTCCTCGAGCCAGAGAAAGCTCGCATGGGCGGCAATGGCGGCGATCGACGGTTCCAGCTTCGCCTTGCCGACGAACTCGCCCGACGACACGACCAGCTTGATCTGCGCCGTCACGACCGCGGCCTCGAGGTTGGCGGGGCCGGCCGAGAAGTTGAGCATCGCCGGCACCCGGCCGAAGGCCTGCAGCGCCATGAACACGACCACGGCGGCGTTGACATTGGGGACCAGCACGCCGACCCGCTCGCCCGGCTGCGTCACCGCCGCGAGCCTGCGGCCGAGGACCAGGGCGCCGGCCACGAGCTTCAGATAGTCGAGGTGGACGCCGCTGGTGTCCTCGAGCATGGAGAAGCGCCAGCCGTGACGGCTGCGGGCGCGCAGCAGCGCCTCGAACAGGGTGTCGCCCCAGTTCGTCGTCGCAAAGACCATGTCGGACATGATCTCGTAGAGCTGCAGGTTGGCGATCTGCCGGCGGGCCTTGCCGCGCAGGTCCGGGTCCACCGTGAGCTTGCGCGGCGGGCAGATGGTGATGGTGATCTTGGGGAACCAATGCGGCGTGACCTGGCCGGCCTTGAGCCGCGTGAAGCGGGTCAGCTCCGGCCCCTCCAGCCGCACCGGCACGATGGTGGCCCCGGTCCGGTCGGCGATGTAGGCCGGGCCGGCATAGATCTTCATCAGCGCCCCGGTGACGCTGAGCCGCCCTTCCGGGAAGATCACGCAAGGCTGCCCGCCGTTGATCTTGCCGATCAGCTCCTTGATCGCCATCGGGTTCGTCGGGTCGAGCGGGAAGATGTTGGCCACCCGCCGGAAAGGCTTGAGCCACCACCGATTGGCCATGGCGGTGTTGACCGCGAACGCCGGCAGCTGGTCCATCGCGGCCATCAGCAGGGCGCCGTCGAGAAAAGAGATGTGGTTGACGACGACGAGGACCCTGGCCCCCGGCTGGATGATCGAGGCGTGCTCGCGACCCTTGACCTCATAGCGGTAGAGGAGGCGCAGAACCGTATGCAGGATCAGCTTCAGGGTGCGGCTGGAGAGCATCAGGCGGCATCCTTGGGCGCATGCAGGCGTTTGACGCCGGCCACGAAGCGGCTGAGCGTCGCCGACATCCGGCCACGCGGGATCATGACCTCGACCAGCTGGAACCGGCCGCGGGTCGCCGTGGCCTGGTCCAGGGCGGTGGCCAGCTCGGCCCTGGTCCTGACTCGCCGGCCCTCGCCGCCCATGGCCGCCGCCATCTCCGCGAAGCGCCAGTCGTCCAGGTCGTTGAACCCGGACTCGGGCTGGAAGGCACGCAGCATCTCCCAGCTCGCATTGTTGAACAAGACGACAACCGGATCGATCCCCAGACGCCGGCAATTGCCCAGCTCCCAACCCGTCATCTGGAAGGCGCCGTCGCCCACCAGGATCATCGTTCGCCGGCCGGTGGCGAGCTGGGCACCCATGCCTGCCGGCACGCCATAGCCCATGCCCGCATAGTAGCCCGGGGCGGTGAGGTCGGTGTGCGCGATCTGCATGGCCGTGAACAGACAGTCGCCGACGTCGGCCGCGATCGGCATCGGGCCCTGCCGCTCGAACAGATCGTTGATGCCGCGCGCGATATCGTCCGGCGCGATCGCCTCACCGTCGGCGACCATGCCATGTGGGTAGACCGGCGCCGGTGCCGGCGTGGCATGACCCAGCGGCCGCGCGCGATCGAGCAGGGCCGTCACCAGGGCCGCCAGCGGGATATCCCGATATTGATGAAATCCCATGCTGACCTGCCGGTCCAGCGCCTGCATCGTCCGCCGCAGGTCGAGCTTGCCGGCGTTCACGCCGAAATTGGTGTCGCTCAGGATCACGCCCAGCAGCAGCAGGCCGTCGGAGCCCTCGACCAGCTCGGTGATGGCGGGATCACCGGCGACGCCCAGGTAGGTGCCGGCGAGGGGCGCGTCGGGCGTCGTCAGCAGGCCGCGGCCCACGAAGCTGGTGACCACGGGTATGCCCAGCCGCTTGGTCAGCTCGGCGACCTTGGCCTCGAGCCCGTAGCGCCGGACCTCGACGTCGACCATGATCAACGGCCGCTGCGCGCTCGCCAGTCGCGCCAGGATCTCGTCCGCACACGCCGCCACGGCCTCGGCGTCGGGCGGTGTCGCGACATAGGCGGGTACTGGCCCACACGGCACGTTCACCATGTCGCGCGGGATCTCGAGGTAGACCGGCCGGGCCTGGTCGATGGCCGCGGTGAGCACGCGGGCGATCTCGGCCGGGGCCGTGGCGGGGTCGTCCAGGCGTGCCTGGGCGCAGGTGATCTCCTGGTAGACGCGAAACTGGGTCTCCAGCGTACGCCCCTGATGATGCAGCAGGAGCCCGGACCGGCTCTCGGCCCGGCCGGGTGCTCCGGAGATCACCACCACCGGCGATTTCTCCGCGAAGGCACCGGCGACCGCGTTGACCATATTGAATGCGCCTGCGCCGTAGGTCACGGCGGCAACGCCGATGCCGCTGCGAAACCGTGCGGCCGCATCCGCCGCGAACCCGACCGCCGGCTCATGGCTCAGCGTGTGCAGCGGCAGGATTCGGCTTTCCTCGACAACCTTGAAGAACGGCAGCGCGAAATCGCCCGGAATGCCGAAGATCTCGCCGGCACCATAGGACTTGAGCCCGTGCAGCAACGCTTCCGCGAGTTTCATCGCCCTGGCCTCCAGCGGAGCAGCCGCCGTGACCAACATAGGGATGGCGGGCGGTGCGGGCAAACGGTGCGCGCCAGCCCAACTTGCGGACGTCGTACCGGTCGCAAGAACCGCGCGGACCCTGACCGACCGGCTCATATACCTCGCTGGTTGACTGGAAGCTTGGACGCGACCAATCTCGGTTGCGTTCGCGTCATGCTTCCTGGGGAATCCACATCAGCTCGAACCTGTCTTGCGCGGAGGCCAAAGCGGCCGAGCCCGGTCGCTGGCGACGTCTGCTGAGCGAGCCCACCCTGCATTTTGTCGTCCTGGGTGGGCTGCTATTCCTGGCCTATCCATGGCTGGCCCCGGCGCCCCCGATGCCGGAGGCGCCGGAGATCGTGGTCTCGGCGGGGAAGGTCGAGAGTCTCGTCAGCGGCTGGGCCGAAGAGTGGCAACGCCAGCCGACGGAGGCGGAGCGTGACGAGCTGATCGAGGAGGAGGTGCGCAGCGAGGTTCTGGCGCACGAGGCCGCAGCACGAGGGCTCGACCGCAACGACGACGCGATCCGGACCCTGCTGCGCGAGAAGATGGAGCTGATCGCCGAGAACAGCGCCGTCATCGCCGAGCCGAGCGAGGCCGAGCTGCAGGCGTACTATGACAGCCACACACGGGAGTTCGGCGGCGGCGCCACCCTCACCTTCAGCCAAGTCATGCTGGATCCAGGCCGGCGCGGCGCCGCTGTGGAGGGGGATGCGGCAGCGCTCCTGGCGCAGCTTCGGGCGGCCGGCGATGCCGTCGACCCATCGACCCTGGGCGATCCGTCGGAGCTGGCCGCCGACTATGCGGACCTGCCGCAAGAGCAGGTGGAAAGCATGTTCGGGACGGAGTTCGCGCAGAGCCTCGCGGCGCTGGAGCCCGGGCAATGGGTCGGCCCGATCGTCTCGCCCATGGGGGTGCATCTGGTTCGGCTCGACGAATGGGGCCAGGTGGCGCCCCAGCCGTTGGACGAGGTGCGCGACGTCGTGCGCGAGGAGTGGCACATGGCGCGCCTGCAGGATGCCCGTGACGAGGCCTACCACGCCCTACGTGCCCGCTATCGGGTCACCATCGAGCCGGTCGAGCCGGTCGAGCCGAAGACCGCGGCCGTCACGGCCCCGAGAGCGACGCCGCGGTGAGGCGGATCGTCTGGCTGCTGCTGGTGCTGATGGGGCTTTCCGTACCTGCGGCCGCGCATCCCATCCGTAGCGGCTACCTCGAGGTCAGCCGGACGGCCGCCGAGGATTATCACGTGCGCTGGACGATGCCGACGCCGGACGGGGTGCCGAGCGGTATCGATATCCGGTTCGACCCGCGCTGCACGACCGGTGAGGCGCCGGTCGTCGCCGACACGATGATGCGCATGGACCGTTCCTGGACGCTGCACTGTGCGGGCGGCCTGGCGGGAACGCAGCTCGCGGCCGTGGGCCTCGATCCGGGCACGACCGATCTCCTGGTGCGAATCCTGGACGGATCGGTCACCGTGAGCCGGCTGACGCCGAACTCGCCGGCCCTGACGGTCCCAGAGGCTGCGGCCGCTTCGAGCGGTGCGGCGTTCTATTTCCGGCTCGGCGTCGAGCACATTCTGTTCGGGGCCGACCATCTGCTCTTCGTGCTAGGCCTGCTGCTGATCGTGCGCGATCGCTGGATGCTCGTGAAGACCATCACCGCGTTCACCGTGGCGCACAGCATCACGCTGGCGGCGGCGACCCTGGGCGTGGTCCAGGTGCCGGCTCCGCCGCTCAATGCGGCCATCGCCCTGTCCATCCTGTGCCTCGGCATCGAGGTCGCCCGCTCCTGGCGTGGGCAGACCAGCCTCGCCTTGCGTCATCCCTGGCTGCTGGCCTTCGCCTTCGGCCTGCTGCACGGGCTGGGCTACGCCAGCGGCCTGCTCGCCCTGGGCCTGCCGCGCGCCGATATCCCGCTGGCCTTGCTGCTGTTCAATCTGGGGGTCGAGGCCGGCCAGCTGCTGTTCGTGGCGCTGATCCTGCTGCTGGAGCGCGCCTTTCGGCTGCTGGAGATCGATTGGCCGCGGCCGGTGCGGTTCCTGCCGGTCTATCTCGTCGGCACGCTCGGTGCCTATTGGACGATCGACCGGGTCTTGGCCATGGTCGTGGGCATAGGATGAAGGCCTGTCGCGATGCGCTGCCGCTCGGCCTTGTGGCGCTGGCGCTGTGCAGTGGCGAGGCCAGCGCTCACCTGCTGGCCGGCGAGGCGGGAGGATTCCTGTCGGGATTCGAGCATCCGGCCGCCGGTCTCGACCACGTGCTCGCCATGGTCTCGGTCGGGATCTGGGGCGCCCAGCTCGGCGCTCCGGCATTATGGCTGCTGCCGGTGATGTTCCCGATGGTGATGGCGCTGGGCGGTTTCCTGGGTCTGATCGGCGTCCCCGTGCCCGGCGTGGAAGTGGGGATCGCCGTCTCGGCGCTGGTCCTCGGCATGGCCATCCTGCTGCAGTGGCGACCACCGGTGGCGGCTGCGCTGTTCGTCGTCTGCGTCTTCGCGATCTTTCATGGCCATGCGCACGGCACCGAGCTGCCGCCCGGCGAGAGCGGCCTGCTCTACAGCATGGGCTTCGTGATCGCGACCGGCTGCCTGCATCTGGTGGGGATCACGGCTGGGCTCGCGCACCGTTGGGGGTGGGGCGCGCGCGCCCTGCAGGGCGCCGGTGCCGCCGTTGCCTCCGGCGGCGTGTTCTTTCTCTGGCATGCGGTCGCGTGAGGCTGCCTACCCCACGGGTGGCTTGCCGAGCGGCGCTGCTGGCCGCTGCCGTTCTGCTGGTGGGCACGGGCCCGGCTCGGGCGCACCTGGTCACGACGGGGCTCGGGCCGCTCTACGACGGTGCCGCCCACTTCTTTCTCTCGGCCGAGGATCTGGTGCCGGTGCTGGCCCTGGCGCTGCTCGGGGGGATGCGTGGCCCCAGGCCGGCGCGCTGGATGCTCTTCGCCCTATCGGCCTGCTGGCTGGCCGGCAGCGTGGTCGGCTGGCATGCCCGGACGCCGCTCGGCGATCTGCTGCCTGCCGTCTCGTTCGTCGTCGCGGGTGGGCTGGTGGCGTTGGATGCCGCGCTGCCGGCCACCGTTCTTGCCGTTCTCGCCGGTCTGATCGGCCTGGGTCAGGGTTGGGGCTATGGATCGGCGGCGGCTGCCGTCGACATGTCGTGGCCCGCCCTGGCCGGCTGCGTTGCCGCGGTCTTCGCGACGTTCGCGCTGGTGGTGGCACTGGTGCTGCCGCTCCGCTCACGGGTCGCGAGGACGGCCGTGCGGGTCTCGGGCAGCTGGATCGCGGCCGCAGGCGTTCTGTTGCTCGGCTGGACGCTGCGGCGTGGTGACGGGCTGCCGCCGCTGAGCTGACACGTGAACATCCTGTAATGAGGGGTGCCGATCGCGCGATGACTAGATACGGATGGGCTGGGCGGAGCTATCTTGAGCCATATCTCACCGCTCAGCACACAAACAATTGCCCGGATATATGATGCAGAATCTGATCGACCGCCCGAACTTCTCCACCAAGAATCAGGACGCGCTCATGCAGGAGTGCGCGGAGGTCGCGGCCAATCATCTGGACGATGAACGGATGGCCGAGCTGGTGAGGCGGCTGATCTCGACGCTGGTGGTGCGCGCCGACGATGCGCCGACGGGCCAGGAATCGGCCCGGCGTCACAGCCGCATTCAGAACTTGATCAAGCGTCTCTGAGGGCCTGCGCGCCGGCGGGCCAGGCGCTGTCGCCGACGATGCGGCCGTCGACCAGCTGCACGCGGCGCCGGGCGCGACCCGCCAGATCCTGATCGTGCGTGACCACGATCACCGTTCGCCGGTCGGACGAGACGAGCTGGTCGAAGATGTCGAACACGATCGCAGCATTGGCGGTGTCCAGGTTGCCCGTCGGTTCATCGGCCAGCAGGATGGCCGGGTCGTTGGCGAGGGCGCGGGCGATGGCCACCCGCTGGCGCATGCCGCCGGAGAGCTGCTCCGGGTACTTGCCGGCGGCGTCGGCCAGGTTCAGGCGCTCCAGCAGCATCCGGGCCCGCGCCCGCATCGCACGGCTGTCGAGCCGGCCGAGCTTGCGCATCGGGATCAGCACGTTGTCCAGTGTCGTGAACTCGGGCAGCAGGAAGTGGAACTGGAACACGAAGCCCAGCCGCTCGAGCCGGAGCCGATCCATCTCGCCGGCGGCCAGCCCGCTCGTGTCCCGGCCGTCGATCAGCACCATGCCCGAGGTCGGGCGGTCGAGCAGGCCCAACAGATAGAGCAGGGACGACTTGCCCGAGCCCGATGGGCCGGTCACCGCCACGAATTCCCCTTTTGCCACCGCCACGTCGATACCCTTGATGAGCGTGATCGGCGGTGGGCCGGGCAGCACCCGCTCGAGCTGCCGCGCTTCGAGGGCGGGCGCGTCCGGTACGCTCATGCCGCCCCACGCACGATGTCGACCGGATTGAGCCGCGCCGCCCGTCGCGCGGGAATCAGCGCCGCCACCGCCGAGGCCACGACCGCGAAGACGCCACCGGCCAGATAGGGCCACGTGTCCCGGGCCAGAATGAAGGTGCCGCGCCCGCCCATCATCGTCCCGGCGGTACCGAAGCGCACCTGCGCCATGAGCTCGATCAGCCCCATGCCGACGAAGGCGCCGGCGATGCCGCCGAGGATGCCGACGATGACGCCTTCGGCCAGAAAGATCGCAAGGATATCGCGCTGCGCGAACCCCAACGATTTGAGGATCGCGATGTCCCGGGTCTTCTCGTGCACCACGGTCGAGATGATGTTGTAGATGCCGAAGGCCGCCACCAGCAGGATGGCACCCACCACCGAGTACATGATCGAATTCTGGATCACGAACAGGCTCAGCACATTGCGATTGGTCTCTTCCCAGCTCTCGGTCCGGTAGCCCACCTGGCCTTCAATGCGGCGCGCCAACGGTTCGGCCCTGGTCACGTCGGCCAGTCGGATCCGGATCTGGTTCACGATGTTGCTGCGGTCCTGCAGCACCTGGGCCGTCTTCAGCAGGGCAAACGCCTGCCCGCTGTCGATGGAGTTGATTCCGGTCCGCATGATCCCGGTGATCTTCATCGACAGCCTGACCCCGCGCTGCGAGACCACAGAGATCGTGTCGCCTACCTCCGCACCCAGGCGCTCACCCACGCCGCTGCCGATGATGAGGGCGTTGGCGGTCGAGCGCAGGTCCTCGAGCCGGCCCTGGATCATGTCCTTCTCGATGTTGGTGACCTGCCGTTCACGCTCCGGGTCGATGCCGTACAGCGAGACCGGCACATCGCGCGTCCCGTAGCGCAGGATCGCCTGGCCCTGCAGCGTCGGTGCCGCCACGAGGCCCGGGATGGCCTCGAGCTGGGCGAGCTTGGCCCGCGCGTTGCGGATGCCGCGCGGCTCGTCCTTGGGCTTTACGCCGCTGACGACGACCGCGCCATCTGGAAACGCGGCCAGGGCCGGCTGCGGCGATGCCGAGCGGAACTCGTCCTTGATGACGATGTGCGGGGCCACGTCGATGATCTGGCTGACGAAATACTGCTGGAAGCCACGCATCAGCGCGTTGATGCCGATGAAGAACCCAACCCCCAGCGCCACGCCCAGGATCGATACGACGGTCTGCCGCTTGCGCTTGCGCAGATGCCCCAAGGCGATGTCGAGGAACAGCGGGCCGGGCATGGGTTAGCCCGTCGCCGGCGGGTTGCCGGCCCGCACCCGCACCCGATCGACATTGGCCAGCCCCGGTGGCGGTTCCACCACGACCTGCTCGCCCAGCGTGAGGCCGGACCGGATCTCGGTCAGCAGAGGGCCCGTCACGCCGACTTCGACCTCGCGGCGTCGGCCGTGCTCATCCGTGACCACGAACACGGCTCCGTCCTGCACGGCGGTGGTCGGCACCAGCACGGCGTCGGCTGCCTCGCGCACGACGATATTGGCCTCGACCGTCATCCCGATCATCAGCGGGCTGTCCTCGGGGAGCTCGATCCGGACTCGGTAGGTCTTCTGGATGGGATCGCCCTTGGGCGTGATCGCCACCAGCCGTCCTTCGAGCACGCGGTCGGGAAAGGCGTCGGCCCGGAGCAGCGCCTTCTGCCCCAGCCGCACGCGCGGCACATCCTCCTCGTCGACATCGGCCGTGATGCGCAAGGGCCGCTGCTCGCCGATCCAGAAGACGATGTCGGAGGTGTCCATCATTTCCCCGGGCTCGCCGTCGCGGCGCAGCACGACGCCTTCGATCGGGGCCTTGAGGACGAAATCGTCGAGCCGTCGGCGCATCGCCTCGGCAGCGGCCTCCAACGCGTAGGCCTCGCTGCGGGCACGCTCCACCTCGCTGCGCGCCGCCGCCGAGCGGGCGGCCAGACGGTCCTGGCGCTCGGCTTCCGCCAGCGCGTACCGAGCGCGCGCTTCCGTTTCGATCACCTGCGCCTGCATGACGGTGGCGTCGAGGCGAGCCAGCACCTGCCCGGCGGTCACCCGGTCGCCGTCGTCGACGAGCACCTCGAGCAGACGGGCCTTCTGCGCCGGCGCCACGCCGGCCCAGCGTATCGGCTCGACGGTACCTGTGGCGTAGACCGCCTCGACCGCAGGTCCCGCGACGGCCGGCGCCACCTCCACCAGTGGCGGCCGATTGCGCCACAGCCACCAACCGCCCGCCACCGCGGCAACGATCGCCACGAGCAGCAGCAGGCGCAGCACGAAACGCATCCATCAGGCTCCCCACGCCGCCATGGCATGTTTGAACATACGCGCCGCAGCCGCTGGCGGACCTGTGGTCCGCTCGCGCAGCCGCGGTCAATCTACCTCCGGCAGCCTGTTGACAGCAGCGCGTGGACCGCCAACGGTTCCTGCCGGCACCATCCCGGGGGAAACCCATGCGAACCATGCTGACGCTCACGCGGCGCCTTGTCCTGGCTGCCTTCATCGCGGCGCTCCCAGCCAGCATGGTCATGGCCACCGAGCTCTGGCAGACTTTGCCGCCGATGCCGACTCGGCCGGCGCCGGCTCAGGAAGGCTATGCGGCGATCAACGGCATCGAGCTCTACTATGCGACCTATGGCAGCGGTCCGCCCGTGCTCTTGCTGCACGGTGGGCTCGGCAATTCGGATTATTGGGGCAATCTGATCCCCGCTCTGGCGCCCGACCGCAAGGTGATCGTCATGGACAGCCGCGGGCACGGGCGCAGCACCCGTGACGCGCAGCCCTACAGCTACGACCTGATGGCGTCCGACGTCCTGGGACTCATGGATTTTCTGGGGATCGTGAAGGCCGACATCGTCGGCTGGAGCGATGGCGGCATCATCGGGCTGGACATCGCGATGAACCATCCCGACCGGATCGGCAGGCTGTTCGCCTTCGGTGCCAACTCGACGCTGGCCGGCCTCAAGGAGGGGTTCGATACCGACCCAACCTTCGCCGCCTATATCGAGCGTGCCGGCGAGGAATATGCGCAGCTGTCGCAGACACCCACCGAGTATGACGACTTCCTGAACCAGATCGGCGCGATGTGGGGCTCGCAGCCGAACTGGTCCGCGGCTGATCTGGCCAGGATCAAGACCCCCGTGATGATCGCCGACGGCGAGCACGACGAGGCGATCCGGCGCGAGCACACCGAGGAGCTGGCCAAGCAGGTGCCCGGTGCCGAGCTGCTGATCCTGCCTGGTGTCAGCCACTTCGCCATGCTGCAGGACCCGGCACTGTTCAATCGGGCCGTGGTCGACTTCCTGGCACAGTGAGGCCATGCGCCGTCGCTACTGGCTGGACTTCGGGATCTGCCTGTAGTGAGGTCGGCGGGCGCTAACGGGCCATCCAACGATCTGCGTCGCCACCGACTGTCGGGGCAGGTGCAGACATTCCATGTCGTTCCCAGTTCGCATCGAGGCCCGATGACCGCATCCAGCAAGCCGCATCGCATCCGTCGTCTGCTCGTCGCCAACCGGTCGGAAATCGCGATCCGGGTGTTCCGGGCCGCGACCGAGCTCGGCATCCAGACCGTCGCGATCTATGCCGAGGAGGACAAGCTCTCCCTGCATCGGTTCAAGGCCGACGAGGCGTACCGGGTCGGCCGTGGCAAGGGCCCGCTCGAGGCCTATCTGTCGATCGACGAGGTCATCCGCGTGGCACGCGAGGCCAGGATCGACGCGATTCATCCTGGCTACGGCTTCCTGTCGGAAAGCCCCGAGTTCGCCGACGCCTGTGCCGAAGCCGGGATCATCTTCATCGGGCCGACCCCGCAGACCATGCGCACGCTCGGCAACAAGGTGGCAGCGCGCAACCTCGCCATGTCCGTGGGCGCGCCGGTGATGCCGGCGACCGACCCGCTGCCCGACGATCCGGCGGAGATCTGCCGCCTTGCCGCCGGGATCGGCTATCCGGTCATGCTGAAGGCGTCCTGGGGCGGCGGTGGCCGTGGGATGCGCCCGATCGACAGCGAGGAGCGGCTGCTGGACGCGGTGCTGAGTGCGAAGCGCGAGGCCAAGGCCGCGTTCGGCAAGGACGAGGTCTATCTCGAGAAGCTGGTCCAGCGTGCCCGCCATGTCGAAGTCCAGCTGCTGGGCGACCGGCACGGCAATCTCGTGCACCTGTTCGAGCGCGACTGCTCGATCCAGCGGCGCCATCAGAAGGTGGTCGAGCGCGCGCCGGCACCCTATCTCGACGACGCCCAGCGGGCGGCCGTGTGCGAGGCGGCGCTGAAGATCGGCCGGGCCACGTCCTATGCGGGCGCCGGCACGGTCGAGTTCCTGATGGATGCCGACACGGGCGCCTTCTACTTCATCGAGGTCAACCCGCGGATCCAAGTCGAGCACACGGTGACCGAGGTCGTGACCGGGCTGGACATCGTGAAGGCGCAGATCAAGGTCGCCGAAGGCGGGCACATCGGCGTGCTGGCCGAGACCGGCATCCCACAGCAATCCGAGATCCGCCTCAACGGCCATGCGATGCAGTGCCGGATCACCACCGAGAACCCGGAGAACAACTTCATCCCCGACTATGGCCGGATCACGGCCTATCGCGGGGCGTTCGGCTTCGGCATCCGCGTCGACGGCGGCACCGCCTATTCCGGTGCCGTCGTCACGCGCTTCTACGACCCGATGCTGGAGAAGATCACGGCGTGGGCCGCGACGCCGCAGGAGGTGATCGCCAGGATGGATCGGGCGTTGCGGGAGTACCGGATCCGTGGCGTCGCCACCAATCTAGCTTTTCTCGAGACCTTGATCGAGCATCCGAAGTTTCGGGCCAACGACTACACCACGCGGTTCATCGACGACACGCCCGAGCTGTTCCACCTGGCCAAGCGCCGTGACCGTGCCACCAAACTTTTGACCTACATCGCCGACGTCACCGTCAACGGCCATCCCGACGTGATGGGACGGACCCGCCCCCGCGCCGATGCCCGTGCCCCGGAGCCGCCGCGCTTTGTCGTCGATCCAGCGGCGTCGCCCGGCACCAAGGTTCTGCTCGATCAATTAGGCCCCAAGGGTTTCGCGCAGTGGATGCGCGACCAGTCGCGCGTGCTGGTGACCGACACCACGATGCGCGATGCGCACCAGTCGCTGCTGGCGACGCGCATGCGCTCCTACGACATCGTGTCGGCGGCCGATGCCTATTCCCGCGGCCTGCCGCAGCTGCTGTCGCTCGAATGCTGGGGCGGGGCGACGTTCGACGTGGCGATGCGCTTCCTCACCGAGGACCCGTGGGAGCGCCTGGCGGTGCTGCGCGAGCGGGTGCCGGGCGTCCTGCTGCAGATGCTGCTGCGCGGCGCCAACGGTGTCGGCTACACCAACTATCCGGACAATATGGTCCGCCACTTCGTCCACCAGGCGGCGGCCGGTGGCATGGACCTGTTTCGGATCTTCGACTGCCTGAACTGGGTCGAGAACATGCGCGTCGCCATCGACGCCGTGGGCGAGACCGGCAAGCTCGCCGAAGGGGCCATCTGCTACACCGGCGACATCCTGGACCCGAATCGCGCCAAATATTCGCTGCAATACTATGTCGGCCTCGCCAAGGAACTGGAGGCTGCCGGCTGCCATGTGCTGGGCGTCAAGGACATGGCGGGCCTGCTCAAGCCGGCGGCGGCGCGGGTGCTGATCAAGGCGCTGAAGGAGGAGATCGGCCTGCCGATCCACTTCCACACCCACGACACCTCGGGCACCGCCGCCGCCAGCGTGCTGGCCGCCGTCGAGGCCGGGGTGGACGCAGTGGATGCCGCCATGGACGCCATGTCGGGCCTGACCTCGCAGCCCTGCCTGGGCTCGATCGTCGAGGCGCTGCGCCACACCGAGCGCGACACCGGGCTCGACCCCGAGGTGATCCGCCAGCTCAGCTTCTACTGGGAGGCGGTGCGCGCGCAGTATGCCGCGTTCGAGAGCGACCTGCGCGCCGGGGCGTCGGAGGTCTACCTGCACGAGATGCCGGGCGGGCAGTTCACCAACCTCAAGGAGCAGGCGCGCTCGCTGGGCCTGGAGACGCGCTGGCACGAGGTCGCCCGCGCCTACCGCACCGCCAACGACCTGTTCGGCGACATCGTCAAGGTGACGCCGTCCTCCAAGGTGGTGGGCGACATGGCGCTGGTGATGGTCTCGCAGGGCCTCTCCGCCGCCGACGTGCTCGACCCGTCCCGTGAGATCGCCTTCCCGGCCTCGGTGGTCGAGATGCTGCGCGGCGATCTGGGCCAGCCACCCGGTGGCTGGCCGGAGGCGGTGCAGCGGAAGGTCCTGAAGGGCGAGGCCGCGATCACGGCGCGGCCGGGCTCGTTGCTGCCCGACGCCGACCTCGCCGCGGTGCGGGCCGAGGCCGAGAAGCGCTGCGGCCGCAACCTCGACGAGGAGGATCTCGCCGCCTACCTGATGTACCCCAAGGTCTTCACTGACTTCGCCTCGGCCGCGCGCAAATACGGCCCGGTCTCGGTCCTGCCGACCCCCGTCTTCTTCTACGGCATGGCCGTGGGCGACGAGATCACCGTCTGGCTGGAGAAGGGCAAGACGCTGGTGCTGCGCCTGCAGGCGATCGGCGACACCGACGAGGAGGGCCAGGTCCGGGTCTTCTTCGAGCTCAACGGCCAGCCGCGGATCGTCCGCGTCCCCAACCGCACGGCGGTGGCCACGCTCCCCGCCCGCCGCAAGGCCGAGGACGGCAACGACGCCCACGTCGCAGCCCCGATGCCGGGCTCCGTCTCGACGATCTCGGTCCGCCCCGGCCAGCCGGTCAAGGCGGGCGACGTCCTGCTAACCATCGAGGCCATGAAGATGGAGACGGCCCTGCACGCGCCGAGGGACGGGGTGGTGAAGGAGGTGCTGGTGCACGCAGCCAGCCCGATCGACGCCAAGGATCTGCTCGTGGTGCTGGAGGCGGCGTAAGCGCCGGTAGCTTCTGTGTAAGGCGGGAAGTTGAGCCGCCGACGGGAGCGGCTCAGCCGGCGTCGATTTCGAGCAGCCTGCGCGCTCGGCAGGGTGCGAACCGCTCAGGGCGCCTTGACGACGACATCCAGCTCCTGGGCTCCGGCCTGCTGGAACGCCAGCGAACAGGTGAAGGTGTCGCCGACCAGCAGGGGCTGGGTGGTCTGCAACAGCACGATGTGAAAGCCCTCGGCATCCAGCGCCAGCGTATCGCTCGCTGGGACCGGGATCGAGCGGATCTCGCGGCCGGCAGCGCCACCTTCGCCCCGGTCGACCGTGCGCTTTTCGGTGAACTGCGACACCGGGCAGCGTACCCGCATCAGCGTATCGGGCTGCTCGGCATGGTTCGCGATGGTGAGATAGAGCGGGACGTCGGCACCCTTCTCGTCGGTGGCTGGCACCCAGGCACCGCTCAGCTCGAGCCCCGCGGGAGCTGCCTGCGCCAGGATCGTGAGCTCCGCGCTGCTGACGAAATCGCGCAAGGGCTCGCCCGAGCGGCGGTAGAGGGCACTGTCCAGCAGGAAGTGCCGGTCCGCCGTCGTCTTCTCGCAATGCTCCTTGACGAACACGCCGCCCAGCGGCTCCTCGCCGTCGGCCGGCTTCGCGTCCTGGCACTGCCAGCCGTCCTCGCCAAACCGGGCCATGACCTGGTGACCGAACAGGAACGCTTTCTTGTGCAGGTAGAGGCGGGCGCTCGGATCGGTGGTGATCCGCAGCCCGTCGACCCGCCCATCGTCACCGATGAGCAGCGCCACCAGCGCGGGATGGCCGCCGACCTTGGTGCCGTCGGCGTCGTCGCTGAAGCGGGCCAGCTGGTTGTAATGCTCGTCGTAGCGGAACGATACGGCGCGCAGCCCCCTGGTGTCGGCAGGACAGTCGCGCCAATCGGCCCAGCCGGCGAGCTTGTGGTCGGGCGCGTCCGCGCAGGCGAAGTCGACATAGCCGGTCGGCGGCAGTGCCGTCGACGGCATGCCGACCGAGAACTCGCGCAGGTCGCTGGCGGCGGCGGGGATCGCCGGTGCCAGCATCAGGCCGGCGAGGATCAGGTACTCAGTGCTGGCTGGCCGGCGCATCGCTCGCCCCTTCGCTGGATTCGGCTTTGCGGTAGTTGTCGCAGGCCCGGGTCTGCGCGCCGAAGAAGGCCTGGCACTCCGCGAAGGTGGCCTCGCCTTTGCCCTGCAGCTGCTCGACCACGTAGGACGCCACGACCTGGATCTCCGACGGGCGGAGGAAGTGATCAGGCTCGGGCGGCATCTGGTCCTTGGCGAGGTCTTCCGCTTTCAGGTTGAAGCAGCGGCCATCGGTGTAGGCGTCGCGCTCGAAATGCGGCATGCCCGTTCCCGGACGGCCGCAGCGAATGGTCTCGATGATCTGCTCGGTGGTCAGCTGGGTTGCGCGCAGGTCCGCGGAAGCACCGCCATAGCCGCCACCACCGGTGCCGGTCCAATGGTGGCAACCGGCGCAGTTGGCGGCTTTGAACACCCGCAACCCCGGGGATTGGCCCGTAGCTCCGCCCGTGTCCTGCGACCACGCGGGGCCGCAGGACAGCGCAACGAGCACGAGCATGCAAGCGAGCAACCGCCCGGAAAACATGCTCATGCCGAGGCTCACAGGCTGAAGACGTAAAGCATGGAGCCGGGCTGAATGGACTTCAGCTCGGGCGTGCTTTCGATGAACCACTTGTCCCAGGCACCGCCGAGGCCGACCATGACGGCGATGTACTGCTTGCCGTCGACCTCGAACGTCATCGGGGGCGCATTGATTCCGCTGCCCGTGTTGAAGTGCCAGAGCTCGTCCAGCGACTTGGCGTCGTGGGCCGCGAGCTTGCCATCCGGGTTGCCCAGGAACACCAGATCGCGGGTCGCGAGCAGGCCACCAAGCTGCGGGAAGGGCGTCTCGTGCTTGCCGACGACCTTGCCGGTCTTGACGTCGATCGCCGTCAGGCTGCCCGTGATCCGCATCGGCTGGCTGGGGCCGCCGCCGGTGAAGAACTCGCGCGGCTTGAACGACTCGCCCGGGATCATCTCCTTGACCGTGATCTTGTTGCAGCTCTCGATCACGGGGATGTACCAGAGACCCAGATTGGAATTGTAGGCGGTAGGTGGCCAGTTCTTGCCGCCCATGTTGCCGGGGCAGATGATGGACTCGGGATTCTGGCGGTCCGCCTTGTCGAGATAGGGCTGGATCGGCTTGTTGGGGTCATATTCGAGCGGCTTGCCGGTCTTCGGATCGAGCCCCTTGGTCCAGCTCACTTTCTTGACGAACGGAGTGCCCCACACGAATTCGCCGGTGTCGCGGTCCATCGCGTAGGCGAAGCCGTTGCGGTCGGCCGACACCGCGACCTTGCGGCCGCCGTCCGGCAGGTCGATCAGCACCTTCTCCGACACGCTGTCATAGTCGAACGGGTCGTTGGGCGTGTGCTGGAAGTGCCACTTGATCTTGCCGGTCGCCGGGTCGAGCGCCAGCGTGCTGTCGGTATAGAGATTGTCGCCCGGCCGATACTCGTGATCCCAGTCCGGCCCAGGGTTGCCGACGCCCCAGAACAGCGTGTCGCTCTTCGGATCGTAGGAGCCGGTAACCCAGGTCGAGCCGCCGCCGGTGGCCGCGGCGTTGTAGCTGTCCTGCCACGTCTCCGAACCGGGCTCGCCCTTGGCGGGGATGGTATAGGTACGCCAGACTTCCTTGTTGGTCGCGATATCCGTGGCGGCGAGCCAGCCCCGGATCCCGTATTCGGCACCCGCCACGCCCGTGATGGCCATCCCGTGAACCACGAGCGGGGCGCCGGTGATGACCTCGCCCTTGTCCGGGTCGGCGACCTGGCGCTGCGACACGACCTCGCCCGTTTCCTTGGACGTCACGAGCAGACGGCCGTCCAGCGTGTGCGAGATCACCTTGTCCTGCCAGAGGGCCACGCCGCGATTGTCGACACCGCAGCAGGCGACGGCACCGGCCCATTCCCGATCCGTCTTGGGGTCCATCTTCCAGACCAGCTTGCCCTGGCCGCCATGGGCATCGATCTTGTAGACGGAGCCCCAGCCGTCCGTGACGTAGAGGAAGCCGCCCTCGGCGATTGGCGTGGCTTCGAGACCCCCATGGGACCAGATGCCACCGCCTTCGACGCCACCCAGCGCGATGGTCCAGGCGACCTTCAGGTCCTTCACATTGTCACGGGTCACCTGCGTCAGGGGCGAGTAGCGGTGGGCAGCATAGTCGCCGTGGTGAAGCAGCCAGTTGCCCTGCGCCTGTTCGCCGTCGAGGAGGCGTTCCTGGGTGACGGGGCCCAGCGGTGCTGCAGACTGCGCCCGTACCTGCAACGGCACCAGCGCGCTACAGGCCAGAGCCAAGGCCAAGGTCGAGCGGAAACATCCACGGCTGAGTGGCATCAAGCGATTCCTCCCTGATTACTGGCAGCCGGATCTGTGTCAGGCCTGCAAGTTCGAGGGGGCAGGCTAGAACGATTCGCTCAACTCGCAAGTGCCTTTGGAGCCATGAGATGGCCTGCGCCCACCGCCTGCAGATAGACGAAACCGCTTGCAGCTACCGATAGATGTTGGCTGGCATATATTGTTGCTGAGCGTAAAAATTGTTCATTCATTATGTATAACTCCAATTACACGGGATATGATCGATGTCAATTTGAATAAAATATTGCTATATTCATACAAATTGTTCAGTAATTCTAATTTTTCTCAAGTAATATACATCATTTTACTTTACCATGTGAATGGATTATTTCATAATAACCTCAATGTGCTCGATTATCAATTTGGTTCATCGTCTTGAATTGTGCCCTGACGTCGATTGCCTGAGGCAGTTCATGCCGAATGAGCTCAGGCGGACGCCCTGCCTCGCAGCCGGGTTCTATCGCGAAGATTGATCGCGACCTTCGTAAAGACATCATGGCGATGTTCAGTGGCGCTCTTGAGCAAGTGTGTCATGCGTTTTCGTAATGGCGCGATCGGCTCGGCGCATGTGCTGCCGGTCGCGATTGGAAGGCCGGCGGTGCGTGGTCGGTAGCGGGCGGCACACGGTGAAGTCGTTGTGAGCCGAGCCACATGGCCGACCCCTCCTCATGCTCGACGCCGTGAAGGGCGTGCTATGGTGACGCATGGGAGTAAATGGCTCGCCCGCGACCGCAACGTCCTAGGCATCGGCCTCCGGCCCGCACAGATGCAGCAGCGCCACGCCGATCAGCAGCACGAAGATACCGGCCGTCGCCTGCCCGTTCCAGGTGTGCGACTGCCACATCGCGAACCATTCGCCTGCGACGACCAGAAAGCCCATGGCGTAGAGCAGCAGGCCCATGGTCAGGCCGATGACGGCGGCGCCCCGGGATTCGGCGAACTCGCGGCGGTCGCCCGCTGCGGCAAGGACGAGCCGGATCACGCCGACCCACAGCACCAGCGACGTCAGCACCTGCCAGGTGATGATGCTGCCGTAGGCGGCATGCTGCAGCCTGGAGTCGGTGATGGCGCGCCACATGAGGTCAGGGTCCTGGAAGGTCGTGTCCATCGACATGACGTGGCTGACGAACTGCCAGTTGGCGCCGTAGTCGGTGATGTTGCCGAAGGCGACCAGCGTGAAGAAGCAGGCGACGGCGATCACAAGGGCGATGCGGGAAAGCCGGATTGCTCTCATGGCCGACCCCACATCAAAACACCGCCAGCGGATTTACCGGCGAGCTGGTGGCGCCCTTGAATCGCCAGGGTGCCACGCTGACGAAGAACTCCCAGCGCTGCTCCTCCGCGCAGACGCGGCTGAGCGTCTCAAGGTCGGCGTTGTCGAGCAGGGGCAGGCCGAGATAGGGCAAGGCCACCATGTGCATGGCTTCGGTCCAGCGCTCGAATCCCGGCGGCGCCGGGTGGATGTCGCTGTCGGAATCGTTGCTCAGCACGGCGATTTTCCGTTGATGCAGCCACGGCAGGCAGGCGGCGTGCAGGCCGGTGCCGTGTTGCAGCACGTTGCGCGGGCCGGCGCCATTGCGGACGAACAGGATGTCGCCCTCGCCCACCAGCACGCCCTGCCTGGCTTCGGCCGCCACGAGATCGGCGGGCGTGATCGCGGAGCCGGGGACCGGCGCTCCACCCTTCAGCGCGGCGACGTCCAGCAACACGCCCCGCCCGACAATGCCGACCGCACCCATGACCTCGACGCCCAGCTTCTCCGCACCGTCAGGCGTCACCGCGCTGATCGGGAAACCGTTGTACATCCCCTGCTTTCCCTCCGGCGTGAAGATATGGCAGAGCGCATCGATGTGGGTGACGACGAAGCCGTGGTAGACTAGGCCGATGAAGTCAAAGCAGCCGGACTCCTCCGGTGGAGGATCTTCATAGCGCTTCAGCTCGTAGACCTGCCGGCGGGCACCGGGCGCGTTCGCCACCGGCATCTGGCGCGCGAGCGGCACGACGCGGCCGGTGCGGATCAATTGCGCCGCGGCGAGTCGGAGCGCGGGCGTGATGAAGTTCAGCGTGCCGAGCTGATCATCCGGCCCCCAGCGCCCCCAGTTACTCAACGTGGGCAACAGGCGATCGATGTCGGCGTCGTTCTCGACCGGCTCGGTGTCGGGCAGCGCCTCGACGCTCGCTCGCACCGCAACAGGTGCGAGCACGCCGGCCAACGCGGCACCAAGCAGATCCCGACGGTCGGGCATGGGGCCTCCCTCGATCGCCGCCACGTCTTTGTCTGCGCCACGTTGGCTAGCTTCCCGGGCGGTGGCAAGGCGGGGGACGGCCGGCGATGGCGGACGGGCGTCGCTACTCCAGCAATTCGGGCCAGGGCACGATGGTTGACTTCACGGTGCGCATCGCCATGGCGTCGGCGATGGCACGCGAGATGCCGTCGCTATCGAAGCTGTAGAGCGTCTGCATGTCGAACCACGGGTATTTGTGGCGGGCGCGGTAGAGCATGTCGACGCCGAGCGGCAGGTCGTTGCCGGTGAAAGCCCACGAGCCCAGCACGTTGAGGTCCTTGGTGCAGATACGATGCCAGCTCGTGGCGATGGCGCCGGCGTCGGTGAACTGGCCCATCTCGACATAGGTGCCGCCGTCGCGCAGGAACTCGATCCCCTCGGGGCCGGCGCTGGGGTGGCCGGAGCAATCCATGACCAGGTCCGCCCCGAAGCCGCCGACGATCTCGCGCACACGGGCGATCCGCTGCTCTGGCGTGGTGACGGCCTCGATATCGACCGTGGCCTCGGCGCCGAACTTGCGCGCGAGCTCCAACCTCGGCGCTTCGGGTGCGCCGACGCAGATCACCCGGCTGGCACCCATCTCCTGGGCGGCGGCCACGGCGAGGATGCCGATCGGGCCAGAGCCCTGGATCACGACGGTATCGCCCCAGCGG
This sequence comes from Geminicoccaceae bacterium, assembly GCA_049292515.1. GTDB lineage: Bacteria > Pseudomonadota > Alphaproteobacteria > Geminicoccales > Geminicoccaceae > Benzoatithermus. Next base: position 42,271 of record JBATRI010000158.1, read on the forward strand.
AAGCCGCCCGCCCGGGTGGCGCGGTTGAAGGCGCGGATGCAGGAGGTGAGCGGCTCGGCAAGGGCGCCCAGCCGTAGCGGCATGTCGTCGGGCAGCTTGTAGATCTTGGTGCCCGGCAGCATGTCCAGGTCGACATAGACATGCTCGGCCCAGCCGCCCCACAGATGCGGCGCCTTGTCGAAACCCAGATACCGGCCGTAGTAGACCGGCGTCAGGCATTTGTTGGCGCTCTCGGGATAGTGCACGCAGTAGTGGCACCGACCGCAGGGCATCAGCGGTGGAATCATCACCCGCGAGCCGACCTCGAGCGGCTTGCCCATGAAGTCTTCGGTCAGGCGGTTCCCCTTCTCGACGATCACGCCGCCGATCTCATGGCCGAGCGTGAACGGCCACGGCAGCGGCTTCGGCCAATGACCCTTGAGGATGTGCAGGTCCGTGCCGCACACACCGCAGGCGCCTACCTGGATCAAGGCAGCATTGCCGGGCACCTGCGGCCGTGGAACCTCATGGATGACTGGGGCCGCACCCGGCCCGGCGAACGTCGCCACGCGGATCGTGTTCATCACCACCTCCCAAGATTTCCGGCTTTTCTAAACCCGCCGCGACTGCTCGCGCAGCTCGAACTTCTGGATCTTCCCCGTCGAGGTTTTCGGTAGCGGCCCGAACACCACCTGAGCCGGCGCCTTGAAGTGCGCCAACCGCTCGCGGCACCAGGCAATGATTCCGGCGGCGTCGGCGACCGCACCCGGCTTCAGCGTGACGAAGGCGCACGGGCGCTCGCCATAGGTCGGGTCCGGCATCGCCACCACGGCCGCCTCCATCACCGCGGGGTGGCGGTACAGGGCCTCCTCGACCTCCAGGGACGAGATGTTCTCGCCGCCGGAGATGATGATGTCCTTGGCACGGTCCTTGACCTCGGCGTAGCCGTCGGGATGCAGCACGGCGAGGTCGCCGGTGTGGTACCAGTCGCCGTGGAACGCCTCGGCGGTGGCGGTGGGGTTCTTGAGGTAGCCCTTCATCACCGTGTTGCCGCGGAGCATGATCTCGCCCAGCGTCGTGGCGTCGGCGGGCACGGATGCCATGGTCGCAGGATCGGCCACCATCGTGCCGGCCAGGGTCGGGTAGCGGACGCCCTGTCGCGCCATCAGGCCGGCCCGCTCGCCGGGCGGCAAGGAGGACCAGCCGGCCTGCTCGATGCAGACCGTGGCCGGGCCGTAGCATTCGGTGAGGCCGTAGAGATGGGTCACGTGGAAGCCCATGGCCTCCATGGCCTCGATCACGGCACTGGGTGGCGCGGCGCCGCCGGTCGCCACCTCGACCGTGCGGGCGAACGTGCGCTTCACCTCGGCCGGCGCGTGCACCAGCATGTTGAGCACGATCGGCGCGCCGCACAGATGGGTGACGCCGGCATCCGCGATCAGCTGGAAGATCACCGCCGGGTCGACCTTGCGCAGGCAAACATGGGTGCCGCCCACGGCCGTCACCGCCCAGGTGTAGGTCCAGCCGTTGCAGTGGAACATCGGCAGCGTCCACAGATAGACCGAGCGGTGGCTCAGGCCGAACGTCAGCGCGTTGCCCATGGCGTTCAGGAAGGCGCCGCGATGATGGTAGACGACGCCCTTGGGGTTGCCGGTGGTGCCGGAGGTGTAGCAGAGCGAGATCGCGTCCCACTCGTCCGCCGGTGGCTCCCAGGCGAAGGCCGGATCGCCGCGCTCGAGCAGGGTCTCGTAGTCCATCGCCCCAAGCAGCTCGCCGGGTGCGGCGGGGTCGACGATGTCGATCACGGTGATCGGGCGCTGCACCTGGGCCAGGGCCGCCTTGATCACCGGCGCCCATTCGCTGTCGGTGAGCAGCACCTTGGCCTCGCCGTGCTCGAGGATGAAGGCGATGGAGGCGGCGTCGAGGCGGAAGTTGAGGGCGTTGAGCACGGCGCCCGCCATCGGCACGCCGTAATGCGCCTCCAGCATCGGCGGTGTGTTCGGGCACATGACGGCCACCGTATCGCCGCGGTGGACGCCGAGGCCGACGAGAGCGCTGGCGAGCCGGCGGCACCGCCGGTCGACCTCGCCCCAGCTCAGCGCCTGGCGGCCATAGATCACGCCTGCCCGGTCGGGGAACACGGACGCGCACCAGCCGAGGAAATCGAGCGGCGTCAGCGGCCGATGATTGGCGATTCGCCTGGGCAGACCAAACTCGAAAATATTGCCGTCGGCATTGTTCATGGCGGCCTCCCTGTGCTGCCCGCCCAAAATGCCCCGGGACCGACGGTCGGGTCCAGCCGCCGTGGCGGTGCCATCACCGGACGACCGGTGCGCGCCACGGCCAAGCTCAAAATCAGGATCAGCACGGTGGCATGGTAGATCGCGTTCAGCAGGTTCTGCAGGCAGGCTTCGGCCAGCAGGTCGGCGGCGATCGCCAGCATCAGCGCCCGCAGCACCGGATCGCGCTCCACTCGGACGGCCCGGAGCGCGCGGCGGACCAGCAGCGCCAGCAGCAAGATCACGAACAGCAGCCCGATCGGGCCGGCTTCGACCCAGAACCGGACGAACTCGTTGTGCGGCCACTCCAGGAGATCGGTGCCGTTCAGTTCCGGCCGCCCGCCGGCCAGCAGGTCGCGCACCGCACCGAGCCCGAGGCCCCAAGGCCGATCGCCGGCAAGGGCCAGCCAATGGGCGATGCTGGTCCAGCGACCGGAGCTGAAATCGTCCTGCCCGCCGCTGAGCCGCAGGTAGAAGCTGTCGTTCACGACGAGCGTCCACAGCGTGAACGACAGCGCCAAGCCCAGTGCCGCCGCGCCCAGCCGGCGCCAGGCGTGGCCCGGCTGCGACGTCGTCGCAATATACAGCACCGCCAGCACGGCCAGGGTGAGGAGGGCCGTACGGGTCGCGGTGAGGAACGCCATCGACAGCGACATGCCACCCAACACCAGCGTCGCGAGCCGGGCGCGGGGTGGCAGAGGCTGGCTCAGGCGGGCTCGCGCCATCACCAGATGGATCAGGCTCAGGCTGCTGTGCATCACCACCGAGCCGGTGGGATCGTAGCGCACGATGCCGCCATAGCCGTGCGCCACCACGGCGGGCTCGGCCACGAACTGATAGAGGCAGGTGACGGCGATATAGACCGACAGCAGCCGCCAGACGAAACGGCCGAGCTCGGCGGGTCCGAGGCTGCGGGCGAGGTTGGGTGCCGCCAGCAGCACCAGCAGCGGCAGCGCCACCTTCGCGTCCAACGGGTCGAAGTCGCCGGCGAGGTCGGCCAGCACCATGGTCGCGAGCAGCAGCCAGAGGAGCAGGATCGGCCCCGACGGGCGACCCAGGCGCGGCCGGACCAGGAACGGCAGCAGCGCCAGGGCGACGACCAGGCCGGTGAATACGAGGATGCGCTCCTCCGCCAGGCCGAGCGCCGCCGCGGCCGAGGAGGAAAGGGCGGCAAAGCCGCAGACCAGGACGAGCAGCGCACGGGTCGCCAGCGAGGCCATCGGGATCGAACCGGTTTGACAAGACTATCAACTAATGGTTTATTTTATCCTGCATGGCTACATCTTTCAGCGAACCGAAGCGCAAGTCCTTCCCGTGGCGCCCGCGCTCGCCGGCACTGGCGGCGCTGATGCAGACCTGCGCCTTCATCCTCGCGGTCAACTGGTGCCTGCAGGGCATGCGCGGGATGGATCGCAAGGAGCTGACCTTCCGGCTCGGCCTGGAGTTGCTGGTGGCGGCGGCACTGGTGCCGATGCTGGCTTGGATGCTGCCATCGGGGACGGCCAGCGTCGCGGCGCTGCTTGCCGCGCATACGGTGAGCTTCACGTTGAATGGCCAGTTCTGGGTCTGCGCGCGCTATTGCCGTTGCTACGGACGCGATCCCCGGATCCTCGACACATTCCTGCAGCGCACCGCCGTAACCTTGCGCGGGCAACCGTGGCTGCGGGAGGCCGTCTGCATCGGCTCGCTCGGCCGGACCGGGATGACTCACGGCGATCGCGCCGACCTCGACCTCCGCCTGCTGTTCCCGCCAGGGTTACGCGGCTGGCTGCGGACCAACCTGTTGCTGCTCCAGCTGCGGGCGCACGCCTTCGTCGCCGGCATCCCGCTCGACCTCTACGCCTATGAGCGGCCCGAACGGATGCGCCGCTTCGACCAGCGCGAGCGGCTGCTCGTCCTGCTCGACCGCGACGGCCGGCTGGCGCGGCTCTACCC
>JBATRI010000159.1:0-3468 GCA_049292515.1 Geminicoccaceae bacterium
GGGCCGCCGGGACCACCCGGGCGCGCCCGCTCCTCGGCCACGCGCACGGCGAGGCTGCGGCCACCGATCTGGTAGCCGTCGAGCTCGCGGATGGCGTTGTCCGCTTCCTGCTCCGAGCCCATCTCGACGAAGCCGAAGCCGCGCGAGCGGCCGGTTTCGCGATCGGTCGCGACCTTCACCGATAGCACCTGGCCGTGCGGCGAGAACAGGCTGGACAGCTCATCGTCCGTGGTCGAGTAGGGGAAGTTCGCGACGAAAAGTTTACAAGGCATCGATTTACCCAGGGCACAAAGGGCTAGAGGAGGCGCGAACGCTTGCATCCACCCTTGAGGGCCCCGCACGACCTGGAGGCTTGCCCCGAATAACCCAAGGGCCACCATAATACTCTGCCAAGGCAGTCGACGCCGGATGGAGAGGACGATGGCGACCCCACCTGGACGTTCGCTGGAAACGCCAGGTCATGGGCAGTAGAGCGCAGACAACAAGCGACGGCGTCGTTCCTGAGCGATGTTCGTCCACGCGTGAACTATAACGCCGATCCAAGTGGGGTGCGAGGGCAAAACGCCCTGATTAGGGGTTTTCTCAGGGTGCATCGACGAGGCCGGTGCTGGTCGTGGTTGCCATCGTACCGCTGTGCGTACGGACCGTTTGCTGCGCCAGGGAGGTCGCCACCGGGGAGGGGTTCGGCAGGGTCACGTAGATGCCGCGCTCCTCCGCTGGGGCCGCGGCGCGGCGCGTCATTCGATAGAGCGCGTAGAGGCCGATCACGTTGTGCAGGACGGCCTGGAACAGCGGATAGCCGGCCGGCCCCAGCACCTGCATCGTGAGGGCCGCCAGGGTAGGCCCGGCGGCGGCGCCGATCCCGTAGGCCAGGATCAGCGCACTGCTGGCGCCGACCATCTGCTCCGGCGCCAGGAAGTCGTTGGTGTGCGCGACGCAGAGCGCATAGAGGGGCAGCGACAGGCCGCCCACCAGGAAGAACCCGGGGAACAGGCTCCAGGTCGGCAGCTCCCTGATCAGCACCGGCGGCAGCGCCACCATGGCCGTGAGCAGTGCGACGCCGGCGATCACCCAGCGGCGGTCGACACGGTCGGACAGCCGCCCGATCGGCACCTGGAATGCGACCCCGCCCAGGATGATGGCCGCCATGAACGCCGAGATCGCCGCCACCGACAGGCCTTCCTCGTTGCCGAACACGGGGCCCATGGCATAGAGCCCGCCATTGGCGGTGCCCACCGCGGCGATGCCGACCACGCCCAGCGGCGACAGCCGGTAGAGCCCAAGGAGGCCGATCTTGCGTGATGCGGCGATGGCCGGTGCCGCCACGGCCGTCAGCAGCATCGGCACCGCCGCTATGGAGATCAGCACCGAGACCAGGATGAACAGGTCGAAGCCCTTGGGGTCGGCCAGGTTGAGCAGGAACTGGCCCGCCGCCATGAAGCCCATCTGGACCACCATGTAGAGCGACAGCAGGCTGCCGCGGGTTTCGTTGGTGGCGCTGCCGTTGAGCCAGCTCTCGGCGACGATGAAGGCGCCGGCGAAGCAGTAGCCGGTCATGAAGCGCATCAGGAACCAGGCTACCGGCTCGACGAACATCGCCTGGAACAGGATCGCGGTGGAGCCCAGCGACAGGAGGGCGGCGAAGACCCGGACATGCCCGACCCTGGCCACGAGCGTCGGCACCCGCAGCGAGCCGACTAGCATGCCGACATAGTAGCCGGACATGACCATGCCGGTGACCGCGGGCTGGAACGCCTCGAGATTGGCCCGCAGGCCGAGCAGCGTCCCCTGCAGCCCGTGACCCAGCATCAGGATCGCGATCCCGAGCATGAGCGCCCAGGTTTGGCGGAGGGCGGCTAGCACCGGCCCAGCGCGCGCAAGGTCTGGTCCAGGCTGCGCCGGGCCTTGTCGACGATCTCGTCGATCTGGGCCTCGGTCACGATCAGCGGCGGCGACAGCACCATCCCGTCGCGGATGGCGCGCATGACGAGCCCGTTCTCGACGCTGAAGTCGCGGCAGATCGTGCCGACCCGGCCGGCGGGCTCGAACAGCTTGTGCGCCGCCTTGTCGTCGACCAGCTCGATGCAGCCGATCAGGCCCCTGGTGCGGACCTCGCCGACCAGCGGATGATCGGCCAGCGTCATGAGCCCGGCGCGGAAATAATCGCCGATCGGGCCGGCGGCGCGGGTGGCCAGGCCCTCCTCCTCGATGATCCTGACATTCTCCAGCGCCACCGCGGCGCAGACCGGGTGGCCGGCATAGGTGACGCCGTGGGCATATTCCTTCTCGCCGGAAAAGATCGCCTCGCCGACCCGGGCGCCGAACGCCACCGCCGCGATCGGCACGTAGCCCGACGACAGGCCCTTGGCCATCGAGACCAGGTCCGGCGTGAAGCCCATGGTCTCGTGGCCCCACCAGTTGCCGGTGCGGCCGAAGCCGCAGATGACCTCGTCGGCCACCAGCAGCACGTCGTGCTCGCGGCAGATCCGCTGGATCTCGGGCCAGTAGCTGGCCGGCGGGATGATGACTCCACCCGCACCCTGGATCGGCTCGGCCACGAATGCCGCCACGTTCTCAGGCCCGAGCTCGCGGATCTTGGCGTCGAGCCAGCCCGCCGCCTTGCGGCCGAACGCGTCCGCATCCTCCCCCCAGCCTTCGGCCCAGGGGTAGGGGTTGCCGATGTGATGGAAGCGCGCCAGCGGCAGGTCGAACATGCCGTGCATGAACGGCATGCCGGTGAGGCTGGCCGAGCCCAGGCCGACGCCGTGATAGCCCAGCGTGCGGCTGATGAACTGCTTCTTCTCCGGCCGCCCCATCAGGTTCCAGTAGTACCAGACCGACTTGACGACCGTGTCGTTGGCCTCGGAGCCCGAGCTCACGAAATGGATGCGGTCCATGCCCTCGGGCAGATGGTCCGCGAGCTTGGCCGCGAGCTCGATCGCGGGCGGCGTGCCGCACTGGAAGAAGGCGTTGTAGTAGTCGAGCGTCCTGATCTGCTCGTAGGCGGTCTTCGCCAGCCGCTCGCGCCCGTGGCCGACCTGGGTGCACCACAGCCCCGCCATGCCGTCGAAGATCCGGTTGCCCAGGCTGTCCCAGACGTAGCAGCCCTCGGCGCGGGTGATGATCCTGGCACCCTTGGCCGCGAGCTCGTGATGGGTGGTGAAGGGGTGCAGATGATGGCGGGCATCGAGCTCCTGCCAGCGGCGGGTCTGTTCGGTGGCGGTCATACGGTCATTCGCCTGCGGTCCATGGGCACAGGCTACGTAGCAGACCGCGCGCCGCCTGCCCAATGTCAGGCGCGATACCGCGCAGGGCCCTCGCGACACTGTCACGGAACGACTATAACCAGGGCATATCATGCGACCAGGAGCGTGACCGATGCCGCTTTACACCTATACCTGCGACGAGCATGGCGAGTTCGCCGCGTGGGCGCGCATGAGCGACAGCGAGGCGCCGCAGCCTTGCCCG
>JBATRI010000160.1:0-5348 GCA_049292515.1 Geminicoccaceae bacterium
AGGCGCCACCGATCGGCCTGGGCCGGATCGGGCGGCAGGCGGCGGCGATCGGAGCTGCGATTTTGCCGTTGCATCTGAACTACAGCCCGAGCCGGGACGTATTGGTGGGGCGTTGAGACCGGGTTTCGAACAAGCCCGGCAGCGGGCACAGGGGAGGTAACAGGAATGGCCGAGACAAGGGCGCCGACACTCGAGATGCGGGGTGTCAGCAAGACTTTCCCGGGCGTGAAGGCGTTGAACGAGGTCCAGCTCAAGGCCTGGGGCGGCGAGGTCCTGGCGCTGATGGGCGAGAACGGCGCCGGCAAGTCGACGCTGATGAAGATCCTGTCGGGCGCCTACCAGGCCGATGCCGGCGGCGAGATCAAGATCGACGGCACCGCCGTCCAGATCGGCGACCCGATCGCGGCCAAGGCGCACGGCATCGCGATCATCTACCAGGAGCTGAGCCTCGCCCCCAACCTGACCGTGGCCGAGAACATCTATCTCGGCGTCGAGGTCCACAGCCGAGGCATCGTCGACCGCAAGGCGATGTACGACGGCTGCCGCCCGGTGCTGGAGCGGCTGGGAGCACCGTTCGGTCCGCAGACCCTGGTCGGCACGCTGTCGATCGCGGAGCAGCAGCTGGTCGAGATCGCCCGCGCGCTGCACGCCAAGTCCAAGATCCTGGTGCTCGACGAGCCGACGACGGCCCTGTCCTCGCGCGAGACCGAGCGCCTGTTCGCACTGATCCGGCAGCTGCGCAGCGAAGGCATCGCGCTCGTCTACATCAGCCATCGGATGGCCGAGGTCTACGAGCTGTCCGACCGGGTCTCGGTGCTGCGCGACGGCTCCTATGTCGGCACCATCGAGCGTGCCGAACTCACCGCCGACGCCCTGGTCAAGATGATGGTCGGCCGCGACCTGTCCAGCTTCTACAAGAAGGAGCACGACCCGCACGGCAGCCGAGGCCCGGTGATCCTGGAGGTCAAGGACGTCACCGACGGCGGCCGGCGGGTCAAGCCCTGCAGCTTCCAGCTGCACGAGGGCGAGGTGCTGGGCATCGCCGGCCTGGTCGGCTCCGGGCGGACCGAGCTCGCGCGGCTGATCTACGGTGCGGACCTGAAGGCCGGCGGCGAGGTGCTGCTCAATGGCCAGAAGGTCGACATCAAGAAGCCCAAGGACGCGCTCGATCTCGGGATCGCCTACCTGACCGAGGACCGCAAGCGGCTGGGCCTGTTCCTCGACATGTCGTGCGGCGAGAACATCAACGTGGGCGTGATCGACCGCGACGCGCGCGGTTGGGGTGTGCTCAACCTCGCCACCGCCAAGCGCCGGGCGGAGGCCGCCTTCAAGGCCCTGCGGGTGCGGGCGGCGAGCCCGCTGGTCGGCGTCGGCAGCCTGTCCGGCGGCAACCAGCAGAAGGTGTTGCTGTCGCGCTGGCTGGAGATCGGTCCGAAGGTGCTGATCCTCGACGAGCCGACCCGCGGCGTCGACATCGGCGCCAAGTCGGAGATCTACCGGATCATCGACGAACTCGCGCAGAAGGGCATCGGCGTGATCGTGATCTCGAGCGAGCTACCCGAGATCATCGGCACCTGCGACCGGGCGCTGGTGATGCGCGAGGGGCATATCGAGGGCTCCGTCGGCGGCCCGGGCGGGCAGCCGATCACTCAGGAAAACATCATGGCCCTGGCGGCCGGCGTGGCCGCCTGAACAGCGGCGCGATAAGGGGAGGCAGGAACGATGGCGAGTACGGAAACAGCGCCCTCAGGCGGGGCGGGGCTCTCGGCACGGCAAGTGCAGATGCGCGGGATGATTGCGGCGGTCGGCATGTTGCCGATCCTGGTGATCCTGTGCGTCGGCTTCCATTACATGTCCGACGGCCGCTTCTTCACGCCACAGAACATCTCGATCGTGGCCCAGCAGGCCTCGATCAACACCGTGCTCGCGGCAGGCATGACCTTCGTCATCCTCACCGGCGGCATCGATCTGTCGGTGGGCTCGATGCTGGCTGCGGCGGCAATGGCCGCGGTGATCTTCTCGCTCGTTCCCGGGTGGGGACTGCTGGGCATCCCGGCGGGCCTGATCACGGGTCTGTTCTTCGGTGCACTCAACGGGTCGCTCATCGCCTTCATGGGCTTACCACCGTTCATCGTGACCCTAGGCTCGCTCACGGCGGTCCGAGGCCTCGCCCGGCTGATGGGCGCTGACACCACGGTCTTCAACCCCGACCTGCCGTTCGCGTTCATCGGCAATGCCAGCCTGTTCGGCATCCCGTGGCTGGCGATCATCGCCCTGGTCGTGATCGTGGCCTCGTGGTTCGTGCTGCGCCGGACGGTCCTGGGCGTGCGGATCTACGCGGTCGGCGGCAACCCGGCGGCAGCCCGGCTCTCGGGCATCAAGGTGTGGGCGATCCTGCTCTTCGTCTACTGTCTCTCGGGCGTCCTCTCGGGGCTCGGTGGCGTGATGTCAGCGGCCCGGCTCTACGCCGCCAACGGCCTGCAGATTGGCCAAGGCTACGAGCTCGACGCGATCGCCGCGGTGATCCTGGGCGGCACCAGCTTCGTGGGTGGCATCGGCTCGATCTGGGGTACACTGGTGGGTGCCCTGATCATCGCCGTGCTCACCAACGGCCTGATCCTGACCGGGGTGTCGGACATCTGGCAGTTCATCATCAAAGGTCTGGTGATCATCGGTGCGGTGGCGCTCGATCGCTACCGGACGCAGGGCAGCGCCCGCACCTGATCGGGGCGGGACACGGTTACCGGCCTGTCAAGGCCGGAGAGGGAGGCCCCGGTGGTCGCTGGTCCACCACCGGAGAGCCGTGCACACGGGCCTGAAATCAAGGAAGCAAACATGTTTAAGCAGCTGTTGCTGGCGGGCGCCGCCCTGGTGGTCGCCACCGGCGCCGCCTCGGCCAAGGATCTGAACTCGGTTGGGATCACGCTCGGCACGCTGGGCAACCCGTTCTTCGTCGCCATGACCCAGGGTGCCGAGGCCGAGGCCAAGAAGATCAACCCGAACGTCAAGGTCAACACCGCCTCGGCGGACTACGACCTCAACAAGCAGTTCACCCAGATCGACAACTTCATCGCCTCGGGCGTCGACCTGATCCTGATCAATGCCGCCGACGCCAAGGCGATCGCCCCGGCGATCAAGCGCGCGCAGGCGGCCGGGATCGTGGTCGTGGCGGTGGACGTCGCCGCCGCGGGTGCCGACGCCACGGTGCAGACCAACAACGTCCAGGCCGGCGAGATCGCCTGCCAGTTCATCGCCGACAAGCTGGGCGAGGCCGGCGGCAAGGTGATCATCCAGAACGGACCGCAGGTCTCGTCGGTGATCGACCGCGTCAACGGCTGCAAGGAGGTCCTGGGCAAGAACCCGAAGATCGAGATCCTGTCCTCCGACCAGGACGGCAAGGGCTCGCGCGAGGGTGGCCTGAACATCATGCAGGGCCATCTGACCCGGTTCCCGCAGATCGACGCGGTGTTCACGATCAACGACCCGCAGGCGGTCGGCAGCGACCTCGCCGCCAAGCAGCTGGGCCGTAGCGAGTTCATCATCACCTCGGTCGACGGTGCGCCGGACATCGAGACGGCACTCAAGGGCAACACGCTGGTGCAGGCCTCGGCCAGCCAGGATCCCTACAAGATCGCCCAGACCGCCGTCGACGTGGGCTACAAGATCATGAACGGCGAAAAGCCCGCCGACCCGATGATCCTGATGGAGTCCACCTTGGTCACCCGCGACAATATCGGCGAGTACCAAGGCTGGGCTGCCGTTCGCTAGAACCCTGCGCCTCACCCCACCCGGTGATTGACCGGGTGGGGCCCGCCAACTCGCCCGCAAGAGGGAGCCCGGCCATGGTCGACGTCGTTTGCTTTGGTGATCTTTTGATCGACTTCGTGCCAACGGTGACCGGCACCGGCCTGGCCGATGCACCGGCCTTCGTGAAGGCCCCCGGCGGCGCTGCTGCCAACGTCGCCGTGGGCCTTGCCCGACTGGACGTGAAGAGTGCCTTCATGGGCAAGGTCGGTGACGACCCGTTCGGCCATTTTCTGTCCGACACCCTCAAGGGCGAGGGGGTCGATGTCGGGCCGCTGCGGTTCGAACCGGCGGCCCGCACGGCACTGGCCTTCGTGTCCTTGCGCGCCGACGGCGAACGGGAGTTTCTGTTCTATCGCCACCCCAGCGCCGACATGCTGTTCACCCCGGCCGAGGTGGACGCCGCTATCATCCAGGGTGCCAAGGGCTTCCACTTCGATTCGATCAGCCTCGCCGCCACCCAGCCGCGCGAGACGGTGTTGCACGCGGTCGATCTCGCGGCCGCGGCTGGCAAGCTGATCTCCTACGACGTCAATCTCCGCCTCCCGCTCTGGCCCGATGCCGCCACGGCCAGGGACGGCCTGCGCACCGGCCTCGCCCGCGCCCAGATCGTCAAGCTCAGCGACGACGAGCTGGAGTTCCTGACCGGCAGCCGCGATCCCGAAGCGGTCCGCGGCCTTTGGCATGACGGCCTGCGCGTGCTGACGCTGAGCCGGGGCAGCCAGGGGTCGACTTGGTTCACCAGCACCGCCAGCCGGGACGTCCCCACCTACAAGGTCGACGCCGTCGACACCACCGGTGCCGGCGACGGTTTCATGGCCGGGCTCCTGGCCGGCCTGCTGGCCAAGCCCGAGGCGGCAGCCGATCCTACGGCGCTCGATGCCATTTGCCGGTTCGCCAATGCCGTAGGTGCCTTGACCACCCTGCAGCGAGGGGCCATCCCTGCCCTACCCACGCGCCAAGAGGTCGAGCGCTTCCTGCTCGGCAAGGAGACCCCATGACGGCGCAATTCATCCCGGTGGGGCCGTTCGATCTGGTCGTCTTCGGCGGGACCGGCGATCTTGCCATGCGCAAGCTGCTGCCGGGCCTCTACCACCGCGACAGCGACGGGCAGCTCGGGCCGGAGACCCGCATCATTGGGGCCGCTCGCTCCGAACTGACGCGGGAAGCCTATTTGGCCCAGGTTGAGGCTGCGCTGGCGAAGTTCGTCGGCAACGATCTCGACCCACAGGTCGTGCAGCGCTACCTGACGCGGCTCGACTACGTTCACATCGATGCGACGGGCAGCGAGGGCTGGCGCGAGCTGGCCGGCATCCTGGAACAGGCGCCGGCCCGGGTGCGGGTCTGCTACCTGGCCACGTCCCCGGACCTGTTCGGGCCGATCTGCCGCAACCTGGCCGCAGCCGATCTGGTGACACCGCTGACGCGGGTCGTGCTGGAGAAGCCGCTCGGGCGCGATCTCGCCTCGGCGCAGGCGATCAACGACGCGGTGGGCGAGGTATTCGCCGAGGAGCAGACCTACCGGATCGACCATTATCTGGGCA
>JBATRI010000161.1:0-4786 GCA_049292515.1 Geminicoccaceae bacterium
CCCTCGCGCCGCTCTGGCCGGTCAAGCTCTGCCGCATCCGGCCTGACCGACGACCAGCGCCGAGCCGCTGCGTTGTTCGACGAGACCCGAACGGCGGTTGAACGGTATGGCGCGGCCTTGGCCGAGCTCGACGCACTGCTGGCGCGGGGTGCGATCACCCAGGATGTCTACAGCCGTGCAGCCGAGCAGACCAAGGCCGCACTCGACCAGGCGCTCAGATTGGAGAACGCCGAGGCGATCAAGGACGAATGGGCAGCGCTCCAGACCTTCTTCGACCAGAACCCGGTAACCGCAGAGGTCCAGGTCGACAGCGCCGGCGCGGAAGGCATGGCCAATGGGCGGAAGCTCACGGAGGAGCTCGGCGTCGAGGAGCTCGGCGAGGAGCTTCGGCGCAGCAACGAAGCGGTCGATATTTTTGCCACCAATTTCGAGGACTCGATCGCCCAATCGGTCGAGGCTGGGAAGCTGGATTTCTCGGGCTTCGCCGACAGCGTGATCGGCGATTTCACCCGCATGCTGACGAACCGGGCGGTCAATTCGTTCCTCGGGCTGTTCCTCAACGCTGGCCTGGGTGCCGCCACAGGCGGGACGGCGATCGGTCCGACGGGGCAGGCCGGCCTCAACTTCGGTGGCCCGCGCGCCAGCGGCGGCCCGGTCCAGCGCGGCCGCGCTTATCTGGTCGGTGAGCAAGGCGCAGAGACCTTCGTACCCGGCATGTCCGGCATGATCGTCCCGAACGGCGCGAGACCCAGTGCGCAGGCATCCCTAAGCAGCGGCGGTGGGGGCAACCTTGCGGTCAACCTGATCGACAAACGTGGTTCAGAAGCCCCGAAGATCGAGCAGCGGCAGCGCAAGGGCGCCGGCGGCAAGACCGAGGTCGACCTGATCGTCGCGGATTCGCACAGCCGCAACCTCGCCGCCGGCCGGCACTCGGCGCAGATGAGCGAGGGCTTTGGGGTCCGGGCTCGGCCGGTGAGGTGAGGGAAATGGGGGTAAGCAGTGTTTAGGGTCAGGGCCGCGGACGCGAGGGTGTCGGTTGAACCGACACCCTGGGTTATAGCCCTCGATAGTGTCGAGGACTGCAGCCGCGGGTGTGACGCCCACGGCCAGGCCCTATGTTGAAGGAGGTACCACCACGATGCAAAATGGGTTCTGGCACGATAGGATGCTCGCATGAATGAGAGCGCCGGATTTGACCAGCGCATGCAGGAGAGCTTGGGCGACGGCCACGCCCGCGAGGGCGCTGGGGTTGCCGGGCGGGTAGATCATGCCGTGGCTCCATTCGAGGCGAAGGCGGTCGAGGTTACGCCTGCGATGATCGAGGCAGGCGTGCACGTCCTCGTGGAGTTTGACCCATTCTTCAGTCTGAGCCCGACTCTGGAGGAGATTTTGGTGAGGGAGATTCTGCATCGGGCTTTATCGGCCCGCTTGGGAGACTGCGCAGCAGGCTCCGCATGCTCTTTAGCAATAACTCCACGGAACTAATGTGTTCTCTTATATCTTCTAGTTTCGCGTTGACCTTGCGGGCAGAGCCTTTGTGTAATTTGGCAGATTCCGTGCGGACTGCCCACCACTGTTCTGATCTTGGCAGCTTATCTTTGTCTTTTTCCCAATCGATCGATCCATAAAGGCGCACTACTTGTGTAGGGGGATTGTGGGCTAGATCATTTCGGAATGGCAGTATTTTGTTGAGATCTTTAACAATGTTGCACCACTCTTTTAGATGCCTTCCATCAACTGTAGTGCGCATTAGACTGTCAACCAGCCCAACATGATCGCCAATGTTTGCCTGCTTATAGAATATTATGGCTATCTTTTTATCGTCTACCTTGAGTGAAAACTTACAAAAATCGAACAAGGCTCGGTCGACGTGCGCCCAGCGGGTGATCGCGTATCCCACTCGCCAGAAGAACTCTTCGGCCTCGCGTTGCGAGCGCGCCTCCAGTGTGTCTGCCTTTTTTTCTGAGTCGGGCATGCTACGATCGAGCCATGGTTAATGATGCTCCAGACGATCACTACCCCCCGAGGAAGCCAAGCGCCGCTTCGAACAGGCGTTGCGTGCCGCCCTGAATTCCCCCCATCAAGGGTTGAAGGATGTGCAGCGATCAGCGGCCGAGTCAAAGCCAAAAAAGGGGAAGGCCGCTAAGCCTTCCCCTTCCGGGCCTTCCTGATTATCCGCAGGAGTCCGATTCTGGAGAAAACCTCGACGGAGAGATTTCACCCTTTTGGGCGTAAACTCCACCGAGCAAAGGTATCCCCATGACACGGATACCTTCGCCTGGTGCGCGAATAGGAGTGCAGCTCGGCCATGAGCTTGAACTCGTGGGCCTGGCGGCGGGTGATGCCGATCTCGGCATAGGTGACGGGGATAACGTCGCCGGCCGCGACGTTATCTCGTGCCCTATCTTGGTCTCCTTGCCGCGCCAGCTCGCCACGCTGCTGCGCCGCAGCCAGCTCGTTGGCTATCGGTCAGGTGGCGACGGCGGCTCTACTGATTGTGGCGGCTGAGCCACGGCAAGGCCCAACTCGACCAAGGCACGCACAGCTTCAGTACGCGTAGGGATTGCCGGCTGTCGGCGACGCCACTCGTCGATCTTGGCCAGCCAATCAGGACGCACGCGCATTTCTAGCCGCTCGGTCTTCATGACAGAAATGTACGGCAACACGGAATGTACGTCAATCCGCTTGACGTCTTGTACGCCACGCCGTACGTGTACGTACGTCGGACCAGTCGGACGCCTTGAAACATCCGACAGGCCCTAACCACCAACGTGGAGCGCCACGCGATGGCTATGCCCAACGTATCCTTGAGTTCACCCGTTGCACTGCCGCCCGACGACTCGTTGCTGATCGAGGCCCGCGCCCGCTGGAACCCTGATCTCAGCCCTGCGAAAGCACGGCCGCTTGTCCGCGCCATAGAGCAGGCCGATGCGCAGACGCTGCCCGGGCTGTTGGCCCAGATGGAGCTGCTGTGCAGCGTCCTCGACGCGGAAACCGATCCGGAGCCCGAGCTGTCGCAGCGGCTGGCGTCCAAGGTCCGGGTGACGCTGCAGCATCTGGTGGCCGCTTCCGCCGCACAAGCCGTCGACCCGCACCTCGCTTGGGAGCGCGAGGCCCTGTCCCTGCGCGCCGAGGGCAATACGCCCGGCCTGGAGCAGGAACCTTTTGACGAGCTGTCCGGCCGCTGGAATGAGATCGAGTACAGGATCGCCGAGACTCCGGCCACCACCTTGGCCGGCATCGCCGTACAGCTTCGCCTGACCAAGCTCGGCTTCGCGGACCAGACATCGGCATACGCCCAGGAGACGGCGCTCGAGACGGCGCTGGCGACGATCGAAGGCCACGCCGGCGGGAGGGCATGACCATGGCCGAGATCATCCTACACCAGAGGCCGGTTGCCACCCATGCTGAGTTAGCCGCCATGAAGTTCGACCCGGTCGAGCTGCCCGACCGGGGAGACCTTTCGCAAAAGATTGCGCGGGCCAACCGCGAGATCGAGGGGTACAGCTTTGCCCGTGCGGTCATGGCCAAGAACGATGAGGAGTTGTCGGCGACGATCGCTGACAGGACGTTGTTCGACACGATGAGCAAGCTTTACAAGGAGTTCATTGCGCTCAAGGAGATGCACGCCGGCGCCTCCGAGCTCTTCGAAGCCGCCTCCGTCCGGCTGCTGTGCGCGATGTCCAGGGCCTGCGATCGGCTTGAACCGCCAACGTAGGATCGGGCGGCGCCGAACGGATTCTCCCGCCGGGGAGAGAAAGTGCAGGGGCGGGCTTCGGCTCGCCCCTATTCCTCGCTGTCGCGCCGAGGCCGTACGGCGCTGCGAACCCGCATGGTCCCTATGTGGTACCTGACCAACTGTGTCCAGGGACCAAGAAAACGCTAAGTGCTTGAAAAGTTTGGCGCGCCCGGAAGGACTCGAACCTCCAGCCTTCTGATCCGTAGTCAGATGCTCTATCCATTGAGCTACGGGCGCGTTCCCTGTGAAGGTCGGGAGCGTTTAGCTGCATCGGAGGCGTCTGGCAAGGGCCTCAGCCGGCGGAGATGAGTTCGCCCATGCGTTTGGCCATCTCGTCCGGCGTGGTGTCGTGGCCGAAGTGCGCCAGATAGCGGCCCTGGCGATCCATCAGGTAGGTGAAGGTGGAGTGGTCGACCAGGTAGCCGTCGTCGCCGGCCGGCGCGGACGAGCGGCTGGCATAGACGCGGTAGGCCCGGACCGCGGCGGTCACTTCGGCCTCGGAGCCGGTGAGCCCGACCAGCCGCGGGTGGAACGCCGCCACGTAGTCGCGCATGACCGGCACGGTGTCGCGCTCCGGGTCGACCGTGATGAACAGCGGCACGATCTGGTCCTGCACTTCGGCCGGCAGCTCGTCCAGCGCAGCGGCGATGGTCTGCAGGCCTAGCGGGCACACGTCGGGGCAGAAGGTGTAGCCGAAATAGACCAGCATGAAGCGGCCGCGATAGTCGGCATCGGTCACCTGCTTGCCGGTCTGGTCGGTCAGCGTGAACGGCCCCCCGATCGAGACCGCCCCCTGCTGGTCCGTGGCCGAAGAATCGTCGGCCGGCATGAACACCTGCACGCCCACGACCGTGGCGATCGCCAATGCGGCCACCATCAACGCCGCGGCAAGCCAACGTAGCATCTCCATCTCCCTCGTCCGGCCTCTGGTCCGGCTTCATATAGGGGCTCGGCCATGGCCCCAGCTAGGTGGCGCCGCGCAGATGGGGGTCGTCCTGCGCCGCGGCCGGCTGGGCCGCCGCGCGCCGGCACCCGCCACTCCAGCCC
>JBATRI010000162.1:0-3914 GCA_049292515.1 Geminicoccaceae bacterium
ACTCACCATCTTCCGGATCGCCTCCGCGCGGCCCCAGTCGACGTAACCTTCATGCGCGTCGGGCTTCAAGGCCAGCCATTCCGCGCGGGGTTTGCGCCGCGGAGGCGCGGTGGCGCCAGCACCGTGACAGCGAGCAGCGACGCCGGTCTCGCCATAGGCGTAGGCCCCGCCATAGGCCGAATTGACGATCAGCTCGCGGATGGTCGAATAGCTCGGACGGCGCACCGACGACGAGTTCGCCGCTCCGGGCCTTTTCGTGGCGCGCCACGAGCGACCGCTCGGTAGCCGAGGTCCTCGTCGAAGATCTCGATCTCGGACCAGCCCAGCTGCACGAGCCGGTCGCGCATGGCGTACTGCAGCAGCTGGCTCTCGCGGTTGTGCTGGACCTGATGGGCCGAGGACTGGCGCACATAGAGCACCGCCTTGCGCGCCTAGTGCCGTGCGGCAATCTTCTCAGCGCTCATCGCCGTCGCTCCCCGGCTGCAGCGCGGTGCCGCCGGCGTGGGCGACCAACAGACGGCTCATCAGGCCGGTGACTGCTTGCTGTGTCTGCTCTGGCAGGTCGTTCCACCCCGGCACTGGAAGCAGCGTTAATGCTTGGGACGATGGGAAGAAGTCGAGTTGGTGGTCTGGCCGCCGAGGACGGCAACGCGGGCGGTGCATGGCGATCTCCACGATGGCAATCGGGAGATGCTATCTGCGGGTCAGGCGATAACACGGCCGATGTGCGCGTCATCGCCTCCGATAGAAGGGACCACAGTGTCCGCAGCGCCGGCAGAGCGGCTACCGGCCCATCGGATGCGCGCATCGACTGGCAGAGCGCCGCATCCAGCATCCAGACCGGGATCTCCTGGACGCTTTCCGTTGCGGCGTCGACCAGACCACTCCGGGCCGATGCGCCGGTCGTCCGCTCGATCACCTCGCGGACATGAACCAACTGGCCAGCCCATGGATGCCACGCGTAGACGACCGCCACCTCGTTGCCAGCTTCGGTACCGTGGGTCTTGTGATGTAGGGTTGTATAACGAGGTGAGGACGCACCAGGGACGCTGCTGCTACGGCAAGACGCCCATGCAGACCTTCCTTGACGGCGCCCCCACCGCCCGGGAAAAGCAGATCGGCGATCAGGCCTTCGCCACCGCGCGTCAGACCTCGCTCCAACGCAACAAAACGCGGTTGACGCGCAGCGATCATTCGACGAGCGTCCCAAATAACCGCAAGCGTTCATCCTAATTGATGCACAATGCACATCTCAATCGTCGCGTTACAGCGATAGTTCGACAATTGTACAGATGCCTAAGTTGATGTCCAATTTGGGCATGTATGCAACCTCATGCGAGATTAGTATTCGGCGGTATTGCCATTCTATTGCGGAATTCGTCGCCGACGGCTCGTCGTGAGTTCGGCGACAACCAAGCTGGAGGTTCGTATTGCCTCAAGAAGCGATGCTCCTGAGGGAGGAACCCGTTGCCTCGGCTATTTGCTGCCGCTGGCCCCGGCCATGACCTGGGAGGAGATGACAGTCCGGGTGACCACGGCGTCCGGCTTCATGTGCCGCGTATTGCCTCAATAAGGGATGCTCCCGAGGCCGTGTATTGTGTCGCCTTTTCAACGCAAACAAGAACGATGCTCGCCTTAGCGCAACTTGATGGCTGGAAGGCAAAGCGGTAACGCTTAGCTTACTGTTGCCAGCATGAGCGGGTGCCGCCTTCACCGCAGCATGGTGCCTCGTGTGAGGCGCCCAGTATCCTGTCGCACCCCCGCGTGGAAGTTCCAAAGGCTCCGCTGCCTATAGCCAGCGCCGCGGCATCCGCATGGTACAACTTTTGATTGAGATATAATCCAGAATTTTATCTATTTAGCTCCCAAAACCGTGCTATGGTTGTTCTATATGGACGACGATAGCCTTGTACGGCATAAACATGCCTCTGGGCAGGCGGGCGACACAGCGCGCCGCCGGCCGGCCCACGACAAAGCTTTGGGGTGATCATGACGAAACAGAGCGTGATCGTGTCGAGTCCTGCACTGGGGCCTTCTGGGCGGCGCTGAGCGCTCCGCTCCCTCACGCCATCGACGCCGAGCCGAAGGTGCCACGCAGGTAAACTGACGGTCGCATGAGCGGTCGGTTGCTCTGGCTTGCGCCCTCTGCGTGCCGCGCCGTTCCGGCTCCTCATCACAAGGAAATCCAATGAATCTCAGCCGGTGGGCGGCGGCCGCTGCCCTGCTGGTGCTGCCGTTCGTCCCGACGGCGGGCATGGCCAGCACTTATCATGTCGACCAAGCGGGCAAGGACAGCGCGAGTGGTCTCTCCGACGCCACGCCGTGGCGAACGCTCGCCCGCGTCAACGTTACGCCCCTCCGAGCGGGCGACAGCGTCCTCCTTAAGCGCGGCGGCATCTGGCGCGAGAGCCTCGCCGTGCCCGGCCACGAAATTACCTATGGCGCCTACGGCACCGGTGCCGACCCGGTTATCAGCGGCTCCAACGCTGTCAGTGGCTGGACGGCGCAGGGGAGCAGCTGGTGCTCATCGCTCACCAACAGCCCGCACGATGTCTGGTTCGGGGAGGTACGCGGGCGCTACCGGATCGCGTTGGCCCACCTCGCCAGATCCTGGGACTGGTGGTGGGACGCCGAGGCCAAGCGGCTCTGTGTCCGCACCAGCGGTCAGCCCGTCGGCGTGACGGCCGCGGTCCGCCGCAAGCCGATCGAAACCAATGGCTTCAACACCGGCCTCCGTTTTGCTGGGATCGTCGTGCAGGGCTTCGACATGTCAAGCCCGTTCGGCTCCGGCAGCGTGTGGAACCGTCCGCCCGGTTCCCAGCGCTCGTCAATCGGCCCGGTTGCCGGCTTCCGCGTCGGGCTCACTTCCTGGGAGGGTGGGGCCTGGAGCTCCCCGATCTGGTACGCGAAGTCGAGCGATCCGCTCGTGGACGTGCTCTATCTTGACAATTGGTGGCAAGTCGCGACCGGCCAATGGCGGCGCTCCGGCAACAGTGCCGACGTGGAGCGGGCGATCCGCGCCAAGGCTTCCGTCACCTTCCCCTTTCCCAGCAACGTCTACAGCTCACAGAGCACGAGAGCCTGGGTTCTTCCGGCGGACTATGACCGCATGATCCCCTCGAGCACGGTCGTTAGATTCCGCGCACCGCCAAATGCGGTCCCGGCGTCGGCGGCCGACGGCCACATGGACATCATCCAGCCCGACGGCCGCATGCTCGAGTGCTATGGCGCCATCCGCCTCAGCTCTGGCTCGTTTGTGTGCGGCCGCTACCAGCTGATGGAGCCTTGGCGGCAGGGCGATGCCTGGATGAACGGCCTGACCGCCAGCATGATCCCAATGTTCGCCGGCATGATACGGGACGAGGAGGCCTACCGGGGGAAGATCCTACACGCGCTGCAGGTCCGCATCGGCCCACAGGCTCTGACGACCGCCTGGACGGCGCCAGCGGCCGCTTTCGACCGTGACGCGATGAGCAACGGCACGCCCTACTCGGGCAGCCTGCCGCTCGGCTCCAGGCTGGCACTGCCCGTGTCAGTCGATCCGGACCATATCTCTGGCGTTAGGAGCACGTTCGGCAGGATGATTGCCCGCAGCATGAAGAATTACGGTGCTATCATCATCGACCGGGGCGGGTCGAACGGCATTACGATCGGAGTCGAGACGGGCGCCACCCATCCCGATCTTGTCAACTACACGTATGGTCACCAAGCCGAGATCGAGGCCATCTTCCGACTCGTGGAGCGGGCGCAGTGACCCAGCGCTCCTTAAAGCTGCCACGGGGCTCACGCCCCAGGCACGCGCAGGGCTAGCCGGACGAGGAAGCGCCAGCCCGTCTGGCCCCGCCGGATCTCGGTCCGGGGCAGCGCGAAAGGATCGCTTCGGGCGCCGGCCCGGCCGCGGCCGAGCCCGAAGG
>JBATRI010000163.1:0-26287 GCA_049292515.1 Geminicoccaceae bacterium
CCGCGGCCGGCGATCAGCAGCGGCATCGCCACGTTCTCCTGCGCCGTGAAGTCCGGCAGCAGATGATGGAACTGGTAGACGAAGCCGATCCGCTCCCGCCGCAGCCGGGTCCGCTCGGCGTCGCCCAGGCCACCGCAGGCACGGCCGTCGATGCTGACCTCGCCGGCGCTCGGCCGCTCCAGCAGGCCGGCGATATGCAACAGGGTCGACTTGCCGGTGCCGGACGGGCCGACCAGGGCGGCGATGGTGCCGCGGCCGAGCTCGAGATCGATGCCCTGCAGCACGTCCAGCGCCACCGGCCCCTGCACGAACCGCCGCCGGATGCCGCGCAAGGTCAGGACGGCGGCAGGCTCACTCATAGCGCAGCGCTTCGACCGGATCGAGCCGGGCCGCGCGCCAGGCCGGGTAGATGGTGGCGAGGAACGACAGCACCAGCGCCATCGTGACCACGCTCATCACGTCGCCGAGCTCCACCCTGGCCGGCAGCTCGGACAGGAAGCGGATCTCGGCCGACCACAGCTCGGTGCCGGTGAGGCTCTCCAGCGTGCGCCGGATGGCGCCGATATTGAGCGCGAAGGCCAGCCCCAAGAGGAAGCCCGTGAGCGTCCCCACCACGCCGATGGCGGCACCGCTGAGGAAGAACACCCGCAGGATCGCCCCTTGCGTCGCCCCCATCGAGCGCATGATCGCGATGTCGCGGCCCTTGCTCTTCACCAGCATGGTGATGCCGGTGATGATGTTGAACGCCGCCACCACGATGATCAGGGTCAGGATCAGGAACATCACGTTGCGCTCGACCTGGAGCGCCGAGAAGAAGTGCGAGTTCAGCTGTTGCCAGTCGACCAGCCGGCCCTGGCCGTCCAGCCGGGCGGTGAGCTCGCGGCGATAGCCGCCGATCCGGTCGGGGTCGGCCACCATGATCTCGACCGCGTTCACCCGGTCCGGCAGCTGGAAATAGGCCTGCGCGTCCGCCAGCGGGATGAACACGAAGCTGTTGTCGTACTCGTACATCCCGACCTCGAACACCGCGGCCACGGTGAAGGTCTTGATGCGCGGCACGGTGCCGAACGCGGTGGCCGCCCCCTGCGGCGAGATCAGCGTCAGCTGCCCGCCGAGGCCCAGCCCCATCCGCTCGGCCATCCGGCTGCCGATGGCAGCCGTGCCCGGTGCGTCGAGCCCTTCGAGCGAGCCCTGGACGATGTGCGTGGCGATGACCTCGCGCTGCCGCAGATCCTCCGGCCGGACGCCGCGGACCAGGGCCCCCGCGGCGATGCCGTGGGCGCTGGCCATGACCTGGCCCTCGACATAGGGCATCACGCCCACGAGGCCCGGGGCCCCCTGCAGCCGGCCCACGAGCTGGTCGAAATCGGCGATCCCGGCGGGGCCGGCCACCACGGTGGCATGGCCGTTGACGCCCAGCACCCGCCCCAGCAACTCGTGGCGGAAGCCGTTCATGACCGCCAGCACGACGATCAGCGTGCCGACGCCCAGCGCGATGCCGACCAGCGCGAAGCCGGCGATGACCGAGATGAAGCCTTCGCCCCTGGTCGGCCGCAGATACCGCCAGGCGACCAGGCGCTCGAAGCGTCCGAAGGCCATCAGGTGGCGAATCGCTCCATCAGCGCTGGCGGCGACAGGGTGATGGTCTCGCCGGTGGCACGGTTCTTCAGCTCGACCGTATCCTGCGCCACCCCGCGCGGGCCGATGGTCACCTGCCAGGGCAGGCCGATCAGCTCCATGGTGGCGAACTTGACCCCTGCCCGCTCGTCGCGGTCGTCCATCAGCACATCGACGCCCCACGCCTGCAGGCGGCCGTAGAGATCGTCGGCCATGGCGCTGGTGGCGGCATCGTCCGGGCGCAGGTTGACCAGGCCGACGCGGAACGGCGCCACGCTCTCCGGCCAGACGATGCCCTTCTCGTCGTGGAACGCCTCGATCAGGGCGCCCACCAGGCGCGACACGCCAATGCCGTACGAGCCCATGGCCACGGCCACCTCGGTCCCGTCGGGACCCATCACCTTGGCGCCCATCGCGTCCGAGTATTTGGTGCCGAAATGGAAGATGTGGCCCACCTCGATCCCGCGCCCGGAGCGCAGCCGGTCGGCCGGCAGCGGGCACGCCGCGGGGTCGTGCTTCTCGTCGGCCGCGGCGTAGAGCGCCTTCAGCGTCTCCGGCTCCAGGTCCGGGTCGGTGAAGTCGATCTGCTCGAACGCGGCGTCGTAATAGACCGCACTCTCGCCGGTCTGGGCCAGGATCTGGAACTCGTGGCTCATGTTGCCCCCGATCGGGCCGGTCTCGGCCTGCATCGGGATCGCGGTCAGGCCCATGCGCTTGAAGGTGCGCAAGTAGGCCAGGAACATGTTGTCGTAGGCCCGCCTGCCCGCGTCGGGGTCGACGTCGAAGCTGTAGGCGTCCTTCATCAGGAACTCGCGCCCGCGCATCACGCCGAACCGCGGCCGCACCTCGTCCCTGAACTTCCATTGGATATGGTAGAGGTTCATCGGCAGCTGGCGGTAGCTCTTCACGTGCCGGCGGAAAATGTCGGTGACGACCTCCTCGTTGGTCGGGCCGAACAGCATGTCGCGCTCGTGCCGGTCGCGGATGCGCAGCATCTCCTTGCCGTAGGCCTCGTAGCGGCCGCTCTCGCGCCACAGGTCGGCCGGCTGGATGGTCGGCATCAGGATCTCGATGGCACCGGCGGCATTCATCTCCTCGCGGACGATCTGCTCGACCTTCTTGAGCACCGCGAGGCCCAGCGGCAGCCAGCTGTAGATGCCGGCCGACAGCTGCTGGATCATGCCCGCGCGCAGCATCAGCTTGTGGGAGACGATCTCGGCGTCGGCCGGAGCATCCTTGAGCACGGGCAGGAAATAACGGGAAAGTCGCATCGGCGGCACATCGCCCCTGGTTGACGGCGGGCGCACTCTAGGGAGGCGCCCCCCGTTCGGCAACGCGAAAGCGGCCGCCGGTCGGGCTTGCGCCGGAAAGCAATCGCATCAACAAAAAAACCGCGGCAGCGAGCCGCGGTTTTAATTGGGAGGAAACGCCTCAAGTCGGGTGTCTCGGGAAACTCCGTCGACACTCTCTTTATATAGACGAGAGCGCCCATTGCCGCAAGGCCCGCCAAGGCCGAAAAAATCGAAGGCAAGAAAAAGCCGAACAAAGGTTAAACAACTGACAAGCATATCACCCAAACTTGACCGGACTTGTTGTTGAAGTAACTCCAGGCACCACCGGGTACGCAGCAAACCTCATGCCCCGGTCGGATTGAGGAAGCCGTGCAACGCAGCCACCACCACGGAGCCCTCGCCGACACTCGACGCCACCCGCTTGATCGACCCCGAGCGCACGTCGCCGACGGCGTAGATCCCCGGCCGCGACGTAGCATAGGGCGAGCCCGTGGCCGTTCCGGTGACGATGAAGCCCCTGCCGTCCAGCTCCAGGCAACCGCACAACCAGTCCGTGTTGGGCTCTGCACCGATCATCACGAACACGTTGCCGACCCGCCGGGTCTCGCTGGCACCGGTCTCGCGATGGGTCCAGGTGACGCTGCGCAGGCCGGTGTCGCCGTCCAGGGCGGTGATCTCGGTGCGCGGATGCAGGGTGATCCGGGGCGAGGACAGGATCCGCTGCACCAGATAGTCGGACATGGTGGCGGCGAGGCCGTCCGCGCGAACCAGGATGTGCACGTGCCCGGCCGCGCGCGACAGGAACATGGCCGCCTGCCCGGCCGAATTGCCGCCGCCGACCACTACGACCTCCTCCCCGCCGCAGAGCCGCGCCTCCATGGCCGTGGCGGCATAGTGGATGCCCTGCCCCTCGAATCGGGCATAGTTCGCCACGTCGAGCTTGCGGTAGCGTGCTCCGGTCGCCACCACCACGGCCCGGGCCAGGATCGCGCGCTCGCCGTCCAGGCGCAGCCGGAAGGGCGTGCCGTCACAGTCGAGCCCGACGGCCGCGCGCGAGATCGCAAGCCTGGCACCGAACTTCTGCGCCTGGACCTGCGCCCGGCCGGCCAGCGCCTGGCCGGAGATGCCGGTCGGGAAGCCCAGATAATTCTCGATCTTGGAGCTGGTCCCGGCCTGTCCGCCCGGCGCCGTCCCCTCGACCACGATCGTGTCCAGCCCCTCCGAGGCCGCGTAGACGGCGCTCGCCAGCCCCGCCGGCCCGGCGCCGATCACGGCCACGTCGTACACCTGCTCCGGATGCAGATCCTCGGTCAGCCCGAGCGCGTCGGCCAGCTCTGGCGTCGGCGGGTTCCGCAGCAGGCGATTGCCCGGCAGGATCACCACCGGCAGCTCGGCCGGCGTGATGTAGAAGCACTCGAGGAAGGCGCCGGCGCTCGATTCGAGCTCGGTATCGAGCACCCGGTGCGGGTAGTTGTTGCGGGTCAGGAACCGCTGCAGGCGCAGCGTGTCGCCGCCGTGGCCGGGGCCGACCAGGATCACCCCGCCATGCCCGTGCCGGATCAGGCCGACCCGGCGCAGGATCAGTGCCCGCAGGATGATCTCGCCAATGTCGGGCTCGCCGCTGACCAGCCGGCGAAAATCGGCCCGCGACACCCGCAGCACCCGGCTGTCGACGGCGGCCCGGGCGCTGACCAGGATCTCGCGGTCGTTGAACAGGTCGAGCTCGCCGGTGAACTGGCCGGCACCCAGCACGCTGAACACGTTGGGCACGCCGTCATGATCGCGCTCGTAAACCTCGATCCGGCCCTCGACGACGAAGAAGAAGTCGACGCTGCGCTGCCCACGCTCGAACAGCAGCGTCCCCCGTTCCACCTGCTCCTCGACCCCGTACGTTCCCAGCCGCGCCGCCATCTCCGGTCGTAGGCGCGGAAAGGTCTGCGCCTCGCGCTGATAGGGATCGGTCGGATCGATCTCGGCGCCTTCCGGCGCCACGGGCGTCCAAGCCATGCTCACCTCTCCGAGCCCACCGCTCAGTGCGGGCGGATGTCGATCAGGCCGCTCTGCATCAGCCACGCGATGCCCCAGGTGGCCGCGATCGCCAGCACGGTCGCCGCTGCCGCCTTGAGCAGGAGGTGCGGCCTCGACGGCGCGCTCTCGACATTGCCGGCCTGTGGCGCGTCGTCCGGGGACACGCCGAACGGCAGCGCCATGAAGAAAAACAGCCACCACACCATCACGAACGTGATGGCGGCCCCGACCGGGGTCATGCCTGCTCGAGCTCGACCAGCGTGCCGTTGAAATCCTTGGGGTGCAGGAACAGCACGGGCTTGCCGTGCGCGCCGATCTTGGGCTCGCCCGGCCCGAGCACGCGCGCACCCTGCGCCTTCAGCCGGTCGCGCGCCGCCAGGATGTCGTCGACCTCGTAGCAGACGTGATGGATGCCGCCGGACTGGTTCTTGTCGAGGAAGCCCTGGATCGGCGAATCCTGGCCGAGCACGCCCAGAAGCTCGATCTTGGTGTTGGGCAGCTCGATGAACACGGTCTGCACGCCGTGATCCGGCTGGTCCTCGACGGCCGACACGGTGGCGCCCAGCACGTCGCGATACTGCCTGGCGGCGGCGGCGATGTCGGGCACCGCGATGGCCACGTGATTCAGACGACCGATCATGGAACTGTCTCCTCGACGGGCTCGAACGCCGCCAACGCGTCGGCGCCCAGCCGCGTTATCTGCACCTCGACGATCGGGCGGCGCTGCCGCGGCAGGTCGAGCGCCTGCCTGATGGCACCGCGCACCGCCTCCCTCACCCGCTCGTCGTCGGCGACGGCGGTATCGGAAAGATCCTCGACCGCGTCGCTCACCGCATCGCAGGCCTTGTCGCGCAGCTCGGCGAAGCGCTCGAGCTCGAAGGCACCGAGAGGCGTCAGCTGCGGCGCCGCCAGCACGCTGCCGTGCTCGTCCAGCACCAGACTCGCCATGATGGTGCCATGGTTCATCAGCCGGCGACGGGTACGGAAGATGTCGTCGCCGGTGCCGACCAGCCCGTCGGTCTCCGAGACCATCCGGCCCACCGGCACCTCGTCGATCACCTTGGGCGCATCCGGCGCCAGGCGGACGACGTCGCCGTTGCCGATCAGCATCGCGTGCGGCACGCCCATCTGCTGCGCCAGGCGCTGGTGCGCGTGCAGGTGACGGGCCTCGCCATGCACCGGCACCGAGATCTGCGGCCGGATCCAGCGGTACATCTGCTCCATCTCGTCCCGGCACGGATGCCCCGAGACGTGGACGAAATGATCGCCCTCGGTGATCACGTCGATGCCGCTGCGGACCAGCTGGTTGTGCAGGTTGTAGAGCGTGCGCTCGTTGCCGGGGATGATCTTGGCGCTGAAGATTACCGTGTCGTCGGGCTCGATCCGCACCCGCGGATGCTGGCCACCGGCGATGCGGACCAGAGCACTCCTGGCCTCGCCCTGGCTGCCGGTGCACAGATAGAGCACCTTCTTGCGCGGCAGCAGGTCGGCCTCGCGCTCGTCGCGGATCGGCGGCACGTTCTGCAGGTAGCCGACCTCGCGCGCGGCATCGATCATCCGCCGCATCGACCGGCCGACCACGAACAGCTCGCGCCCGGCGGCGCGCGCCGCCAGCATCGCCGTCTCCAGCCGCGCCACGTTCGAGGCGAAGCTCGTCAGCACGACGCGGTTGGGCTGGCTCGCGATCAGCTTGGTCAGGCTCTCGCGCACCTCCGCCTCGGAGCCGGAGGTGCCGGGCGACAGCACGTTGGTGCTGTCGCACATGATCGCCAGTACTCCCTCCTTGCCCAGCGTTTCCAGTGCCAGCTCGTCGGTCCGCTCGCCGACCAGCGGCGCCGGGTCGAGCTTCCAGTCGCCGGTGTGCAGCAGCCGCCCGAACGGCGTATCCAGCACCAGCGCGTTGGCATCCGGGATCGAGTGGGTGACGTGGACGAAGCGGCAGTCGAAGCCGCCGACGCGGAAGTTCTGGCCGGGCTCGACGATGCGGATCGGCACCTCGCGGCCGAAATCGGTCTCGCCGAGCTTGGCCCGCAGCACGGCCGCGGTGAACTTCGTGCACCAGATCGGGCAGCGCAGCCGCGGCCACAGATAGGGCACCGCACCCAGATGGTCCTCGTGGGCGTGGGTCAGGATCAGGCCGTCCAGCTGCGAGCGCTGCTGCTCGATGAAGCGCAGGTCGGGCAGCACGATGTCGACGCCCGGCAGGGTCTCGTCGGCGAAGCCGAGCCCAAGATCGACCATGATCCAGCGGTTCTTGAGACCATAGAGGTACGTATTGACGCCGATTTCGCCCACCCCACCGAGTGGCACGAAACGCAGATCCGAAAATGGCTTCACGCGGTCTGTCCCTTTCCGGAGCGGATCAGCTCGCGGTTGATGGCATACATTTCGAGGAGCCCGGCCATGGTCAGGTCACGGTCGATGTGCTGCAGGGCCGGGCAGCGCTTGGCAAATAGTGGTGCGAGGCCGCCGGTGGCGATGACCGTCATCGGCGCGCCGTACTCGTGCTGAATTCGGCCGACCAGGCCTTCGATCAAGCCGACATAGCCCCAGAACACCCCGGACTGCATGGCGCCTATGGTGGAGGTGCCGATCACGTTCTCGGGCGGCTCGACCGCGATGCGCGGCAACTTGGCCGCGGCCTGGTGCAGCGCCTCCAGCGACAGGTTGATGCCCGGTGCGATGGCGCCGCCGCAATAGCTGCCCTCGTCGTTGACGACGTCGAACGTGGTGGCGGTGCCGAAATCGACGATGATCAACGGCGGCTTGTAGCGCTTCTTCGCGGCCAGCGCATTGACGACGCGGTCGGCGCCGACCTCGCGCGGGTTGTTGAGATTGATCTTGATCGGGAAATCGAGATCCTCGCCAACCACGAAGGCCCGGCAGCCGAAATAGTCGCGGCTCATCCAGCGCAGCCCGATCACCGTCTGCGGCACGACGCTGGAGATGACGATCGCCTCGACATCATCCTGCGAGTAGCCCTTCAAATGCATCAGCTGAATCAGGGCTACGGCATATTCCTCGGCCGTGCGGTCGCGATTGGTCGACAGCCGCCATTGCCCTACCGGCTCCTCGCCACGGTAGAGCGCAAACACGGTGTTCGTGTTCCCGACGTCGATGGCGAGAAGCATTCCCTCCAATTCCACTTTCAGGATCGGCCGAGCCGAGTGCTGGCGCCCCTTCTAGCGCCAGCGGGGGCGCAGGGCCAGAGCGTAGAAACAGGCGGGGCGTGCCAATGCCGGTCGTGTCGCGACGCGGCAGCACTTCGCAGGCGAGCATTGATTGCCGCCGCAAGCACGGGCCGACGATGCGCTGGTCGCGTCCGAACCGCGGCGCCCCTGCCGTGGCTGCGCCAGGCGCCCGACCGGAAGTCTTGGGCGAGACGATAAATTCTTTCTCAAGGCGACCAAACCGACAAGCAATTGTGTGAATTCACACAGACCTGTGACTGGTTAGCCTACACCAAATTGATGGCTTGATTTCAATCAAATGCTCCCATGGAGGCGACAATGACGAAATTACGCCTATTTCATCAAGCTACGTATGCATTCTCTCGATTGCTGGTGCCGATCAGTGTTGCCGTCGCCACACTCGTACCGGGCGCCGCCTCTGCGCAGCAGAAGGCGATGCTGGAAAAGAGCGCAAGCTATGCACTGGACAATAATTTCCGGGCATTCGTTGTACCGATCCAAGATAATCTCGGCAATGTAAAATATTACGATGTAACGGTTGCGCTCACCATAAGCCCATCCGGAGTGGTATCTCCAACTGCCAAGGTAACGGCGACGGCATCGCCACTTGTCACGAGCATGGTTATACCACCAGGCACGTACAAGGCTTCCGACGGCACTTTATGCACTGTGGCCAATATAACAACGGCAACTGGTCGGATACAAAGTAACTTCTCCTGCGCTTTAAGCGCTGTCCGGGTCGAGTTTGCGGTCGCCACTGGGCCCGTATCAGCAGGCCATCCGTTTTTAACTCCGCTCATAGCGGCCAAAATTGACAAGTTGCCGGAGGTCGGCTCAAAGATTTGGGGCGTGACGCTTACAAATACCAGTGGCGCAAAGATCGCTGGATGTGGAGCTTTTTCCACTAATCCGATGACAGAGATCGGCGCTGTAACGAATGGAAATATTATATCATTGTCGCTTTATAGTAATAATCCCGCATTTAAGTGTGGATTTAACCTGACTAAGCAATAACCTTTGCATCTGATACTTGTTCCACCTAGCGAGTCAGCATGAGTGCATGTTTGCTCGAGGCGTATCTGCTTGTCGCCAATGAGGCGACAGATCGCCATCCAGTCGGTTCCAAACGGCATTTCCGCTGCTCGGCCAAGTCACCAGTCACCAACCAGGTGATTACGATAGCGGGCCGGCGATGTCACGGCATCGCCGGCCGCCTGAGCCGCTCAGCCGAGGACGACTTCGCCCGCGGTGAAGCGCTCGACGGCACCGGAGGCGGTCTCCAGCCGGATCGCGCCGGTCTCGTCGATCTCAAGCATGCGCCCGCGTACGGCTCGCTCGCCCAGCCGCATCTCGACGACCGAGCCGACGCCCGCGGCCCGCTCCTGCCAGTCCGGACGCAGGCCTGCGAAGCCCGCCGCTTCCCACCGGTCCAAGAGGGGCCGCAAGGCTGTCGCCATCGCCGCCAGCAGCAGCATCGGCGTTACCGTCGGCAGGCCGGCCGCCACGAGGTTGGTCGTCGGGTAGGGCACGGCCTCGCCGGGCGAGGCCGCCACGTTGACCCCGATGCCAACGATCAGCCATTGGCAGCCGCCACGCCCGTCCGACGCCCCTTCCAGCAGGATGCCGGAGAGCTTCGCGCCGTCGATCAGCACGTCGTTCGGCCATTTGAGCCGCGGCCGGACGGCACCGCCGGAGAGCGCCTCGACCGCCTGCGCCAGCCCCAACGCCATGACCAGCGACAGGGTGGCGATCTCCGCCATCGGGCGCCCTGGGCGCAGGATCAGCGTCGCGTGCAGGTTGCCGGCCGGCGACTGCCAGCTGCGCCCGTGCCGGCCGCGCCCGGCGGTCTGTGTCTCGGCACACACGAACAGACCGGCAGGCTCGCCATCGTCGGCGAGGCTGCGGGCAATGTCGTTGGTGCTGGTGACGGGGCCGAACTCGAGCGCACGGAAACCGTGGCCGATATCGACCCCGGTCACCTGGTCAGGGCCGCCGTCGCCGTCGCCGCCGTCGACAGGAGCGGCGAGGCCACGAACGGCAGCATGAAGAACAGCAGCAGCGCCGCGCAGACCCCGGCGACCACGCTCACCCGCATCGACGGCGACGCGTCGAACGGCTCCGCCGGCTCGTCGAAATACATCAGCTTGACGATCCGCAGGTAATAGTAGGCACCCACGACCGACAGCAGCAGACCCACCACCGCGAACCACAGCAGGCCGGCGTCGATCGCGGCCTTGAACACGTACAGCTTGCCGATGAAGCCGGCCAAGGGCGGGATGCCGGCCAGGGAGAACATCAGCACCGCCAGCGCCAGCGCCATCATCGGCCGCCCGCGGGACAGGCCGGCGAGATCGGCGATGGTCTCGATGTAGCGGCCCTGCCGGCGCATCATCAGGATGCAGGCGAAGGTGCCCAGCGTCATCACCATGTAGATGGCCATGTAGACCAGCGTGCCGTTGACGCCGGCCGACGTGCCCGCCGCCACGCCCACCAGCGCGAAGCCGACATTGGCGATGCCGCTATAGGCCATCAGGCGCTTGATGTTGGTCTGGCCGATGGCGGCGAAGGCACCCAGCGCCATGGACGCGATCGAGATGGCGATCACGATCTGCTGCCACTGGTCGACCCAGGTCCCGAACGGGCCGAACAGCACGCGGACGGCGAGGCCGACCGCCGCCACCTTGGGTGCGGCCGACATGAACGCGGTCACCGGCGAGGGCGAGCCCTCGTACACGTCCGGCGTCCACATGTGGAACGGCACCGCCGACATCTTGAAGGCGAGGCCGGCGACGATGAAGACCAGCCCGACCAGGGCCCCCAGCGGCAGCGCCGCACCGGTGCCCGCCTGCCAGAGCTGGGCCAGGGCGTCGAACTGGATGGTGCCGGTGAAGCCGTACACCAGCGAGCAGCCGTAGAGCAGCATGCCCGAGGCCAGGGCACCGAGGATGAAGTATTTCAGCCCCGCCTCGGTCGAGCGCAGATTGTCGCGATGGAACGCCGCCAGCACATAAAGCGCCAGGCTCTGCAGCTCCAGCGCCATATAGAGGGCGAGGAAGCTGTTGGCCGAGACCATCATGCACATGCCGAGGGTCGAGAACAGCGCCAGCAGCGCGTACTCGTAGCGGTCGATGCGCTCGTCGCGCATGAACGCCCCGGCCATCAGCAGGGCCCCGCCGGCACCGAGCAGGATCAGCACCTTCAGGAACACGGCATAGCCGTCGAGCACGAAATGGCCGCCGAAGGTGAGCACGCGCGTCTTGTCGTGCGCCACGGCGACCAGGGCCGCCACGAACATCACCAGGGCGGCGAGGCCGGGCAGGATCTGGGCGGCATCGCGCTCGCGGAAGGCGCCCACCAGCAGCAGCGCCAAGCAGCCGATGAACAGGATGACCTCGGTCATGGCCGGGGTGAGATCGAGGAGCATGGATCGTCTCCGCCGTCAGCGCAGGGCCAGATCGGTGCTGGGAGCGCCGATCTGTACCAGGAGCTGGTTCACCGAGGCATGCATCGGATTGAGGAACAGGCTGGGGTAGACGCCCATGACGATGGCCAGCACGACCAGCGGCGCGAACGCCACGATCTCGTTCGGGCGCATGTCGCGGATTCCCCGCAGCGCGTCCTTGACCAGGGCACCGAACACCACCCGCCGGTAGAGCCAGAGCATGTAGGCGGCACCCAGGATCATCCCGGTGGCCGCAAAGAAGGCAACCCAGCTCGAGTACTGGTACGCGCCGACGATGACCAGGATCTCACCGACGAACCCGCTTGTGCCCGGCAGCCCCACCGAGGCCATCATGAACAGCATGAACACGGTGGCGTAGATCGGCATCTCGTTGGCGACGCCGCCATAGGAGTCGATCTCGAGGCTGTGGATCCGGTCGTAGAGCACACCCACCACCATGAAGAGGGCGGCCGACACGAAGCCGTGGCTCAGCATCTGCACGATTGCACCTTCGATGCCCAGCGCGTTGGGCGTGAAGATGCCGATGGTGACGATGCCCATGTGGGCCACCGACGAGTAGGCGATCAGCTTCTTCATGTTGCTCTGCATGAGCG
Organism: Geminicoccaceae bacterium; assembly: GCA_049292515.1. GTDB lineage: Bacteria > Pseudomonadota > Alphaproteobacteria > Geminicoccales > Geminicoccaceae > Benzoatithermus. The sequence goes on from JBATRI010000163.1 coordinate 12,185, forward strand.
CCACGAGGGAGGTGTAGATGATCGCCACGATCGACAGCGCGAACACGAAGGGCGCGAAATAGGCCGAGGCTTCCGGCAGCATGGGCAGCGAGAAGCGCAGGAAGCCGTAGCCGCCGAGCTTCAGGAGCACGCCCGCCAGCAGCACCGAGCCTGCCGTCGGCGCCTCGACGTGGGCATCGGGCAGCCAGGTGTGGAACGGCCACATCGGCACCTTGACCGCGAACGAAGCGAACATCGCGATCCAGAGCAGCTTCTGCAGCGGCAGATCGATCGGCGTCGCCGCCAGTCGGGAGACGATCTCGGGAATCTCGGTGGTCCCGGTGTGGAAGTAGATCACCAGGATCGCCGCCAGGAACAGGACCGAGCCCAGCAGCGTGTAGAGGAAGAACTTGAACGCGGCGTAGATCCGGCGCGCGTGACCCCAGATCCCGATGATCAGGTACATCGGGATCAGGATGGCCTCGAAGAACAGGTAGAACAGGACGGCGTCCAGCGCGCAGAACACGCCGATCATCAGCGTGTCCATGACCAGGAACGCGATCATGTACTCCTTGATCCGGGTGCTCACCGAGTACCAGGAGCCGATCACCACCACGACCGTGAGCAGCGCCGACAGCAGCACGAACCACAGCGAGATGCCGTCGATCCCCATATAGTAGGAGATCCCGAGGCCCGAGAGCCACGGGCTCTTCTCGACCAGCTGGAAGCCCGGCTGGGCTGGATCGAAATTCGCCCACACCATCAGCGACAGCAGGAAGGTGACGAGGGACGTCCACAGCGCCACGGCCCGGCTGTTGCGGGCGACGACCTCGGGGTCGCCGCGGATGGCCATGATGAAGACCACCCCGACCAAGGGCAGGAACGTGACGAGGGAGAGCAGTGGCCAGTCGCCCATTATTCTCACCCGATGGTCGCGTAAAGATACCAGCTGACCAGCAAGGCGACGCCGATCAGCATGACGAAGGCGTAGTGGTAGACGTAGCCCGTCTCGAGCTGCCCGGCCCGCTTCGAGGTGCGCAGGGTCGACAACGCCACCCCGTCCGGCCCGAACCGATCGATGATCCCGACGTCACCGCCGCGCCACAGCGCGTAGCCCAGGGCCTTGGCCGGGCGGACGAAGATGCGCTCATAGAGCTCGTCGAAGTACCACTTGTTGTAGAACAGCCGGTTGACCGGGCCGGCCGCGGCGGCGATCCGCGCCCCCAGGCCCGGCTGGCCGAGATAGCAGTACCAGGACAGGCCGAGGCCGCCGACCATGGCGATCATCGGTGCCAGCTTCACCCAGAAGGGCACGCTGTGCATGTCGTGCAGCACGTGGTTGTGCTCACCGGTGAAGATGGCACCAGCCCAGAACTCGCCCTCGGGGCCGATCATGCCGACGCCGAGCCAGCCCGCGAACACGGCACCCACGGCCAGCACCATCAGCGGCACGGTCATCACCGGTGGGCTCTCGTGGACGTGGTGCATGGTCTCGTGATCGGCCCGCGGCTCGCCGTGGAAGGTGAGCCAGATCAGCCGGCCGGAGTAGAACGAGGTCAGTGCCGCCGCCAGCACGCCCATCCAGAAGGCGTAGAAGTGGAAGCTGTTATGCGAGGCGTAGGCGGCCTCGATGATGGCGTCCTTGCTGAAGTAGCCGGCAAAGCCGGGGAAGCCCACCAGCGCCAGGGAGCCGATCCACATCATGGCGTAGGTGATTTTGATGTGCTTCCACAATCCGCCCATCTTGCGCATGTCCTGCTCGCCGGACATGGCGTGGATCACCGAGCCCGAGCCCAGGAACAGGAGCGCCTTGAAGAAGGCGTGGGTGAACAGGTGGAAGATGGCGGCGCCGTAGGCACCGACGCCGCAGGCGAAGAACATGTAACCCAGCTGCGAGCAGGTCGAGTAGGCGATCACTCGCTTGATGTCGAACTGGGTGAGCCCGATCGTGGCGGCAAAGATCGCGGTCGACGCACCGATGAACGCCACCATGCCCAGCGCCCATGGCGCGAACTCGAAGAGCGGCGAGAACCGGGCGACCAGGAACACACCGGCAGTGACCATGGTGGCGGCATGGATCAGCGCCGAGACCGGGGTCGGGCCTTCCATGGCGTCGGGCAACCAGGTGTGCAGGCCGAGCTGCGCCGACTTGCCCATGGCGCCGATGAACAGCAGCACGCCGATCAGATCGAGCGTCGGGAAATCGTAGCCGAACGCATGCAGCGTGGTGTCGGCGAACTGCGGCACCGCGGCGAAGATCGTGTCGTACTGGATCGTGTCGAAGACCAGGAAGCAGGCGGCGACACCCAGGACCAGGCCGAAATCGCCGACCCGGTTGACGATGAACGCCTTCATCGCCGCAGCACAGGCCGAGGGCTTCTCGTACCAGAAGCCGATCAGCAGGTAGGAGGCGACGCCCACGCCCTCCCAGCCGAAGAACAGTTGTAGGAGATTGTCGGAGGTCACCAGCATCAGCATGGCGAAGGTGAACAGCGACAGATACGCCATGAAGCGCGGGACGCTCTTGTCGTGGGACATGTAGCCCACGGAGTAGACGTGGATCAGGAAGCTGATGAAGCCCACGACCAGCATCATGATCGTCGACAGCGAGTCGACCCGCAGCGTCCAGCCGGCGCTGAAGCTGCCGACACTGATCCAATCCAGCAGATGCACCTGGAAGGCCGGCTCGCCGACATTGGCGAACAGGTTGATCCAGGCGCAGATGGCGGTCACCGCCATCAGGCCGCAGGTGATCAGCTGCGAGGCGCGGTCGCCGAGCCGGCGCCCGAACAGGCCGACGATCAAGGCACCCAGGGCCGGCGAGAAGACGAGAATGGTTTGCAGCATGGTCGCGCCTCAGCCCCGCATCATGTTGATGTCGTCGACCTCGATGCTGCCGCGGTTGCGGAAGTAGACGACGATGATCGCCAGCCCGATCGCGGCCTCGCCGGCCGCCACCGTGAGGATGAACATGGCGAAGATCTGGCCCGCGAGATCCTGCAGGTAGGCCGAGAAGGCGACGAAGTTGATGTTGACCGCGAGCAGGATGAGCTCGATCGACATCATGATGATGATGACGTTCTTGCGGTTGAGGAAGATCCCGAACACACCGGTCGTGAACAGGATGGCGCTCAGGGTCAGGTAGTGCGAGATCGCGATCGGCATCAGATCCCGCTCCCCGAGCGCACCTTGCGCAGCTCGATCGTCTCCGCCCGGACCCGGTTGACCTGGCGGCCGATGTCCTGGCGCCGCACCGGCCGATGGCGCAGGGTCAGCGTGATGGCGCCGATGATCGCCACCAGGAGGATCATCCCGGCCGTCTGGAACAGGTAGAAGTACTCGGTGTAGAGCAGCCTGCCGATGGCCTCGGTGTTCGACACGCCGGTGCCGGCAGCCGGCAGCACGATGGCGGCGTCGCGCGCGACCCAGGTGCCGCCCACCAGCACCAGCTCCACCAGCAGGATCAGCCCGACCAGCAGCCCCACCGGCAGGAACTGCATGAAGCCCTCCTGCAGGCGCAGGAAGTTGATGTCGAGCATCATGACCACGAACATGAACAGCACGGCCACGGCGCCGACATAGACGACGACCAGGATCATCGCCAGGAACTCGGCGCCGATCAGGACGAACAGCCCGGCCGAGTTGAAGAAGGCGAGGATCAGGAACAGCACGGAATGCACGGGGTTGCGGGCGGAGACCACCATGATCCCGGAGGCCACGGTCACTGCCGCCAGCATGTAGAAGACGAAGAGCTCGACGGTCATGGGGCGCCGTCCATTGTCCGGGGTTCGCGAGGCGTCATCGGTAGGGGGCGTCCGCCGCTAGGTTGGCCGCGATCTGCTGCTCCCAGCGCTCGCCGTTCGCGAGCAGCTTTTCCTTGTTGTAGAACAGCTCCTCGCGCGTCTCGGCGGCGAACTCGTAGTTCGGGCCCATGACGATGGCGTCGACCGGGCAGGCCTCCTCGCAGAAGCCGCAGTAGATGCACTTGGTCATGTCGATGTCGTAGCGCGTGGTCCGGCGGCTGCCGTCGGCGCGGGGCTCGCTCTCGATGACGATGCACTGCGCCGGGCAGACCGCCTCGCACAGCTTGCAGGCGATGCACCGCTCCTCGCCGTTGGGATAGCGCCGCAGCACGTGCTCGCCGCGGAAGCGCGGACCCAGAGGCCCCTTCTCGTAGGGGTAGTTCAGCGTGACCTTCTTCTTGAACATGTAGCGCAAGGTCATGCTGAAGCCGGTCACCAGCTCCCGCCAGAGCAGCGTGCGCGCCATGCTGTCGAGGGTGGCCATGTCAGCCTCCGGAATTCGGCAGGAGATCGAACGCGAGCAGGAAGCCCGCCGTCAGCACCACCCAGAGCAGCGACAGCGGCAGGAAGACCTTCCAGCCCAGCCGCATCAGCTGGTCGTAGCGGTAGCGTGGCAGGGTCGCCCGCGCCCAGAAGAAGATGAACAGCACGAAGCAGATCTTCAGGATGAACCAGAGCGGCCCCGGGATCAGCGTGAACGGGAAGATGTTGAACGGTGGCAGCCAGCCGCCCAGGAACAGGACCGCGGTGATCCCGCTCATCAGGATCATGTTGGCGTACTCGCCGAGGAAGAACAGCGCGAAGGCCATCGAGCTGTATTCGACGTTGTAGCCGGTGACCAGGGTCGCCTCGTCCTCCGGCAGGTCGAACGGGTGCCGGTTGGTCTCGGCCAGGATCGAGGCGATGAAGATCATGAACATCGGGAAGTGCGGGATGAAGAACCACACATGCGTCTGCGCGCGCACGATGTCCGAGAGATTGAGCGAGCCCACGGTGACCAGCACGCTGAGGATGATCAGGCCGATCGCGATCTCGTAGCTGACCATCTGCGCGGAGCTGCGCAGCGCACCCAGGAAGGCGTAGCGCGAGTTCGACGCCCAGCCGGCCATGATGACGCCGTAGACGCCCAGCGAGCTGATCGCGAACAGGTAGAGCACGCCCACATTGATGTCGGCCAGCACCAGGCCCTCGCCGAACGGGATCACCGCCCAGCCGATCAGCGCCAGGATGAAGGTCACCATCGGCGCCATCAGGAAGACGACCTTGTTGGCGCCGGACGGGATGATCGTCTCTTTGACGAACAGCTTGAGGCCGTCGGCCAGGGGCTGCAGCAGGCCGAACGGGCCCACCGTCATCGGCCCCTGGCGCAGCTGCATGGCGCCGATCACCTTGCGCTCGGCATAGGTGACATAGGCCACCGCCACCAGCAGCGGCACCACGATCAAGAGGATCTGCAGCACCGTCAGCGCGACGGGCCAGACCATGCCGGACCAGATCTCAGCCATGGGTGCCAGTCGCTCCGACCTCGCCGCCGACGAAGATGGCGCTGCATTCGGCCATCGTCGGCGAGGCGCGGCTGATGCTGTTGGTGAGGTAGAAATCGGTGATCGGCGGCTGGAACGGCGCCCGGTCGAGATCGCCGGCTTGGCCCGGGGCTACCCACCTGGCCCGTTCGACCCGGTCGATCGCCCCCAGCACCGGCGCCAGCTCGACCATCCGGGCGCGCACCTGGCCCAGCGTGTCCAGCGGCACCTTGCGGTCCAGCACCTCGGAGAGGGCGCGCAGGATCTTCCAATCCTCCTTGGCCTCGCCGGGCGGAAACACGGCGAGTTTGCCGCGCTGCAGCCGGCCCTCGGTGTTGACCCAGCTGGCGTTCTTCTCGGTGTAGGCGGCACCGGGCAGCACCACGTCGGCCGCGGCCGCGCCGCGATCGCCGTGATGGCCCTGGTAGACCACGAACGCCTTGCCCAGCCGGCTCGTGTCGATCTCGTCGGCGCCGATCAGGAACACCACCTCGATCTCGCCCGACTCGCAACCCGCGAGGATCGCCTCGACGTCGCGCCCGCCCTCGCCCGGGACCAGGCCCAGATCGAGCCCGCCGACGCGGGCGGCCGCGGTGTGCAGCACGTTGAAGCCGTTCCACTCGTCGGTGACGGTGGTCAGCTGGGCCGCCATGTTCAGCACCGCTGGCCCGTCGGCGCGGGCCAGCGCCCCCATGCCGACGATCACCATCGGCTGCTTGGCCTGCCTCAGCGTCTCGGCGAAGGCGAGCTCGCCGCGGGCGAGCGCCGCCAGCGTGTCGGTGCCCGCACCCAGCTCCTCGACCGGATAGGTCAGCGGATGGGGCTCGCCGATCCGCGCCACCTTGAAGCCGCCGGCCCGCCAGCGCTTGCGCAGCCGGGCGTTGATCAGCGGCGCTTCCCAGCGCGGGTTGGTCCCGATCAGCAGGCAGGCATCGGCCTGCTCGATCCCGGCGATGCTGGTGTTGAAGATGTACCCCGCGCGCTCGCCGGCCGCGAGCCGCGCCCCGTCCTGGCGGCAGTCCACATGCGGGGTGCCCAGGCGCTGGGCCAGCTCGCGCACCAGCACCATGGTCTCGCAGTCGACGAGGTCGCCCACGACGAAGGCGACCTTGCTGCCGTCGATGCCGGCCAGCCGCGCCTTGATCGCGGCGAAGGCGTCATTCCACTCGGCCGGCTGCAGGCCGCCGCCCTGCTTGACCATGGGCACGTCGAGGCGGCGGAGCTTCAGGCCGTCGCAGGAGAAGCGGGTCTTGTCGGAGATCCACTCCTCGTTCACGTCCTCGTTGAGCCGCGGCAGGATGCGCATCACCTCGCTGCCACGGGCGTCGACGCGGATGTTGCTGCCGACCGCGTCCAGCACGTCGATCGATTCGGTCTTGCGCAGCTCCCAGGTCCGCGCCCGGTACTCGTAGGGCTTGGAGTTCAGGGCACCCACCGGGCAGACGTCGATGATGTTGGCCGACAGCTCCGAGGTCAGCGCCTTCTCGACCCAGGTCGTGATCTCCATGTGCTCGCCGCGATGGACCGCACCCAGCTCCTCGACCCCGGCCACCTCGCCGATGAAGCGGATGCAGCGCGTGCAGTGGATGCAGCGCGTCATGTGGGTCGAGATCAGCGGGCCCATGTACTTGTCGGCCACTGGCCGCTTGTTCTCGGCGAAGCGGGAATGGTCCGGCCCGTAGAACAGGGTCAGGTCCTGCAGGTCGCACTCGCCGCCCTGGTCGCAGATCGGGCAGTCCAGCGGATGGTTGATCAGCAGCAGCTCGAGCACGCCCTTGCGGGCCTTGTGCACGGTGGGGGTGTCGGTCTTGACCACCATGCCCTCGGCCACCGGCAAGGCGCAGGACGCCTGCGGCTTGGGCATCTTCTCGATCTCGACCAGGCACATCCGGCAATTGCCGGCGATGTTCAGCCGCGGGTGGAAGCAGAACACCGGCACCTCGCGGCCGGCGGCCTCGCACGCCTGCAGCACGGTCGAGCCCGGCGGGACCTCGACCTCCTGTCCATCGATCGTCAGCTTCGGCATGCGCTGGCCCCTAGCCCCGTTTCCATCTGCAACGACCCGCCCGCTCAGGCCGCGCGCCGCGTCTCTTTCGTGTACTCGGCGATCCGCCGCTCGATCTCGGGGCGGAAGTTCTTCAAGAGCCCCTGCACCGGCCATGCCGCCGCATCACCCAGCGCGCAGATCGTGTGCCCCTCGATCTCCTTGGTGACGTCGTAGAGCAGGTCGATCTCCTCGACCCTGGCCCGGCCCTCGGCCATCCGCGTCATCATCCGCCACAGCCAGCCGGTCCCCTCCCGGCACGGCGTGCACTGCCCGCAGGACTCGTGCATGTAGAATTTCGACAGCCGCGCGATCGCCTTCACGATGTCCGTGGACTTGTCCATCACGATGACGCCGGCGGTCCCGAGACCGCTCTGTACTTCCCGCAAGGCGTCGAAGTCCATCCGCACCGTGTCGCAGACGGACTTCGGCAGCAGCGGCACCGACGAGCCGCCGGGGATCACCGCCAGCAGATTGTCCCAGCCGCCGCGCACGCCGCCGCAATGCCGCTCGATCAGGGCCTTGAGGGGGATGCCCATCTCGTCCTCGACGACGCAGGGGCGGTTCACGTGGCCGGAGATGCAGTAGACCTTGGTGCCGGTGTTGTTCGGCCGGCCGAAGCCCGCGAACCAGGACGGGCCACGCCGCAGGATGGTCGGCACGACGGCGATGGTCTCGACATTGTTGACCGTGGTCGGCCGGCCGTAGAGCCCGACCATGGCCGGGAACGGCGGCTTGAGCCGCGGCTGGCCCTTCTTGCCCTCGAGGCTCTCGATGAGGGCTGTCTCCTCGCCGCAGATGTAGGCGCCCGCACCTCGGTGCAGGTAGAGCTCGAAGTCGTAGCCGGAGCCGGCAGCGTTCCTGCCCAGCAGACCGTCGGCATAGGCCTCCTGGATCGCCGTCTCCAGCGCCTCGGCCTCGCGGATGAACTCGCCGCGGATATAGATGTAGCCGGCCGTGCAGCCCATGGCCGCACCGGCGATCAGGCAGCCCTCGACCAGCTTGTGCGGGTCGTGGCGCATGATCTCCCGGTCCTTGCAGGTGCCGGGCTCGGACTCGTCGGCGTTGACGACGAGATAGGACGGGCCGGTCGACTGCTTGGGCATGAACGACCATTTGAGGCCGGTGCCGAAGCCGGCGCCGCCGCGCCCGCGCAGCCCGCTGTCCTTGACCTGCTGCACCAGCCAGTCGCGGCCCTGCTGGATGAAGCCGGCGGTGCCGTCCCAGTCGCCGCGCTTGCGCGCGGCCTCGAGACCCGGTGAGAACTCGCCGTACAGGTTGGTGAAGATGCGGTCGCGATCGTGCAGCATGGCCGGTCAGTCACCCGCGTCCAGGAGGGTCGTCTTGCCGCCGAGCGGCATCGCGTTCTTGCGCCCGTTCTGCGGACCGGGCGTGGGTCGCTCGCCGCGCTGCAGCGCTTCCAGGACCTCCTTGGTCCCGGCATAGTCGAGGTCCTCGTAGAAATCGTCGTCGACCCACAGCACCGGGGCGTTGGAGCAGGCGCCCAGGCACTCGAACTCGCGCAGGAAGAAGCGCCCGTCCGGCGTCGATTCGCCGATGCCGACGCCCAGCGCCTCCTTGCAGGCGCGCACCACGTCGTCCGAGCCGCACAGCCAGCACGGGGTCGTCGTGCAGACCCGCACCTGGATCCGCCCGACCGGGACCGTGTTGTACATGTCGTAGAAGCTGGCGACCTCATAGACGCGGATCGGCGGGATCTCCAGGATCTCGGCCACCCGGTCGAGGCAGGCCCGCGGCAGCCAGCCGCCGTGCTGGGCCTGGGCCAGATGCAGGAGCGGCAGTACGGCACTCTGCTTGCGCGGCTCCGGGAACTTGGAGAGGATGACCTTCACCTGCTCCAGGTTCTCTGGCGTGAAGTCGAATACTTCGATCTCGGGCGCCATCTCGCCCTGGACCACTGGCTTGCCGGCAGGAGCACTCACCGGTCGATCTCCCCGAACACGATGTCGATCGAGCCGATGATCGCCGGCACGTCGGCCAGGGTGTGGCTCTTGCTCATGAAATCCAGGGCCTCGAGATGCACGTAGCCGGGCGAGCGGATCTTGCAGCGCCACGGCTTGTTGGTGCCGTCGGCCACGAGATAGACGCCGAATTCGCCCTTGGCACTCTCGATCGCAGCGTAGACCTCGCCCGCCGGCACGTGCACGCCTTCCGTGTAGAGCTTGAAGTGATGGATCAGCGCTTCCATCGAGCGCTTCATCTCGGCCCTGGGCGGCGGGGTCACCTTCTGGTCCGCGACCCGGACCGGGCCCCCGGGCATCTGCGCCAGGCACTGGCGCATGATCTTCAAGGACTCGCGCATCTCCAGCATGCGCACGAGATAGCGGTCCCAGCAGTCGCCGTTCTTGCCGACCGGGATATCGAAATCCATCCGGTCATAGACCTCGTAGGGCTGCGACTTGCGCAGATCCCAAGGCACGCCGGATGCCCGCAGGCAGGGGCCGGAGAAGCCCCAGGCCATGGCGTCCTCGGCACTGACCACGCCGATGTCGACGGTGCGCTGCTTGAAGATGCGGTTCTCGCTCAAGAGATCGTCGACATCGTCGAGGCGCGGCCCGAACTGGTCGATCCAGGCCGAGATCCGCTCCTCGAGGCCCTTCGGCATGTCGCGGTTGACGCCGCCGAACCGGTAATAGTTCGCGTGCATCCGCTGGCCTGAGACGGCCTCGTAGAACTCCATCAACTTTTCCCGCTCCTCGAACATCCAGAGCAGCGGGGTCATGGCGCCGACGTCCAGCGCCATCGCGGTGACGTTGAGCAGGTGGTTGAGGATGCGGGTGATCTCGTCGAACAGGACCCGGATGTACTGCGCCCGGATCGGCGGCTCGACACCGAGCAGCCTCTCGACGCCGAGCACGAAGCTGTGCTCCTGCATCAGCATGGCGCAGTAATCGAGGCGGTCGAAATAGGGGATCGACTGCAGGTAGGGCCGGATCTCGATGAATTTCTCGGTGCCGCGATGCAGCAGGCCGATATGCGGATCGGCCCGCTCCACCACCTCGCCGTCCATCTCGAGCAGCAGGCGCAGCACGCCGTGCGCGGCCGGATGCTGCGGCCCGAAATTGATGGTGTAGTTGCGCATCTCGATTTCGGGCATCGCGTCCTCGGGCTCGATCCTTAAGGCGTCGCTTGTCGGGGCCGGTCGGCCGGTCAGGTCAGGTGCTGGCCTTCTCGTCACCGGGCAGCAGCCCGCCGCTTCCCTCCCACGGCGACAGGAAATCCCAGCTGCGCAGATCCTGGCGCAACTGCACCGGCTCGTAGACGACGCGCTTCTGCTCCTCGTCGTAGCGCATCTCGACATAGCCGGTCATCGGGAAGTCCTTGCGCAGCGGATGCCCCTCGAAGCCGTAATCGGTGAGGATCCGGCGCAGGTCGGGATTGTCCGAGAACAGGATCCCGTACATGTCCCAGGCTTCCCGCTCGAACCAGCCGGCGGTCGGATAGACCGTGATCACCGACGGCACCGGCGTCGCCTCGTCGGTCTCGACCCGGACCCGCAGGCGCTGGTTATGGTGCAGCGACAGCAGATGGTAGACCACGTCGAAGCGTCGCTCGCGGGCCGGGTAATCGACGCCGCACAGATCGACCAGCTCCTTGAACAGCAAGGACGGCTCGTCGCGCAGATAGGTCAGCACCCGGGCGATCGCACTGCCGGTTACCGTGATCGACAGCTCGCCGTAGGCGATCTTGCGGTCGACCAGCACCTCGTCGAGCACGGCCTCGATCGTACCCAGCATCTCTTCGAGCGCGCCCTGCGGCTGCGTCCAGATATGGGCGCCCATGAGTGTCTCCCCCAAGCGGCCGGCCGAAGCCGGCTCAGCGCACGATGGTGCCGGTACGCCGGATCTTCTTCTGCAACAGCAGGATGCCGTAGACCAGGGCCTCGGCCGTGGGCGGGCAGCCCGGCACGTAGACGTCGACCGGAACGATCCGGTCGCAGCCGCGCACCACGGCATAGCTGAAATGGTAGTAGCCGCCGCCATTGGCGCAGCTGCCCATCGACAGCACGTAGCGCGGCTCGGCCATCTGGTCGTAGACCTTGCGCAGCGCCGGCGCCATCTTGTTGCACAGCGTGCCGGCCACGATCATCACGTCGGACTGGCGCGGGCTCGGGCGGAACACCAGGCCGAACCGGTCGAGGTCGTAGCGCGAGGCCGCCGCGTGCATCATCTCGACGGCACAGCAGGCGAGCCCGAAGGTCATCGGCCACATCGAGCCCGACCGCGCCCAGTTCACGAGGTCGTTGAGCTTGGTGACGAAGAACCCGTCCTGCTCGAGCCCCGCCTGGACGTTGTCGAACAGATGCGGCTGTGCGGTGACGGCCGGCACGGAAGCTGCTGCGGTCACTCCCATTCGAGGGCTCCCTTGCGCCATTCGTAGATGAACCCGACGGTCAGCACGCCCAGGAACACGATCATCGACCAGAACCCGAACAGCCCGATCTGCCCCAGGGTCACCGCCCAGGGGAACAGGAAGGCGACCTCGAGGTCGAAGATGATGAACAGGATCGCCACCAGGTAGAAGCGGACGTCGAACCTGCCGCGCGAATCCTCGAACGGCTCGAAGCCGCACTCGTAGGCCGACAGCTTCTCGCGGTCGGGCCGCTGCGGCGCGATCACGACCGAAGCCAGAAGGATGATCGCCGCCAACGCCACCGCGATCCCGAGAAAGATCAGGATGGGCAGGTACTCGGCGAGATAGCCATGCATCATTGGACTGACCAGCTTCGAGGCGCCCTCCCCTGCCGCTTCGAGCCGGCGGCTGGGTGCGAGGCGGAAGATAGGCTGGCATCGTTCAAAAGCCAAGCCTTCGCACTTGCGCGCTTTCGCCGCTGCGCCGCACTAAATATCTGGCATATTTGGGATTTCGAAGATGCGCTGTGGCGAGGACGACGGGACTTGAACCCGCGACCTCCGGCGTGACAGGCCGGCGCTCTAACCAACTGAGCTACGTCCCCAAAGCGTGGGCGGGTCTTTAGAGGTGGGTCCGAGGGCTGTCAAGGCGGGCCGGAGCAGGAAACTCCGGCGTCACCCGCAGCCCGGGTCGATTGTCTTCCAGGCGCGGCCGAAGATCGTGCGGTTCGGGCACGGCCGCGACCGTCCCGTGGCGCTGTTGGCCGACGGTCGTGCTGGCGAGCCTGGACGGGATTCGGCTCACCGATGCGCCGCGGGCACCGGCAGCCCCGATGCCGGCGATCACCCCCCATGCATGAGAATAGAACGTCGCTTGAAGCATATATACATTAATGGATGATCCACCCATCAACGCATTCTCTATAGAGCATACTTAATTGCACGCGCATTTACCGAAATTACGCGTGTTATGGCACAGTATAGACCCATGTAATGTCCACTCTGCGGTTGGCCGCCGTGGGCCTTTCGGGCGAAATACGTACTGGGGGATGCCGGTGCCGCCTAGCCAGCTCCCCAATAATGGTTAACCTGCCCCTTTCGGGCTTGTCGATTATGCAAGGGAGCGGATTGATGGCTTATTTGACCGTGAGCACGCAGGCCGACATCGTCGATCCAGGCGACGGCAAGTTGAGCCTGCGCGAGGCCGTGGCCCAGGCCAATGCCGGCGCCGGCGCCGACACCATCCGCTTCACCGCCGCGGTGGCAGGGCGCAGGCTCGTGCTCACGGGCGGCGAGCTCAAGGTCACCAATTCGGTGGTGATCGACGGCAGCGGCGGCGGTGCGCCCACGACCGTCGATGCCGACGAGGCCAGCCGCGTGCTGAGCATCGCCGGCAAGGGCACCCAGGCCCGGCTCAACGGCCTCGTGCTCACCAATGGCCGCACCGGCGGGCAGCCGGGCGGCGGCATCGCGCTCACCGGCGGCGCAGCACTGACCCTCACCGACTGCAGCGTCACCGCGAACGATACCCGCGACCCGGACGACGACAGCAGCGGCGGCAACGGGGGCGGCATCTATGCCGGCCCCCAGAGCGCGCTGACCATCCGCCGCAGCACGATCAGCGACAATGTCACCGGCGGCTATTACGGCGGCGGCAATGGCGGCGGCGTCGCCGCCGGCGCCAACGGCCGGGTCAGCGTCGCCGACAGCGAGATCAGCGGCAACTACGCCGAGTATGGCGGTGGCATCAACCTCGCCGACGGCGGCGCGGCCACGATCGAGCGGACCGCGATCACCGCCAACGCCGCCAAGGGGTTCCGCTACAAGGGCGGCGGCGGCGGCATCCACCTCACCGGCAGCACGGCCAGCGTGGCCGCGAGCAACGTCTCGCGCAATTTCGGCTACGGCTCCGGCGGCGGTGGCATCTTCGCCCAGGCCAGCACGCTGAGCCTCAGCAACACCACCGTCGCCGACAATGCCACCGGCAAGCATTACGGCCCGGTCCCCGGCGGCGGCGTGAAGTTCGGCGGCAGCGCCAGCTTCGTCGGCTGCACCATCACCGGCAACCTGATCCCCGACGCCTCGGGCTACGATTACGGCACCGGCGGCGGCATCGCCGGCTCCGGCACCCTGGTCGTCGCCAACACGATCGTCGCCGGCAATTTCCAGGCGCGCGGCAGCGCCGGGTTCGCCGACGACCTCGCGGGCACGATCACGCTGAGCAACGGCCACAACGTCTTCGGCAGCACGGTCAAGGGCAGCATCGCCGGCGACCGGGAGAAGGTGGCCGCCGGCGCCGTCTTCGCCGCCCTCGATGCCAATGGCGGCGGCAGGCTCGACGCCAGGGGCGTCGCACCGCTGAAGGACGCGCTTAGCAACCC
>JBATRI010000164.1:0-12911 GCA_049292515.1 Geminicoccaceae bacterium
CGCGGCGGCGTTGGCCTGGCCCAGCACGATGGCGGCCCGGGCCTGGGCCAGCGCCAGCTTGATGCCCTCGTCCTGCTCCTGCGCCAGCGCCTGCTCGAGGACGGGGAGGATGCTGGCCTCGCGCGAGCGGAGCACGGCCTGTGCCGCTTCCTGCCGCTTGACCGGGTCCGCGCTCAGCAGCGTGAGCCCGCCCATGGCGGCCTCGACGGCGCGCCTGATGCGGTTGTTGACCCGCACCGCCTTGAGGCTGGCCGCCGTCACTTCGGCCGGGGCCGGATCGCCGGTTCCGGCATCGATCAGGCTGCCGTCGGCGGCCTTGATATAGGCGTGCTTGTCGGCCGCCAGCAGCAGCCTGCCATCGGTCAGCGCCTGCAGCACCGGCAGCGCGCGGCTGTCGCCGCTGGTGGCGAGCCCGTTGATGCCGGCCTCGATGTCGTCGAACTTGGTCGACGCGAACTTGGCCAGCAGATCGTCGGTCGACTGCGCCGAAGCGCCTGCCATCGGACCCAGCAGACAGAGAAGCATGGCAACGACAAGGCGCATGGCGGGTATCTCGCGCAGACAATGGCTGCCGGAGGCGGCTGGGAGCACGGCCGCCTCCGGCAGGGGGTTCAGCAGGTGGGCGCGGGCGGGCTAGCTGCCGCCGCTACCGCCGCACTTGCCGGTCTTGACATTGAAGTTGCCGCACGACATAGGCGCGCGCCAATCGGAGATCAGGTCCTTGGAGCCTTCCAGGTAGTCCGACCACTCGTCGCCCGGGACCAGGCCCGAGGTCTCGAAGACGGTGTTGAACTGGCCGTCGTCCTGGATCTCGCCGATCAACACCGGCTTGGTGATGTGGTGGTTGGGCATCATCGCCGAGAAGCCGCCGGTCAGGTTCGGCACGGCCACGCCGATCATGGCGTCGATGACGGCCGACGGGTCGGTGGTGCCGGCCTTCTCGACCGCCTTCACCCACATGTTGAAGCCGATATAGTGCGCCTCCATCGGGTCGTTGGTGACGCGCTTGTCGTTCTTGATGAACTTGTGCCAGCTCTCGATGAACTCGGCGTTCTCGGGCGTGTCGACGCTCATGAAGTAGTTCCACGCCGCCAGGTGCCCGAGCAGCGGCGTCGTGTCGAGGCCGGCCAGCTCTTCCTCGCCGACCGAGAACGCCACCACCGGGATGTCGGTGGCCTTGATCCCCTGGCTGCCCAGCTCCTTGTAGAACGGCACGTTGGCGTCGCCGTTGATGGTCGAGACCACGGCCGTCTTCTTGCCGGACGAGCCGAACGCCTTGATGTCAGCCACGATCGTCTGCCAGTCGGAATGCCCGAAGGGCGTGTAGTTGATCATGATGTCTTCCTGGGCCACACCCATCTGCTTCAGGTAGGCCTCGAGGATCTTGTTGGTCGTGCGCGGGTACACATAGTCGGTACCGGCCAGCACCCAGCGCTCGACGCCTTCCTCGTTCATCAGGTAGTCGACGGCGGGAATGGCCTGCTGGTTCGGGGCCGCACCGGTATAGAAGACGTTCTTGCTGCTCTCCTCGCCCTCGTACTGGACCGGGTAGAAGAGGATGTTGTTCAGCTCCTCGAACACCGGCAGCACCGACTTGCGGCTGACCGAGGTCCAGCAACCGAACGTGGCCACGACCTTGTCCTTCTCGATCAGCTCGCGCGCCTTCTCGGCGAACAGCGGCCAGTTCGACGCCGGGTCGACCACGACCGCCTCGATCTGCTTGCCGAGCAGGCCACCCTTCTTGTTCTGCTCCTCGATCAGCATCAGCATGACGTCCTTCAAGGTCGTCTCGCTGATCGCCATGGTGCCGGAGAGCGAATGGAGGATGCCGACCTTGATGGTGTCGTCCGCCGCCTTTGCGGGCATGGCCGGCAGCGATAACGCCGCCAGCAAGCCCAAGGCTGTGAGCGAGGGGTGCCTGAAGTGCATCTGGTACCTCGTTGAACGATGGTTATTTATTGCGTCAGCCACCGGCAGCGATTTTCGTGCCAGCCCGGATGGTGAGCAGGAATGTCGCGGCCGCCGCCCGGGCAGCATAAATTCTAGGCAATTCGTCGGTCATGCCTCGATTTTGTGCTGACCGCGTTGGCAGGGTCCGCGACCTCCCATGCCCCTTGCGGACGCCGGCAGCCGCGCTATCACCGACCGACCCCTCCTGCCCTGGCGGAACGGAAGCTGCATGCATCCACCGAGCCCCGACCGATGAAGCCGGGGGCTGCCCTGGCCGCCATGCTGCTGACGCTCCTGGCCGGCGCCGCCTCGGCGCAGGATGCGTCGGGCAGCGTGGAAGCGCGGGCGCAGGCGCTGGCCGCGGAACAGCTGGCACCGCTGCTGCAGGCACTAGGCAATGGCGGCGCCACCTCGGCACCGGAGGGCATCCGGTTTCTGGTCCACGTCCAGGGGAACGCGCAGGGGCTGGCACCGGGGGTGCCGGTGACGATCCGCGGCCTGCGCGTCGGCACCGTGCGTGAGGTCACCGTGGCACTCGACAGCGGCACCGGGCAGGTCGACGTGCCGACGGTCATCGACATCGTCCCCGGCGTGCTGATGGTCGACGGGCAGCGGCCGGAGACCGAGGCGGCGATGCATGCGGCGATAGCGCAGCTGGTGGGCCAGGGCCTCCGCGCCCGCCTCGCCGGCGCGAGCCTGCTGTCGTCGAGCCGGGAGCTGACGCTGGAGATGGTGAGCGACGCGGCGCCGGCGGCCCTCGGCGAGGGACCGCTGCCCGAGATCCCGAGCCTGCCGACGCGGGTCGACGCCCTGTCGGCAACCCTCGACAAGGTGCTGGCGGAGGTCGCCACGCTGCCGCTCGACCGGCTCGCCGACGATGTCGAGACGACCCTTACGGCGGTGCACGACCTCGTCACCTCGCCCGAGCTGCGGCAGTCGGTGGTGGATCTGGCCGGCGCCGCGGCGGCGCTGCGCGGCACGGTGGGTCAGCTCGCCGAGCGTGCCGACCCGCTGATCGCGAGCCTCGCCCGCACCATGGATCAGGCCGGGCCAGCGGCCGTGCAGACCATCGACGCGGCGCGCGCCGTGCTCACCGGACCCGAGCTGCGCGAGGCGCTGGCCAACCTGACCGAGCTCTCGGTCGAGCTGCGCAACATGCCGGCGCAGCTGCTGGCAAGCGGCCAGCCGCTGCTGACCAGCGCCACCACCGCGGTCAACCAGGCCGGACAGGCGGCGGGCGAGGCGCAGCGCACGCTGGGCGCCCTGGAGGCCACGTTCGGCAGCCGCTCCAACTTCCAGTCCGACCTCGAGACCCTGCTGCGCGAGGTCACCGGGACGATGCGCTCGCTGCACCAGCTCCTGGATCTGCTGAACCGCCAGCCGAACGTGCTGCTGCGCGGCAAACAAGGTGGGCCGCCGCCATGAGCCTCCTGCGCCACACGCTGGCTGCCGCCTTGCTGCTGGGCCTCGTCGCCTGCGGCGCCTCGGAGCCGACGCGGTTCTACCTGCTGAGTCCTGGCCAGCCGGCCACGGCACCGACTGGGCAGGGGCCGCTCGTGTTCGTCGACCAGGCGACGGTGGCGCCCTACCTGGACCGGGCGCAGCTGGTGACCCGCGTGACACCGGACCAGGTGGCGTTTGCCGACGTCCGCACCTGGGGCGAGCCGCTGACCAGCATGATCACACGCTATGTCGTGGACGGGCTCGGCAACCGCTTCGGGCCGGACCGGGTGATGGAGACTCCGGGGCGGCGCGAACCGGTGCCCGACTTCCGCCTCGCCATCGACGTGCAGCGCTTCGACGGCGACCAGGCCGGGGTCATGGTCGTGGACGCCCGCTGGACCCTGCTGGCCGGCCCCGACGACCGGTTCATCGCGACGGGCCGCGAGCGTGTCGCCGAGCAGGCCGACGATCCTGCTTCCTGGGATTCGCGGGTGGCGGCGCTTGGCCGTGCCCTGGCGCGGTTCAGCGGCGAGCTGGCCGAGGTGGTGAGCGCGAGCGGTCACATCGCTCGGACGGGTGGATGACGATCGGATCGCAAGGCCGCCTCGCCCGGCGTCGCAGTCTCCGCGCCTGACCGGTAACGCCTGGGGGCGACGCCCACCGTGCGCTTGAAGGCGTTGCTGAACGCGCTTTCCGAGCTGTAGCCGAGCCGGCGCGCCAGGGCGGCGACCGAGATACTCTCCTCGCGAAGGGCGCGCGTCGCCAGCCGCATGCGCCAGCCCGTCAGGTAGGTCAGCGGGGCGACCCCGGCGACCGACTTGAAATAGAGGGCGAACGTCGTCCGCGACATCGCCGCGGCCTTGGCCAGCTGCCCGAGCTGCCAGGACCGGCCGGGGTCGCCGTGCATCAGCCGAAGCGCCGGCGCGATCCTGGGATCGCTGGCGGCACGGAGCCACCCAGCCGCCAGCGGCCCGGAGGTGGCGAAATGGGCGCGCAGGATCTGGATCAGCATCAGCTGGGCGAGCTGCGCCGAGGCGACACCACAGCCCGGGCGCTGCGCCGATCCTTCCTGAACGAGCTGGTCGAGGAGCCAGCGCAGGATGCCGGCCTCGGCAGAGGCGGCGCGGACATGGATCAGCGGCGGCAGGACACCCGTCAGGAGATCGCCGTAGGCCGGGTCCAGTCGAACGTGACCGCCGATCTGCAAGGTGTCGTCACCGTCGCCGACCTGCACGATCGCGTCGACGCGGCCCTCGAACAGACGCCGCGCCTCGAGCGGAGCGAGGCCGAGTTCGCTCGCGAGGACGAACGAGCACTGCCGCGCCAGAAGGAAGACGTCGCCCTCCGCGATAGGGATGGCCGCATCGTCACCGTCGATCGCGAGCCAGCAGCGCCCGCGTACCACGGCGAAGAACTTGATCCTGTCGGGCGGGGGAAAGCGGATTGCCCAGGCTCCGCCGGCGACGAAGCCTCCCGCCACGACGGACCGCGCGTTGGTGAACGTCAGGATGTCGGAGAACGGATCGTCCATCCGCGAACGATCGCGCATGCAATCCGAACTCTCAAGCATTCATCATCCGGATGTGTGGACCTACCTCTCCTGCCGGCAGCCTGGGAGAACGCGACATGGCCACCCCACAAGCTCCGCTCGGCTCCGGCATGGACGCCGCCACCACGGCGGCCGAGGCGATCGAAGGGATCGACCTCGCCGGCCGGACCGCCATCGTCACCGGCGGCTATTCCGGGATTGGCGTCGAAACCGTGCGGGCGCTGCGCTCGGCCGGCGCGCGGGTCGTCGTGCCGGCCCGCGACCGTGGCAAGGCCCTGAGCACGCTCGCGGGCATCGACGTCGAGATCGAGACGATGGACCTCCTCGACCCGGCATCGATCGACGCCTTCGCGGACGGCTATCTCGCCTCCGGCCAGCCCTTGCATATCCTGGTGAACGGTGCCGGCATCATGGCCTGTCCGCTCACGCGCGACGCCCGTGGCTACGAGGCCCAGTTCGCGACCAACCATCTCGGGCATTTCCAGCTGACGATGCGGCTGTGGCCGGCCCTGTGCCGCGCCGGTGGCGCGCGGGTGGTCTCGGTATCGTCGTGGGGACATCGCCGCTCGCCCGTCATGTTCGAGGACCCCCACTTCGAGCGCCGTGCTTATGACCGGTGGTCCGCCTATGGCCAGTCGAAAACGGCCAACGTGCTGTTCGCGCTCGAGCTGGACGAGCGAGGCAGGGCCGATGCCGTGCAGGCCTTCTCGGTGCATCCGGGCGTCATCGTCGACACCGGCCTCGGCAAGCATCTCACACGCGAGGAACTCCTGGCGCTGGGCGTCATCGACGCGGACGGGAAGCCGATCCTGGACCCGAGCAGGAACCTGAAGACGGCCGAGCAGGGTGCCGCCACCAGCGTCTGGTGCGCCACCAGCCCGCAGCTCGACGGGATGGGCGGCGTCTATTGCGAGAACTGCGACATCGCCCCGCCAGTGCCCGAACATGGCAGCGCCAGCAGCGGGACCGGCTCGCCGGGCTTCGGCATCATGGCGCATGCGATCGACCCCGAGGCGGCGGCCCACTTGTGGTCGCTGAGCCAACGCCTGATCTAGAACCGCATCAACCATTGCCGGAGGACCGCATATGGAACTGGGCACGCGCAGACTTGGCACCCAGGGGCTGGAGGTATCGGCGATCGGCCTCGGCTGCATGGGCATGAGCCAGTCCTACGGCCCGGCCGACGAGCAGGAGTCGATCGCCACCCTGCATCGCGCCATCGAGCTGGGTTGCACCTTCCTCGACACGGCCGAGGTCTACGGCCCGTTCACCAACGAGGACCTGCTCGGCCGCGCGCTGAAGGGCCGTCGCCACGAGGTCGTGCTCGCGACCAAGTTCGGCTTCCGTTTCGCCGACGGCAAGCCGGTCGTCGGCGAGATGGACAGCCGGCCCGAGCATATCCGGGCCGCGGTCGAGGGATCCCTGCGCCGGCTCGGCACCGACCATATCGACCTGCTCTATCAGCACCGCGTCGATCCGGCCGTGCCGATGGAGGAGGTGGCCGGCGCAGTCGCCGACCTGATCAAGCAGGGCAAGGCCCGGTACTTCGGCCTCTCCGAGGCCGGCATCGCCAATATCCGCCGCGCCCATGCCGTCCATCCGGTCTCCGCGCTGCAGAGCGAATACTCGCTCTGGGAGCGGAATCTGGAGCCCGAGGTGATCCCGGCGCTGCGCGAGCTGGGCATCGGCCTCGTGCCGTTCGCACCGCTCGGGCGTGGCTTCCTGACCGGGGAGGTCAAGCGTGCCGACGAGTATCCCGAAGGTGACTTCCGACGCAACGACCCGCGCTACCAGGGTGCCAACTTCGACGCCAACATAAAGGCGGCGCAGGTGGTCCGCGACCTGGCCACGGCCGTGGGCGCGAAGCCTGGGCAGATCGCGCTTGCCTGGCTGCTGCACCAAGGTGAGGACATCGTGCCGATCCCGGGCACCAAGCGCCGGACCTACCTCGAGGAGAACATGGCGGCCGCCGCCATCACGCTCGATGCCGCGCAGCTGAAGGCACTCGACGACGCTCTGGCGCCGGGGAATGTCGCGGGCCCACGCTACAACGAGCGGATGATGGCGACCGTCGACCGCTGAAGCCGGCCACGGACGACGTCCCGCCATTCGGTCTCCGCGGTCGGCGCATTGCGCTGCTGGCCGCGGTCAGGTCCCGGAGCCCGGCTGTGACGCCGGGCGAAAGGTGGCGACGCGATACGCATAGCCCAGCACGATCAGCCCGACGATCACGTTGCTCACCGGATTGACCCAGGCGGAGACCTGTTCATAGCCACCTTCGAGGAGATAGCCGGCCGCTACCAGCAAGGTGGTCCACAATGCGGTCCCGCCGGTGGTCCAGGCCAGAAACGAGGGGAGCCTCATCTCAGCAACGCCGGCCGGCACCGAGATCAGCGTCCGCACGGCCGGGATCAGCCGCCCGATCAGCACGGCGGCGCCGGCGTGGCGGCGGAACCAATCCACCGCCTGATCGAGATCCTCGGGCGACATCGTGAGCCAGCGCCCATGCCGATCGGCCCACCGTCGCAAGCGTCGGAGGCCGACCCGCCGCCCGATCTCGTACCAGACCAACGCCCCGGCGAGGGAGCCGGCCGTGCCGGCCACGAGCACCCCGGCCAGGCTCAGCTCGCCGCGCGCGGCCGTGAAGCCGGCCAGGGGCATGATCAGCTCGGACGGGATGGGTGGAAACACATTCTCGGCCAGCATGAGCAGGGCGATGCCGAAATACCCGGTATGGGCGATCAGCGCCGTTATCCAGTCGAACACGCAACCTCGCATCGATGTGGTGAGCCAGGTTGCGACCTAGGGCGCGACCATCAGCTCGACAAGGACGCGCGATATCGGACCAGCGGCGACTGAAGCGGCCGGCAGGGCGGCCGCGGCGCTAGCCATCCTGAATGGCCAGCTCGCGTCGCGTGGCACTGCTGCGCTGGCCAAGCTCGATCATCGTCATGACCGCCAGCGCCTCAGTGGGCGTCACCGGGTTGGGGCCGGTACCCCGGATGGCGTCGCGGACGGCAAGATAGTACTGGCGATAGTCGCCGGGCTCGCTCGGCACCGCCACGCTTCCTGCGGCCGTCGTGAGCATGCCCGGGCGCCTGTCCTCACCCCAGCCGGCACTGCCGGGCACGCCGCCGGCCTTCAGCGCGTCCTCCTGTGGGTCCAGCCCGTACTTGATCCAGCTGCCCCTGGTGCCGTGGAGCACGAAGCGGGGGCTCTCGGCGACGGCGAGCGTGGTGGCGTGCAGCACGACGCGCAGCCGGTCGTAGCGCAGCAGCGCGTGGAACCGGTCGTCGGTGGTGGCGCCGTCGCGTTGGCTGGCGAGGTCGACGAACACGGCGCGGGGCGTGCCGAAGAGCTGCAGGGCCTGGTCGACCACATGCGGGCCGAGATCGTACCACAGGCCCGAGCCCGGACCGGCCCGGTCGCGCCAGCGGTCGGGGACCTGCGGGCGGTAGCGGTCGATGTGCGATTCGAAGTGCACGGGCTCGCCGATGGCGCCGCATGCCAGCACCCGGCGGAGCGTCAGGAAATCGGCGTCCCAGCGCCGGTTCTGGAACACCGACAGCACGCGGCCGTTGGCGGCGGCCAGCGCCAGCAGCCGCTGCGCCTCGGCCACGGTCAGCGCGAACGGCTTGTCGACCACGACGTGCTTGCCGGCGGCCAATGCCTGCGCGGCCAGCGGGGCATGGGTGTCGTTGGGCGTCGGGATGACGACGAGATCGATGCCGGGATCGGCGCAGACGGCCGCGAAGTCCTGCACGGCCCGCACCTGCGGCAGCGCCGCGCGCACCGCCTCGGGCGTACGGGAGACGATCATCCGCAAGTCGAGGCCGGGAATGGTCCGCAGCAGCGGCACGTGGAACACGCGGCTGGCGCTGCCATAGGCAGCCACCGCCACACCAAGGTCGCGGGACATCGTGGGCCCTCCTCGATTCGACGGCACGCCCAGGGAAAACAAGCGGCCGCCCTTGCGTGTATAGTCGATGCAGTCTTGTCGCCACGTGCCAGAGGTGCCGTTGCATGCGCTGGAATCGCCTCGTCCCCGGCAGCTTCGCCATCCTTGCCGGCTGTGCCGGCATCGCCGGATCCGGCACGGGCGAGCCTCCCTGCGCCATCGGGGTGGCATCCGGCCCGGAGCTGGCGGCAGCACTGGCGCGTCCCGGCTGTGGTGTGCGCATCGTGCTGGCCGACGGGAGCTACCAGGGCGATTTTGTGTTGCGGAACCCCTGCCCGGTCGATCTACCGATAACGGTTCAGGCGGAGCATCCTCTGGCGGCCGTCCTCCAGTCGCGGCTGGTGGTCACGGGCAACCAAACGACGATCCGCGGCCTGCGCTTCGAGGGGCCCGACGCGGGCGTGACGCTGGGTGGCACGGGCAATCGGCTGATCGGCAATGTGTTCACCGGCTGGCGTGGCGTTGCCGTGCGGCTCACCGCCGGTACCGGTGCCGAGATTGCCTACAATGAGTTCGCCGAGCCGGCCTCGTGGAGCCTGGGCGGCGACCAACGCCAGGGAATCTCCTCCAACGAGCCGAATGGCGGGCTGCACCTGAATGCCTGGGTGCACCACGATCACTTCCACGACTTTCCGGCCAAGCCGCAGGCAAGCGCCTACGCTTCCGGTCAATCGGACGCGCTGGAGATCTGTGGCGGGGGCCAGCCAGCCTCGGATCGACGGAGCGGCTGGACGATCGAGAACAACCTGATCGAGCGGCACTATGGCGGGTACGGCATCGTCGACATCAAGTGTGATGGCACCGTAGCGCGCAACAACACGATTCTGGCCTCGCCCGGCGGACGCATCGATCTACGCCAGGGCTCCTACAGCGTGCTGGCCGGCAACTGGATCGAGGATGCCGGGGGAAGCGTCATCCATGGCGGCCATCATCAGGTGCTCGGCAACCACTTGGCCGAGCTCAACGACGGCGGCTACCCGGATCTCCTTGTGGGCCTGATCCTCACCGCCGGCACGGTGCCTTGGGACTATACTGGCTTACCCAGGCTCCCGGATGGGACGCCAGCGCATCAGGCAGCCTTCGGCGTGGTAGTCTCCGGTAACACCGCGCCGAGCCTCGAAATCGGCCCGCAACGCAGATCGACGTTCAGCTACCCAGTGCACGGCACGGTGATCGAGCAGCAGACAGGGCCGATCCATTACGGTCTCGCGCAGGCCACCACGGTCGCCGCACGAGCCTCTCGCCCGATCCCGCTGGCGATCCGACTGGACCCGGAGAGTGTGGGCCTCAACGCGGCACCTGGGCTACCGGCAGACAACCCGACGCGTGCCTGCAGCAGCGGGACGGACCGCGGCCCTTAACACCGCTCCCGGTCAGCTTCCCCGCCTAGCGGGTCGCCAGCAGGGTGCGCATGGACTTGCGCAAGTACGAGTACTTGCGCTTCTGCACCGCGCTGAGCCCCCTGGCCAGCAGGTCCGCGGTCTCCAGCGGGTCGGCGATCAGGTCGAACATCTGCTGGGTGCCGTCCGCGTGGTCGATCAGCTTGAAGCGGGAAGTACGGATGGCGCGGCCGTAGTCGACGTCGAAGGTCAGCGGAAAGGTTTCGGTATAGACGAGGGGCCGGACCGAGCCGCTGCCGGACCGGTCCGACAGCACGGGCAGCAGGCTGACGCCGTCGATGACCGTGCCGGCGGGCAGCGCGGTCCCGGCGTCGATGCCGGCCAGCTGCAGGATGGTCGGGAACAGGTCGACGGTGCTGGCGAGGCCCGCGGCCTTGCGGCCCCGTGCCGCGACCTGCGCCCCGGCGAACAGCAGCGGCACCCGCACGCCGCCTTCGTAGACGCTGAGCTTGGCGTGGTCGGGGAGATAGGGCGGGGCCGTGACCGTGGCGGGCGTGCCGTTGTCGCCCAGGAAGATGACCGTCGTGGTGGCGAGGTCGACCTCCTTCAGCAGGCGGCCGATCTCGGTGTCCAGCGCCTCGATCATGGCCTCGAAATAGGCGCGGCCATAAGGCTTGCCGCCATTGGCCGGCAGCGAATCTCGGCTGTGCAGCTCATTGGGCGGCTTGTGGAACGGCGCATGGACCGCCGCGAACGCGGCCCAGATGAAATAGGGCCGCTTCTGCAACTTGGCCGCGCGGATCTGGCCGATGGTCTCGTCGACGACGTCGGTGGTGTTGTAGGCCGTGGAGGTCGCGGTCACGCCGTTGACCGTCTTCGGCCAGCGGAAATAGCTCTTGATCCCGCCGGCCGTCTGGCTGGGGTCGGGGCCGGCGAAATAGGGCCAGCCGTAGAGGTTCGGGTCTCCGATGCCGCGGCTCAGGTGCCATTTGCCGATATGCGCCAGCAGATAGGGTGTGCCGGCGAAGGCCCTGGGCAGGCCGAACTCGGTCGGCGGCAGGATCGGGGTCGGGCTGGCGGGATCGGGCGGCAGCGGGTCGCCGACGCCGGTGCGGAACGGGTACCTGCCGGTGAAGATCGTGGCCCGGGTCGGCGAGCAGCCGGGCGTCGCCCAGGCATTGTTGAACAGCAGGCCCTGCTTCGCCAGCCGCCGCAGGTTGGGCATGGGTGCTGCGGCCGGCGCCGTCGGCAGGCGAGGCGGCGACGCGTAGAGATCGCTGGCGTCGATGCCCAGATCGTCGGCCACGAGCAGCAGCACGTTGCCGCCGGCGGCATCGGCATGGGCGGCCGTGCAGACAGCCAGGCCCACGGCCAGGGCCGCCCAGCGGGCGACCGAACGGATGGCTCGACGCAACGGGTACCCTCCCATGCCGCCCTCGGCCGTTAGCGGAAGTTGATGATCTTGTCGCCCCACAGCCCAGCCTGCTGCGCGCGGGCCTGGTCCTCCAGCGCCTGGTAGAACGCAGGCGCCCCGGAAGCGGCCCGGGCCCAGCCGTCGCGGATCATGGCCGCCCCGAGATCGAGCCGCGGGCCGAACAGGTCGCGGCCGGCCACCGTGCAGATTCCGAATAGCGCGCCCGCCCGCGCCGCCACGATCTCGCAGTGGACGAAGCCCTTGACCATATAGTCCAGCGCCAGCACGGAGCGCGCGGCACAGAGCGGCGGCCGGATGGCGAAGCGGCAGGTCGTCGGCTGATCGGCCGGCAGCACGGCCCCGTAGAGCCAGACCTTCTCGCCGCCGACATGCAGCGAGCCGTCCGTCTGCACGGTGGCCAGCCCTTCGAGGAGCCGAGGGGCGGCGGCCACCGTGTGTGCGGCCACAATCGCGGCAAGACTGAGCCAAAGCAGCCGCAGGCATGTCTTGTCTCGACGAGCAGCCGATGGCCGACATCTACTGTCCATCTATTTTCACTTGCCGATGGCATGCGTCGACCGAGATGTTCTCGTTGCGCAATTCGCTCAAGGTCCCTGGACACCCATAAGTTTGCATGACACAATAAAGAGATAATAATCGTCGATGGCAACGACCGGTCGTCGAGGGGAGGCCACAGTACCGTGAGCGGGACTCGGGTTCTCGTGAAGCTCGCCGGGCGGGCACAGGCCGGGCTTACCCTTCGCACCAGTTTCCGCGCGGCCGACCTCGGTATGGTCGGCGCGGCACCGGTGGGCGTCACCGTGACCCTGCGCCATCTGTTCGATGCGCCGAGCAGGGCCGCCGGCATGCCGGCGGCGGAGCCGGCTGCCTGGTATGTGGCCGAGGCTGCCGACGCCGCCTTCGGCGCCGACAGCGCCCATCCCTGGGATATCGCGCACCTCGCGCTGCGCCAGGGCCTGGGTCTGGGGGAGGCGCAGCTTCTTGCTGTCGAGCCGGACCTCGAGCAGGCATGGCTGTGGTCGCAGCCGTCGGCCACGGGGCCCATCGGCCGGGAGCTCACGGGCGCCGACAGGTGTGCGCCGGAGGGGCAGAAGGGTGCGCCTTTCGACCAGGGTCCCGGCTTCGGCTGGCACCTGGACCAGCCATACGCCGGCCTCCGGGCTGCCCGCGACGCCGTCGGCGGCGCTGCCGGCAACATCACTATCGTGCATCTGGACACGGGCTACGACCCGACGC
>JBATRI010000165.1:0-1825 GCA_049292515.1 Geminicoccaceae bacterium
CTGCAGCGCCGCCTGGTTCTCGTCGGGCCGGCCGGCATAGCCCAGCATGACCTGCGGGCCGCGCACGCAGATCTCGCCGACCTCGCCCGCGGCCACCGGGAGGCCACTCGCGTCGCGGATGGCGACCTCGGTGCCGGGGAGCGGCAGGCCCACCGAGCCCGGGCGGTCGAGGTGCAGGAGCGGGTTGCCGCAGGTGACCACGGGCGAGCACTCGGTGAGCCCGTAGCCTTGCGTCAGCGGCACGCCGGTGAAGCTCTCGAACCGCTGCCGCAGCGTGGTGGACAGCGCCTCGCCGCCGCTGACGCAGACCTTCAGCGAGGCGAAATCCTGGGGCTGCACGCCCGGCAAGTCGAGCAGCGCGTTGAACAGGGTCGGCACCCCGGCCATGAAGGTCGGGCGGGTGCGGCGCAGCATGCGCAGGAAGCGCTCGGGCTCGAATCGCGGCAAGAGGATGAGCTGGGCGCCGATGGTGACCGCGAACAGCAGCACGGCCGTGAGCCCGAAGGCGTGGAAGAAGGGCAGGATCGCCACCAGCCGCTCCTCGTCGGGCTCCGCGGCCCCGAACCAGAGCCGGTTCTGCTCGGCGTTGGCGGCGAGGTTGCGATGGCTGAGGACGGCGCCGCGCGGGTGGCCGGTGGTCCCGGCGGTGTAGAGGATGGCCGCGGGCTCAAGGGTCGGGTCGGCGAGCTCGAGCGTCGGGGCCGGCCCGCCCACGCGCAGCTGCTCCCACGGCACCAGCAGCTCGTCCTGCCGCCAGGGGGCGCAGGCCGGATTGGCCCGCATCCGGGCCATGAGCCGTTTGCGCACCGGCATGCCGGCCAGCAGGCTGCAGACGAAGACGTGGTGCAGGTGGCTCGCACGAAAGACGCCGACGCAACGGTCGAGCAGCTGCGGCACGTCGAGGGTCACCAGCATCTCGGTGCCGGAATCGTGCAGCTGCACCGCGATCTCGCGCTCCGCCAGCAGCGTGCTGAAATGGACGATGGTGGCGCCGCAGCGCAGGGCGGCGAACAGGGTGATGACGTAATAGGGCGAGTTGGGCAGCAGAATGCCGACGCGGCGGCCGGGCCCGATGCCGTGCAGGCGCATGCCGGCGGCGACACACTCGACCTCGGCCGCCACCTCGGCATAGGTCTGCACCCGGCCGTAGAAGTCGAGGAACGGCCGCTCGGGCCAGCGCCGCACCGCGGCCTCGAACAGGTCGACGACCGATCGGCCCGTGGGCTCGGCGTCGGTGGCCAGCCCTTCCGGGTACTGGCGCAGCCACGGCCGCGACGGCGGCCGGTTCTCATGCATCGCAATGCCTCCCTGGCGGATGCGACCGGCGCCCAGACTAGCACCGGTCGCAAAGCCGGCCTTGATCTGAATCATCGGCGGCGGGCACGGCTAATTCGGCCGCCAGTTGATCGAGATCAAAGCGCAATCGCCGGACCGACCTAGTCTGCGCTCGGTTTCGAGGATCGCAGAGCGAAGGGAAGAAGTATCAGATGACGAAATCCAGCGATCAGGCGACGGGTGTGGTCGATCCGCGGCAGCTCATGGCCACGCCGGCGCAGGCGGCCGAGTCGGGTCAGGCTTTCCTGCAAAGCATGCAGGTCATGAACACCGAGCTGGTCAAGTTCTGGATCGCTCGCCTGGACCAGGACTGGCTGCTGGTCGGCGAGCTCGCCAAGTGCCGGTCGCTGGACGAGGTGCTGCCGGTGCAGCAGCGCTTCGTCCAGGAAATGGTGCATGCCTACTCGGCTCTGGCGCCGCGGTTGCTGGCCCCCCTCGGGGCCGTCGGGCAGGCGCTGGACGAGACCAAGGCCGTCGGGCGCAGCCGTGT
>JBATRI010000166.1:0-3396 GCA_049292515.1 Geminicoccaceae bacterium
GCCCATGCGCTGCGGCGCTGCCTCGCCGGGGCGGAGCTGATCGGCGGGCGGGCCGTGGTGGTGCGTGCCCTCGACGACGAGGCGGGCCGGTTCTGGGCGAGACATGGATTTCTGGCGAGCAGGGATGATCCGCTGGTGCTGTTCCGGTCCATTCCGGACGTGGTGGCATCGCTGGCCGGAGGTTAATTTCGTATGGTGTCCCCGAAATCTGCCCCGAAATTCCGGAATCCCCAAAAGCATTCGGATCACACTTATTAGTCCGTTCCAAATGACTTCGAAATGGTTCCATTAAAATTAGTATAATACGGGCCATAACTGGCCGTCACGCCTGGAATAGAGGAGAATGATTTTGTCAAGGTTTCAAGATAAGTAACGCTATCTTTAAATTCACCATATCGAATAACTTCTATCCCTAGCGTAGTTAATTTATAGAATGACGCCTTTATCTCTACTGGACTCTGACTAGTCGACTCTAGAAAAATTGCGTTCTTGTCGAATAATATTACGGCGCCGCTCTCATTGCTTATACGAAAAGTGCGGGTAAAACCACCTAACGTATTTCCTAAAATACCAATTTCGATAAGTAAATCTATCTCGCGACGGCCAAGAACAGATCCAGTAATCTCACTGCCAGTAATATCAGAAAACGCAAAACTTGGCAGTTTTGGTTTAATATCAAAATAAACAAAACCTTGACTTTGTATACTAGCTAACTTGCTAATAATATGTGCATCCTCTTTAGAAATATTAGAAAAAAACTGTAAGGTGCGCAGGCTGCACTGTCCGGGAGATAGAGCTTCCTCAGAGAGGATGCGAGACCATAAGTCTTGAAGCTCTTCGGAACGAACAGAGCTCGCATAGCTTCGCCACTTTGAGAACCAATCATATTGTAAAGTCTCATCAGAAGATCTCTTTCTTTCATCCCTATCGATATTATCGGCGGCCTGGATAATCATTTTGGCGACTTTAATAGTGGAGTAAGCAGCGTTAATATTTGCTGCATCTTGTACAGCATCAACTAATTCCGATTGTAATAATCTATTTTTCTTTTGTGCATCTGAGCATTCTAGTCCTGATGCCTGAGATGTAAGATCTACACTCATGGCGGATTGTATACATCTTGGGACTAATTTAGCTTGGCCAGACTCGATCAATTCAACATCACGCTTTGCCTGAGCAAGCATAATCATAGCATCACGATTTGCCTCCGATTTGGCTTTTTCCTCACGGCGAATCTGCCAAGGTCGCAATAGTCCTCCTAGCCCATCTGATAGGGCTATTTTAATAAGGTCTCTTATTGTGTCCTCGCCAGGAGCCCATGACATCTTCGTTCCTCTTTTTACGTTAGCGAGTGATATAAACGGTTGCTAACTTATTGCCCTAAGCGCCTCATGGTCGGTGCTGGCCGCACCTTCGAAGTCCATTCTTTTCGGCTAGGATTTGGGCGCAGGACATGCCCATGTCCCATGGCTGCTTGATCGCCAGCCGGTAGGCGTCGCGGCCGGCGCAATTGGGGATGAACAGCACTACGGTGCCGATGACCGAATGATTTTAATCCCAAGCTTTATTAGCATCTTTGTTTCTCAACCCCTATTGACTATAATGACAGCTTTATGGGCTTGCGAAGCTGGCGTCAGCAAAAAAGCGCATAGGCCTCGCCGGAACTCCGGCGCTCGCATACCATCGGGTGCATAACCTTATGGAGGCCGGCACCGTTGCTCCCATGCTTTGTAACGTCATCCGCGATCGCGACCACGGCGCTACCGCGCGGCGGCGGCGACGGCGAAACTGTTAACCGTACCTGTGTTAACCGTACCTGGTACCACTAACCCAACGCCCAGCCCCATCAGGGAGCGCAGGGTCGTGGTCTCGCGGGTGGCGCGCCCACGGAAGAAGTCGATCCACACCGTGCTGTCGACGACGATCGCGGGGCGGCGGGCGCGGAGGTGGGGGCGTCATCACGGATGCGGCCTTCTCGGCTCGCGTCCAAGTCGCCCACCCACTCCAGCCTGCCGAACATCGCCAACGCCTCGCGCTCGCGGGCGCAGCGGATGAAGGTCTCCAGTGCCCTGTCGACGACGGCCTTCTTGGTGCGCAGGCCTGACAGGCGGCGGGCCTCTTCCAGCAGATCGTCGTCGAGGTCGATGTTGGTGCGCATGCCGAACCGCCTACACATTAGCGGTTCGGGCTATACACCAAGCCGAGTGTGGGGTTCAAACGGGACGCGCGCCGGCTGCTCCCACGGCGATCGTCCGCGGCGGCCTGCCGGGCCATCGCCGTGGGGTAGTCCGTGCTTTACGGCACCTGCGCGCCTGCCACCGGCAGCAGCACGGCATAGAGGCTGGTCGTGCCGCAGATGTAGAGGCGGTTCCTCTTCACGCCGCCGAAGCAGACATTGGCCACGACCTCGGGGACCAGGATCTTGCCCAGCAGATCGCCGCCGGGGTTGAAGCAGTGCACGCCGTCGGCCGCACTGCTCCAGACATTGCCGGCGGTGTCGAGGCGGAAGCCGTCGAACAGGCCGGCGTCGCAGGTGGCGAAGACGCGGCTCTTTTTCAGCTTGCCCTTGTCGCTGACGTCGAAGGCGCGGATGTGGCGGGGGCCGTCGGGGTCGTGGGAGGCGCCGGTGTCGGCGATGTAGAGGGTCTTCTCGTCGGGCGAGAAGGCGATGCCGTTGGGCTTGACGAAATCGTCGGCGGCGACGCGCAGCTCGCCGGTCGAGGGGTCGAGGCAGAAGACGTGGCAGGCGCCGTACTCGGGCTCGCCCTGCCAGCCCTCGAGGTCGGAGAGGATGCCGTAGGACGGGTCGGTGAACCAGATGGTGCCGTCGGACCTGACGACGACGTCGTTGGGCGAGTTGAGGCGCTTGCCGTTCCAGCTGTCGGCGAGGCACGTGACCGTGCCGTCGAGCTCGGTGCGCGAGACCCGGCGGCCGCCATGCTCGCAGGAGACCAGGCGGCCCTGCAGGTCGCGGGTGTGGCCGTTGGTGTTGCCGCAGGGCTGGCGATAGACGCTGGTAGTGCCACCGAGGCCGGTATGGTCCGGCGTGAATCGCATGATGCGGTTGTTGGGGATATCGCTGAACAGCAGGAAGTCGCCGTCGCGGAAGTAGACCGGGCCTTCCGCCCAGGCGGCACCGGTCCACAGCTTGAGCAGCCGCATGTTACCGTTGAACAGCCGCTTGAAGGCTGGATCGATGACGAGATACTCGCTGACGCCGTCAGCCATGGTTTTGCCTCCCGTTGGTTATTATCGGCCGCCGGTCAGCCCAGCGGTTCTACCTGTGGTGCGGTATCACCCGGGAACCGCACCCGGTAGCGGCCGTCGCTGCAGGTGAGGGTCCACACCGCCTCGTCCGGGCGGCTCGCCGCCTCGTCGCGCTCGGCCGAGACGACC
>JBATRI010000167.1:0-1508 GCA_049292515.1 Geminicoccaceae bacterium
CGCGGCGGCGAGGCCACCGAGCTGGGTGTAGCCGGCGGCGAGCGTGCCGTCGGCGGCGACGGCAGCCCCGCCATTGACGGTGAACAGCGCGTTGGCGGCGGCCGGCCCGAACGTATCCAGCGTCCACTGTGCTGTCGCCCGCAGCATGTACTGCTGCGCCGAGCCGAGCACGCCCATGGCGGCCTCGCTGCCGGCGGCCGGGGTGGTGGTGCCGGTCACACCGTTCAGCAGCGAGGTGAACTGGCCGCCGATCCAGTCCCAGGTCGCAGCCCCCGGGCTCGCCAGCACTTCCCAGCCACCGCGCAATGGGCTGTTCGGGTCGAGCGAGCCCATGACCCCGGCGAGCGAGGCCACGGCGAAGGCGAGCTCGAGGTAGGAGGCGAGGCTGACGCCTTGCACGTCGGCACAGCAGTCGATGTCGGCCGCCAGCACGCGCTTGCAGCTCGCCGGCTGGCCGGTGAAGATCGCGCACTGGCCGGTGGCCGGGTTGCAGGCGCCATCGAGGGCGGCCAGCTCCAGGCCCTTGAGCGTGGCCGCGGTCTCGGCGAAGCTCGGGTTGGTCTCCTGGGTGCCGTCGGTGCAGCTATCGCCGAGGCACCTGATCTCGCCGTCGCATTGCAGCTCGGTCCTGACCGCGCCGTCGTCGACCACGACCTCCGTGCCGCAGTCGTAGGTGTCCTCGACGGCCTGGCAGTTGCCGTCTTCGTCCGCCGCACCCTCGATGCAGGTCGACGACTTGAAGATGCATTCCGGCCGTTCACGCAGAGGCCCACACGTGTCGGTCACGTCGACCGGCGGGGCCTCGGCCGGGCAGGACCAATTGATGTCGGCGCCGCCGGCGAGGCGGCTGAGATGGGTTTCGTCCGGGTCGAACGGGGGCGGGGGCATGGCATGCCACCAGGCATCGCCGATGCAGACCTTGGTGCCGTCGATGATCGCACAACCGTCCGCATCCGGTGGGGCGACGGCGGTGGCGGTCAGCGTGCAGGCGGGATCGAGGCTGTGGCCGGTGGCGATCTCGAGGCAGCTCTGCGGCCACCAGCTGTCGGCGGTGGTGTGGGTGGAGAGGATCAGCTCGGCCGTCGACTTGAAGCGGCCGTCGCCGCCATCGTCGAACAGCTGGACGACGCCTTTGAGGCCGTTGCCGCAGCTGGGCTGCTGCAGGATGCGGACGATGATGGTCTCGTCCTCCTCGCCGGGCAGGGGAGCGTCGGGCCAGGTGCCGGCAGCCTCGAGGGCGAAACTGGTGTTGAGCTCGCCGCCGCAGAACTCGGCCGGGTCGAGCTTGGGCACCTCGCCGGCGAAGTGGCTGCCGTCGGAGGGGGCGATCTGCCGCCAGCTGCCGGCCGCGAAGTCGAGCTCGAAGGTGTTGGTGATGGCACCATAGACCCCGACCCGGGCATGGGTCTGGCTCTCGCTCAAGCTGGCGCTGTGCTCGAGCCGGCAGGCGCCGGTGCTGGGCTCGTTCGCCGGCCGGGTGCAGATCCGCAGGTCGGGCTGGTGCACGG
>JBATRI010000168.1:0-4802 GCA_049292515.1 Geminicoccaceae bacterium
GCCCACAGCTGGTCGCGGTCGCGCACCAAGGCCGGCACGTCGATCTGTCCAACCTTGACCGGCCAGAAGCGGCGGCCGCCCGTCTCGTCACCGAGGTAGGCGTCGGCGTTCGTCGAGCCGATGAACACGCACTGGCGCGGGAAGTCCTGCGACCGCCGTCCGTAGCTGGGCCTGTAATGGTCGACCCGCCGGGAGATGAACGCCTTGACGCGCTCGACGGCGCTTCGGCTCATCGCCGACAGCTCGCCCAGCTCGATGACCCACTTCCCGCGCAGGTCCTGTGCCGAATCCTTTGTCCCGAGGTCGGCGATCTCGTCCGCGAACCAACCCGGGTCGAGCGCCAGAGTGGCCGCAGCCGTACTCTTGCCGATGCCTTGTGCGCCTTCCAGGATCAGGACGTGATCGGCCTTGCAGCCGGGCTCATAGATCCTGGCGATGGCCGAGATCATCCAGGCCGGGCCTACCTGCTGTAGGTAGCGAAGCTTTTCCGTGGCCCTCTTGGGGGCGTCCGGGTCGGCCTCCACGGTAGTGCCGAGGTAGGTCTGCAGCCAATTGGCCAGCCGTGGTGTCCCGTCCCATACGAGCGCGTTCAACCGCTCCCGGACGGGATGGTGCGGTAGACCGCGCGCGACCAGCTGCACGGCGGCAGCGCAGGTGGTGGGCTTCATGTAAGCGTGGCGCTTCTGACACCACTCGGCCAGGAACAGGTCGTCGGCATCATCCCAAGGGCGCCACCCGCCGGGGCGCCATGGGAGATCACGCGCCTCGGCTGCCTCGAGCATCTCGTTGAACCGGATGCGACCATTGAACCGGCTGTCAGCGCGCAGGATCAGGGACACGTTTGCGATGATGTCCCGGGCGTCGCCGCGGTCGTTTCGGTGCAGGTCATCGTTCCATCGGTCGCTGTCGCTCTTGCCTTCGGTGTCGATCTTCGGGTCGCCCGCCGGCATGTGCTCGGCCGGATCATCGGCGAACTCCGGCATAGCCGAGACCAGCTGCAGCAGCTCGTTGGCCGCGCCGCCGGCGGCCAGCCAATCGCTCACATCACCCTTGGGAGGCAGGTTTGGCAGGTTCAGGACACGCACCGTCGCGGCCTTGCCTGCGAGGTCCCGTGCAACCTCGCGGGCGTGCTTGCGGCCCGTCTCGTCGTTGTCGGGCAGCACCACGACGTGCCGGCCGGCGAGTGCGCCACGATCGGACAGCGCCCACTTCCCGGCGCCCTGCGGGCTCGTAGTGGCCACGAGGCCGAGAGTCCGCAGGTGGTCGACGTCCTTCTCGCCCTCGACAACGAACACGGGCTGGGCGGGGTTGGCGGCGAGCAGCTCGGGCAGACGGTATAGAACACGGCGGACGCCGTTCAGCTTCCAGATCCAGCCTCCGGGTGCGTCTGGGTCGGGGCGCCGCTGTCGGAAGTCTTTGGGCTCGTAGCGCACCACCTGGAACAGCAGCTCGCCGGCCTCGTCTGCGTAGTCATAGGTCCGGCCGATGCGGCGCCGAGCCTTGGTCTTCGCCTCGTCAGCCTTGTGCTCCGTCAGCAGCAGTCCGCGGGCGCGCAGCGCATCCCCCACTGCCTTGCTGTCGCACTCGGCCATGCATTTGTAGGCAACGCTGCCGTCGTCGGTGTCCTTTAGTGCCAACGACGCCTTGCCGTCCGCATGAGCCGGGCACTTGGCATTCCACCAGCCGTCCGTCCCTCGGATGCAGCCGCCAAGCGCTTTTGCGATGCCATCAGCACCGAACGAGGCGCTCATCGCCGGGCACTCCGGCGGTATTCGGGTAACACGCAACTAACACGCACAGCCTGCAATCCCTTGCATCTGCGTGCCTGTCAGGGTACGTTCTAGCGGACCTTAGGCTTTGAATTGCCTGGATTTACCAAGCGTTCGGGACGCTGGGGTCGCAGGTTCGAATCCTGCCACTCCGACCATCGCGCAGCGGCCGTCTTCCTGAGCGTCGATCCTGGTTCAAGGGGGCGCATGCCGGTCGAGCTCCTCTACGCCGCCAACCCGATGTGTTCATGGTGCTGGGGTTTCGCCCCGGTGATGGGCGAGATCGCGCGGCGTCATGGCGGGCGTGTGCGCATCACCACGGTGCTGGGGGCGCTGGGCCGTGGCGATGCGCCGATGCGGCCGGAGGACAAGGCGGCCGTGCGCGCGCACTGGGAGCACGTGCAGGCGCGGACCGGGCAGCCGTTCGATTTCTCCTTCTTCGACCGTGAGACGTTCGTCTACGACACCGAGCCCGCCTGCCGGGCGGTGGCCGTCGTCCGCGCGCAGCGGGGCATGCTGGCCCTGCCCTACCTGGCCACGATCCAGGAGGCGTTCTACGCGTGCAACGCCGATGTGACCCGACCCTCGGAGCTACAGCGCCTGGCGGAGGAGCTGGGCGTCGACGGTGCGGCCTTCGCCGACGCCTTCGCCGCCCCGGAGATGCGGGCAGCGGTGGCGCAGGAGTTCGCGGAGGTGGCAAGGCTGGGTGTGACCGGCTACCCGACGCTGCTGGGGTTGACCGGTGGCCGGGCCACGGTGCTCAGACTCGGCTGCCAGCCTGCGGCCGAGGTCGAGACGGCGCTCGAGGCCCTGCTGGCCGCCAGCGCCGTCTGACGTTCAGACCGAGTGGTCGGTGCAGCTGCTGTGCAGCGTCAAGGGTTCCGTTGCAGCCGTGGGTCGGGCTCGCGCAGCAGGGCAGCCAGCGGCTCACCGTACAGCGCATGCGACTTGCCGGCTTCCTCGACGGCACCGAGCCGGCCGTAGAATGCCTGCGCCGCGGTGTTCCAGGCCTTGGAGCTCCACCACAGGAACGAGCGCCCGTCGGCCGCCGCGGCGTGCGCCAGGGCCACCATCAGCGCCCGCCCTACCCCATGCCCGCGGGCCGCACCGCGGACGTAGAGATCGTACAGATAATAGCCGCGCTCGCCGACCTCGGTCGACCAGGTGGGGTGGAACAGCGCGTAGCCTACCGGTGCGCCGTCGAGCTCGGCCAGCAGGACCAGGAACTCCGGCCGCTCGCCGAAGCCGTCGCGGCGGACGGCCTCGGCGGTGACATGGCCGGTCTCCTCGCCCTGATCCGCGTTCAGCTCGTCGATCAGCTGCGCGATCAGCGGTGCGTCGGCTTCGACGCCGGGACGGATGCGCAGCCGGTCGCTCATCTCAGCCCGGCAGCGTGTAGCTGGTCTTCACGGTCGTATAGAACTCGACCGCATAGCGCCCCTGCTCGCGCGGGCCGTAGGAGCTGCCCTTCCGGCCGCCGAACGGCACGTGGTAGTCGACCCCGGCGGTGGCGAGGTTGACCATCACCATGCCGGCCTCGCTGTGCTGCTTGAAGTGATGCGCATGCTTGAGCGAGGTCGTGCAGATGCCGGCCGACAGGCCGAACGGCGTGTCGTTGGCGACCGCCAGGGCCTCCTCGTAGCCCGCCACCGGGATCACGGTGGCGACCGGCCCGAAGATTTCCTCGCGGTTGATCCGCATCGTGTTGCCGGTCTCGGTGAACAGCGCCGGCTGCAGGTAGAAGCCGGGCGTCTCGCGGTTGAGGCGCTCGCCGCCCCAGGCCAGGTTGGCCCCCTCGCCGCGGCCGATCTCGATGTAGCGCATGTCCTGGTCGAGCTGCTTCTGGTCGACCACCGGGCCGATCTGGGTGCCCTGCTTCAGCGCGTCGTCGACGACGAGGCCCTTCAGCTCCTCGGTGACGCCGGCCACGAAGCGGTCGTGGATGCCCTTGGTCACGATGAACCGCGAGCTGGCCGTGCAGCGCTGGCCAGTCGAGTAGTAGGCCCCCTGCACGGCACAGCCGATGGCCGTCTTGAGGTCGGCGTCGTCGAGCACGACCAAGGGGTTCTTGCCGCCCATCTCGAGCTGGAACTTCTTCATGCCCGAAAAGCACTTCGCACCGATGGCGCGGCCGGTGTCGACCGAGCCCGTGAAGCTGATGGCGGCGACGTCCGGCGATTCGATCAGCGCCTCGCCGACCACCGAGCCGCGGCCCATCACCAGGTTGAACACGCCGGCGGGCAGCCCGGCACGGGCGATGATCTCGGCCAGCGCCCAGGCGGACCCCGGGACCAGATCGGCGGGCTTGAGCACGACGCAGTTGCCGAACGCCAGGGCCGGCGCGATCTTCCAGGCCGGGATCGCGATCGGGAAGTTCCAGGGCGTGATCAGCCCCACCACGCCCAGGGGCTCACGGGTGACCTCGATGGAGATGCCGGGCCGGATCGACGGCACCAGCTCGCCGCCCTGCAGCGCCTGCCCGGCGAAATACTTGAAGATCTGCCCGGCGCGCCCGGCCTCGCCGATGCCCTCCGGCAGCGTCTTGCCTTCCTCGCGCGCCAGCAGCCGGCCCAGCTCCTCCTTGCGGGCCAGGATCTCGGTGCCGATCTTGTCCAGCGCGTCCGCGCGCACCTGGGGCGACACGCCACGCCAGCCCGGGAACGCCGCCTTGGCCGCCGCCACCGCCTCCAGCGTCTGCGCCCGGTCGGCCTGGGCGTACTCGCCAACGACGTCGTCGGTGTTGGAGGGATTGATGTTGCGGCTGGCCGACACGCCGTCGCGCCACGCACCGCCGATGAAGTTCTGATGCAGCATCGGTCCACCTTCTCTTGTTCGCCGTGAGGCCCTGGCGGCGGACCATAGCGGAGGCTGTGGGCGCGGCAAGGCGGGACGGCCGTGTCGCGCGCCGGCTTGCCATCCCCAGGCGGCCCGCTTATGCCACCAGCGATCGACGGGCGAGGGAGTGACGATGCCGGCTCGCAAGACAACCCTGCTGTGCGCCGCGGCACTGGCGCTCACCGCGCTGGCAGCCTC
>JBATRI010000169.1:0-6792 GCA_049292515.1 Geminicoccaceae bacterium
GCGGCTGCCGCCTGGAGTGCCCGCGCCGCCATTGCCGTCACAGGAATATCCGCGAGGCTCGCCAGATCGCGGTCGTCGGGCTCGGTTGCCAGCCCGTCCTCGATCACGTCCACCCAAACCAGCTCGCCGGCTGCCCGTTCCAGGGCGGTATCGATCGCGGCACGAGTGGCGAGACCGGCGATGCCGCCGAGGCGAAGGCGTAGCAAGGCCCGATGGCGCTCGACCGGCGGCGGCAGGGTCCGGTCCACGGCCGCATCGACATCGCCTGGCTCGAGGCCGGTGACATCGAGATCAATCGCATGCCAGTGGTAGGTGGCGGTGGTGACGCGCTCAACACGGGCCGGCGAGCGGGGTGCGTTGAGCTCGACCAGGAGCGCATGCCCGGGTTCGTTCGTTGCAAAGCGGTCGGGTTCGGGCGTGCCGGCGTACCAGGTCCGCGGTGCGATCTCCAGCGTCCCGTGCCAGTCCCCCAACGCAAGATAATCGAGCTGCGCCCGTTCCGCGCGATCGGCAGCGATCGGGTTGGCGGCGTCGGCTTCGCCCGGCAATCTTCCGGCCACAGAGCCGTGCGCCAACCCTACCCGAACGATAGTCGGGGCCGTGGCAGCGCCGTCCATCCATTCGGTCAGGTCGTCGAACACCCGTCTTGCCGTCAAGGGTGCCGGTAGAACCACGAGCCGGCCATCGGCAAGGCTGAGCGGCAGGGGCGAACCTGCCAGCAGCAGGTTTTCAGGCACCCCACCGTGCCGCAGTCGCGACCAGACGCTGGCGGCGGTGTCGGCGTCGTGATTGCCGGGCAGCAATACCCATGGGCCGGCAAACTCACGCATGGCCGCAATCGTACGGGCCACGGTGCTGGCACCGACGAGATTGTCGTCGAATACGTCGCCGGCCACGAGAACGGCGTCAACCGCGCGCTCTCGGGCGATGCGGGCCAATGTCCGCACGGCGTCGAAGCGGGCAGCGCGCAGAAGGGACGCCGCGTCGCCGGGAACACCGGCAAAGCTCTTACCGAGCTGCCAATCGGCGGTATGGAGGAGGCGCAAGGTCATCCGGTTACCGTTGTCGGTTGATGCAACCTTAGCGCGACAATCCCTTTGCTTCCAATGCGGTCGTATAGGATTGCCAGATCGTGGCCTGGTCGCGACCCAGCCGATAAAGATTGGACCAGGAGTATATGCCGGTGCTGTGACCATCGTCGAAGACGATCCGGACAGCATAGTTGCCTACCGGCTCCAATTCGACGATGCCGACATCGCGCTTGCCCGGCAGCGTCACCTTCTGCGCCGCCGAGTGGCCTTGGACCTCGGCAGAGGGGCTTTCGACACGCAACAGCTCCGCCGGATAGCGGAACTTGGCGCCGTCATCAAAGTCG
Organism: Geminicoccaceae bacterium; assembly: GCA_049292515.1. Taxonomy (GTDB): domain Bacteria; phylum Pseudomonadota; class Alphaproteobacteria; order Geminicoccales; family Geminicoccaceae; genus Benzoatithermus. The sequence continues at coordinate 1,376 of JBATRI010000169.1, forward strand.
ACCTCCAGCGCCCGCTCTGCGCGCAGGACGCGAATCTGGACTGGCCAGATGCCGCTATCGCTACCGGTCATCGGCACGTACCTCGCGTGGCACGCATTCGATGTCGTCGAGCGGGCGCGCCTCATCGACGAGCATGATCGGGATCCCGTCACGAATCGGGTAAGCCAGCCCTGCGGTGTCGCTGATCAACTCGTTGCGGGTGGCATCGTAACGAAGTGCAGATTTGGTGAGCGGACAGACCAGCAGCTCGAGGAGGCGTGGATCTGGGGCGGCTTCGGGGCTCGTCGCACTCAACTGAGTTTCCTCTGGGCCTGGTCTGGGGTCAGTGTCGGGCAACGGAGCCACCGCGCTCGGCCAGCGTCTCCATCTCCATCAAGGCGATCAGGAGCTGGCCCTGACGCTCGAGATCGGGCGCTTCGAGGAGCACCTGCTTCTCGCCGGGCTCAAATGGGCAGATCATGCACAGCGACGTTACCAGCCCGGCCAGCGGCGCCGCCTCGATCGCATCCCAGTCGGCTTCGATGCCGTGCCGGTCGAAGTAGGTCTTGAGCACGGCCGACAGACTGGTCTTCAGCGCCTGCGGCGGTGGTGCCGGCTGCAGGTCCTGGCGCCACCGGGCGAAATCACCCGTCACTTGTCGATAGGGCGTGTCGACGTGGTGCTCCTCTGCGATGTCGAATCGACACACGCCGGTGAGCGTGATCAGCAGGCGACCATCGTCGGTCTCCTCGAAATTGCTGATCCGCCCGACACATCCCGTTCGGAACAGCTCGGGTATCCGTTCCTCGTCGCTGTCGTCTCGTGGCTGGACCATGCCGATCACACGGTCCGTCTGCATCGCGTCGCGCACCATCTGCAGGTAGCGCGGCTCGAAGATGTTCAGCGGCAGGTTGCCACCCGGCAGGAGCATGGCGCCCCTTAGCGGGAAGATCGGGAAGCGATTCGGTATGCTCGACGCGAGTTCTGTCATCGATCCTTCAACTGAACAGGACAGTGGATAGCATCCGACGGCCCTTCAGCGTTGCGGGATGCTTGGGCCCCAGCGCCTCGAAGAACTTCACCAGCTGCTTCCTGCCCTGGTCTTCCTTCCAGTCGCGGCCGCGCTTCACGATCTGGATCAGATGATCCATCGCCGGCTCGATCTGCCCGCGCAGGAACAGGGCCGTCGCGAGCTGGTAGCGTGCTTCATGGTCGTCCGGATTGGCTTCCAGGCGCGCCAGCAGCGTCACCGGATCGCCCAGCACGCCCGACTCCTCGGCAAGCGCCAGTGCCGCCCTGGCGCCAGTGACTGCGACATGTCCGGCCGCTTCCTTGGGGGCGCTGTCGAGAACTTTCGTCGCATCGGCGAACTTGCGGTCGGCGATCAGGCATCGAGCCAGGCCACCAATGGCCTCAGGCTGTGCGGGATCGTCGGCCAGTATCTGCTGGAACAGGCGTGCGGCGGTACGGCTGTCACCGTTTGCCGCCGCGTCCTGGGCCGCCTCGAGCAGACCATCGCCTTCCATGTCGCCGCCGGAGCCGATCAGCCGGTCGACCAGGGCCTTGATCTGGCTTTCGGGCTGCGCTCCGGCAAAGCCGGTGACCGGCTGTCCGCCCACGAATGCGTAGACGGTCGGCACCGACTGGATCCGCAGCTGTTGCGCCAGCTCCGGGTTCTGGTCGATGTCGATCTTGACCAGCCGAACCTTACCCTTGGCGGCACGGACGACCTTTTCCAGCAGGGGGGTCAGCTGCTTGCATGGGCCGCACCAGGGTGCCCAGAAGTCGACCAGAACAGGCACAGTTTGCGACGCCTGGATGACGTCCTGCGCAAAGGTCTGGAGCGAGCCGTCCTTGACGACGTCGGCGCCGCCAGCGGCGTTCGGTGCGGCTGCACCGCCGAAGAGCTGCATCGAAGCGACCTCTTTTATCGTGACGTCCGGTCGTTGGCCGAGGGGTGCGCATGAACCCCGTACCATACTCGCGGGTTAGATGGCCGATCGCGGCGCGGCTTACAAGGCCGTGCCAGTTGCCTGGCCCTGGTCCTTGGAGCGCCGCATCATCTTGCGCGCCGCCTGCCAGACCGGGCTTGCCAAGGCCGGCAGGTTCTACTAGAACCCGGCCGTCGCTGGATGCGCGGGCGTAGCTCAGGGGTAGAGCACAACCTTGCCAAGGTTGGGGTCGAGGGTTCGAATCCCTTCGCCCGCTCCAAACGAATTCACGGGGTTCCCGCCCCGAAGGTGACTTGGTGGTTGCACGCTTCTAGCACGCAGGCCGCTGAAGTCTTCGGGAGAAAGGGCCAGACTGCCAGGTCTGGCCCTTTCGCTTTGGGCCGCGATCCGCGCCATCAGCGCCTCGATCGCGGCGGCGGCCTTGCTCAGATAGTCCGCATTGTAGACCCTCCTCCTGATGTACCAGGTGCCGGCGGTGCTCGCCTTCGCGTGCCCCAGCCAAGCGTCGACTTGTGGGTCGGGCACGTCCTGCTCGGCAAGCCAGGTCGCAACCGTGTGCCTCACCGCGTAAGGCACCATGTCGTCATCCAGGCCCGCCCGGGTCCGCGCCGCGCGCCAGAGCAGCTTCAGCGCCTTGTCGCGCCGGCCGACGACGTAGTCGGTAGTACCCCTTTCCGACGCCACTTTTTTTCCTAGTCCTGCGCCAGCGATCGTGCGCGAAACACGTCGCGATTTCTCTCCGGCATCGTTTTTTTCGTTGGGACAGGTGGGACAGGTGGGATAGCTGTTATATTTCATAGACTTAGCCTGTCCCACGGCTTGGGACAGCGGTGGGACAGGTGGGACACTTGCCGCCGAAACTATCGCATTTCCGTCATGGATGGGGATAGATGTCGAAATATCGACAGTCACCCACGGAAGCAGGCTCGAAACGAGCGGCAGAATGGGCTGGCGTTTTGCGGTCGGTGCGCGATCACCGTCCTGGAAATCGATCCTATTACGGACAAGGTCGACGCGTGACCTGGTCAGGCCCAAAGCCGCGCCGGGACGGCAGCCGGTGGCGACCAGCAGCACGAAGTAGCGCGCCAGCTCGACTTCCTCGATCGCGTCGTAGAACCGCGCCAGCTCCTCGACCTCGAGGATCCGCTGCCGCGGCGTCCCTTGCCCAAGGCCGAGCTTGCCGGGTCGGATGCGCGGCACCGAGGCCAGCTCGCCGTTCTCGTAGCTGAAGTTCAAGGCGGCGAGGCCGGTGCCCAGGATGCGCCGGATATAGCTGTCGCCCCAGCCACGGCCGCGCAGCTCGGCGACGAACACGCGCGCGCGGCCCGGTGTGACCTGGTCAACCGTCGCGGCCCCGAAATGCGTGGTCCACAGCGCCAGATGCCGCTTCGCCTCGCCCTTGCTTCGCAGCGTGCTGGCGTGCCGCTCCCAGTACCTGACCAGCACCCACGCGAGCGGCACCGCGGCCGGCGGCGCATCTTTCAGCTCCGACTCGACGACGACGTGGCGGGCGAGGGCGAGCTCGGCGGCCCGAACGTCGCTTGTGCCAGTGCTAACGCCCTTTGTCCGTCCAGGCCGGGAGGGGTCGGGCCAGACGATGTACCAGTACGGGGACAGCTCTGGTCGACGTCGGAGTCGGTAGCGGCCGAGGCTGGGTCCGTTTTCGATGGCCATGCGGTCGCCCGTACCTCGATATGAGCCAGATAGTCGGCAATGTGCGCCTCGCCGACGGTGACGATGCGGCCTCCGGGGCTCTTGTAGCAGCCCAGCCGGCCGGCTCTAATTTCGCGGCCGAGCTGCGCAACCGACATGTCGAGCAGCTCGGCGGCCTTCTCGCGGCTGTAGCGCCGCGGCAGCTGTGGCGGCGCGTCGAGCATGGCCGTCAGGCCAGCCCGGGAGCCGTGGCCTGGCGCCAGTTGTCGGCCGGCAGCCCCAGCTCGCGCTCCACTGCGGTCGCCACGCGACCAGTCAGGCCGGCTTGCTGGGTGCAAGGGGCACAGACGGCGGCCACCATCATCCTCTCTGACTGGCCGAGCGTCTCCACGGCAAGCACGGACGCCGGCAGGTCGGTCAGCGCCGCGCAGCACAGGACGCATTCTCTCGCTGGACCATGGTCGGACGCTGTCAGCTCGGCAAGCCAGCCCATGACGGCCGGTCCCTTCCGTGGATCGGCCAAGGCTTCGCACAGCGGCTGCAGCTCGACGACGAAGCGGTGCTTTTGCCGTGCGCCTGGCATGGCGCTGCGCCTGGTCCGACGATTCAGCGAGCGTGCGAGCGATGTCATGGCTGCCAAGCTTTGCGATGGAGGGGTGGCAGGGAGGAAAGAGCCGCCCGGAGCGTACTCCAGGCGGCAAGTCAGAAGCGTAGATGACCGGCTATCCCCCACCGGATGCCGAGCGCCCATTCGCAGGCCCGAAGGCCCACCGGCCGGCGCTGCCGTTCTCAGATCAGGCGCCGGGGTTGTGGAAGACGCCGCGCCAGTCGACGGCGCCAGTCCCGAAGTATAGGAGCACGCGATACTCGACGCCGTCTGTCGACCAGGCTTCCTGTGCCTGGAACTGCGGCCCTTCGTAGCCGTCCAAATAGCCCCAAATGAGGCATGGGAACTGCGCGGGATCGGCGAAGAGATACCAGTTGTTGGCGGCGATGTTGGCGTCCGCGACAACGTCCATGCGCCCCTTGTAGGGATTGGTCGTGGCATCGGTCGACGGCACCGTTGCCGCGGTAACCACTTGCAGGGCCTGATGCTCCTTGGCCGCGCCGCAAACCAGCATGGTCGGCGCGACGTTCAGTTTGAGCCCGTCGACGGATGTCCACCCCCGCATCGCCGCCCGTGCCAGGCCGATGTTGGTCGCGTCGATCGCCGTGCCGGCGCTGGCCTTGTTGGTACGCGTGGTGGTGCACATGGGATTGGTGTCGCGCATCGTCGGCCCGGAACCGCTGTTCTGCGCGAGCTGGGCATAGACCAGGCTGTTCTCCAGGTCAGCGCAGCGCCGGCCGGCCATGGCTGCGGGATCGGCGAACGCGGCAAGGCCATCATTGACCAGCAACTCGCGCGTGAGACGGAGGAGGCGGGCATAACGGAAGACTGCGACCGTCTCCTTGCTCTCGGACAGGGTGCCGTAGGTGATTCGGCGCTCTCCACGTTCAGGAGCGGCGCCGGGAAGTCACCAGGTCGGAGGAAGCTGTGTGTCCGAAAGTCGGCAAAGGCACGCTGCGCCGCGATTGCCCGGTAGCTGGGCTTCAACAGATCGTAGGCGGCCAGCAGCGCCTTGTTGCCGATATTCTCCAGCAGCAGCGAGAAGTCGGACGTCGTGTGTGCCCGCGACATGAAACCGCCGCCGCCGAGCACCACGCTGCGCAGCGTCGCGCGCCTATCCCCTGTCAGCTCGCGGACGATGTCGTCGTCGTTCATGCCGCGATAGGCGGCGCCGCGGCTGTTCCGCTCCAGGCGCACCAGGTCGGGCCGGCGGCGGGCTACGATGC
>JBATRI010000170.1:0-4926 GCA_049292515.1 Geminicoccaceae bacterium
GGCGGGTGCTCGGGGCCGCGCGGCTGGCGCGCGTGCAGCGGGATCGGCTCGGGCATCGAGGATACTCCGGCAGCAGGGGAGACTACCGGAGGATAGCAGACATAGGAATATTATCCAAGCATGGTCGCAGGCCGGCTCAGGGGCGGAAGTCGGCCGCGGTCAGTGTCTTCTGGCCGGTGAGCTGGATCTCGACCTCGGCAGCCGCATCCGCGTCGGTGCTGGCACGGACGATGGTGTTGCCGCCGCTGACGTAGTAGCCGAGCTGCGCCGCCCCGGTCAGGTTGGCCTTGCCGACCCAGCGGAACAACTGCTGGCCGGGGAGCGCGGCGTCGGCGTCGATGTTGCTGAGGTCGATAACATCCTGACCGGGGGTGAAGTCGGTGATCACGTCACGACCGGCGCCCGCCGGGCTGTCGGCCACGACCTTGATGAAGTAGGTGTCCCTGCCGCCGCCGCCGGTGGCGGTGTCCTTGCCCTGCTTGCCCTGGAACTCGTTGTTGGCGGCGTCGCCCTTGAATCGGTCGGCCGCACTGGAGCCGAGCACGCCCTCGATGCCCGCCAGCGTGTCGGTCTCGCTCCCGCGTTTGGCGGTAGCGGGCTTGCTGCTGAGGTCGACCGCGACCGGGGCATTGCCGGCGTAGGTCACGAGATCGACGCCAGTGCCACCCTTGATCGTGTCGTCGCCGGGGCCGCCGTCGAGGAAGTCGCTGCCGTCGCCGCCATCGACAAGGTCCTTGCCGCCCTGGGCGCGGATCAGGTCGTTGCCGGCGAGGCCCTGCAGCGTGTTGGCGGCGTTGGAGCCGGCGAGCACGTCGTTGTTGGCCGAGGGTTTGGTCGACAGCTTCTGGTTGGTCTCGGCAGCACCGATATCGGGCAGGGAGCCCGCCGGCTGTGGGCGAGGCGCGCCAAGCTGATCGAAATCAGTTGCAGCGGACGGATCGGCGGCAGATAAAGCCGGATCACCGAATGCCGTGGTCAAGGGAACAATTCCCTTAGGATTTAGCCTGCCACCACCGGTTCGAGGCTCGATGCCGGCGAATACTACGTTGGGTGGGACGTTCTCCAGGTCGCCCGCGACGTTGCCGACGACGTCACTGCCAAAGATGTTGTGGCCGTTGCTAGAGGTGATTGCGCCATCGACGTCGGAGGCTATCAGACCTAGTTCTGTATCAAATGCGGAGTTCCCTGAAATAATACAGTTCCTAATTTCGAGACGGCCTCTGGCTGAAATACCTCCTGACCAACCGTACTCAGAATGATATGGACCGCCCATACCGCCGGAGTTATTTCCAGTGATAGTAACGTTTGTTAAACTAACGTTCCCCTCCTTCGCAGAAATTCCGCCCCCTAAACTTCCGCCACGGCCATACATAACGCTATTATCAGCTATTGTGCTATTGCTGATTGATATCGTCACGTCGTTCGTATAGATACCGCCGCCTGCAACAGCACTATGATTGCCTATGATTGAGCTTCGCTTGACATTTGCCGTTCCGCCAGAAAGCAACAATCCGCCACCGTTCCCTCCGTATATTCTGTCTCCGCTGCCGTTCCCGTTGACCGAGCTGTCTTCCAGAATTAAAGTACCGTTCCAAAGACTAATGCCGCCACCATATCCACCACCTGCATCACTAGCCCCATTATTTGAGATGTGGCTGTGCCGAATGGCTATTTCGGTACCAACCGCCGCGATGCCTCCACCGCGAGAAGCGCCGTTGCCCACCACGCTGCTGTTACTTAGGGCTAACCGACTGCCTGGTGTCGCATAGATGCCACCGCCAAGACCATATTCTCCACTATTGCTGCCTTGGATCGTCGTGCTATCCAAACTCAAACTACCTCCTTCCAACAAGACGCCGCCCCCATTTTGATCGTCCGAAAGTAGGCCATTGATTATAGTGACGCTCTTCAGGCTAACGTCTGTGTTAGCTCCAAAAATCCTAAGAACTCGACCGTTACGATTCCCATCGATCGTGACAACACCATCGATCGTCATATCCTGATTGATCGGCAATTCGCCGCCGGCAAGCACCAAAGCGTGCCCCGCTAAAGTGGCCACGAACCGGATCGTATCGGCGCCGGGGCTGCCATTGGCCTGGGCAATGGCCTCGCGCAGGCTGAGTTGGCCGTCTCCAGGATCGACGACATCTACCTGCGTCGTCACGGTCAAATAGGCCATCTCAAATTCACCTCATTCTGATTTATTACGTGTAATGGAAATACAGTATTCTCGCCGATATAGACGCTGTCAAGGCGATCATCAGCCGGTGCTTGGCCGACTACTACTTCTCTTGCCCGTCATCAGCGGAAATCGCCCGGCGTGAGCATCTTCGTGCCCGTTAACTGGATCTCCAGCTCAGCCGCCGCGTCGGCGTCGGTGCTGGCGCGGGCGATGGTGTTGCCACCGCTGACGTAGTAGCTCCACTGCGCGGTATCGGCGAGCGTGGCCTTGCTAACCCAGCGGAAGCTCTGCTGGCCGGAGATAATGGTGTCGGCGTCGATGTTGCCGACGTAAATGTACCAGATACGATTGACACGCTCACACTGACCTCATCGGATAGACTGCGGCAATGATCCGGGTGCCGATATCGGTGCAGCGCCACTGCCGCCCGCCGCCGTGGAAGGTCTTCCCGATCTCGCATTCCTCTCGCCGCATCATGGATGCAGCGCGGCGAGCGCGTCACCCTTCGCTCGGGGCGTGACGGTGACGCTGAGCTCGACGTGCTGGCCCAGCCTGTCGAGGACGGTCAGCAGCCGGTCGAAGGTGAAGCGCTCCAGCCTGACGTTGCGGATGCGGGAGAACTCGGCATGGGCGATGCCGGTTCTGGCCTCGGCTTGGCGGGTGGAGAGGCCCTGCGCGTCGAGCACCTTGATGATCTCGCCGGCAAGCAGGGCCTTGGCCTGGCGCAGCTCGGCGTCGGGATAGCCGAGGTCGCGAAAGACGTTGCCGCTGCCCCGGATCAGCTCTATGTCGTCGTCGCTCATCGCAGCATCTCCTGCAACCGTTTCAGCCGTTCCGCAATCAGATTGACCTCCGCCCTGGGTGTCTTGATGCCGCTTTTCGATTTCTTCTGGAAGGCATGGACGATCCAGATCTCGGCACCGATCCGCAAGGCATAGACGACACGGTAAGCGTCACTCCGGTGGCGCAGCGCCAGTTCCAGCACGCCCGGGCCAAAGCCCTGGAGCGGCTTGGCGATGCCGGGCATCCCGCCGCCGGCGACGACGGTCAGGGCGTCCAGCAGCGCGTCCCGTGCGCCCCGGGGGAACTCCTCGAAATCCCGTCTGGCCGCCTTGAGCCAGGAAATTCCCCGCGTGTTGCCAACCATTCCAGGGGACGTTGGCAAATTTGGCAACGCCCGTCAAGCGGCGCCTGGGCCGGGACGCTGCTCTCCCCGAACTGACCCCGGGGGTGCCCGAGGGGGCGCGGTTGCGTCCCCTCGGTCCTGCCTCAATCCACGAACGGGTCGCGCATCAGGATGGTGTCGTCGCGGTCCGGGCTGGTCGACAGCAGGGCCACCGGGCACTCGACCAGCTCCTCCAGGCGCTTGACGTATTTCACCGCGTTGGCCGGGAGCTGGGCGTAGCTGCGCGCACCGCGGGTGGTCTCCTGCCACCCTTCCAGCTCCTCGTAGACCGGCTTGGCAGCGGCTTGCGCCCCCATGCCGGCGGGGAGGTGGTGGAGGAGCTGGCCGCCCAGCGTGTAGGCGGTGCAGATCTTGAGGCTCGCCATGCCGTCGAGCACGTCGAGCTTGGTCAGGGCCAGGCCCTTGATGCCGCCGAGCTTGACCGCCTGGCGGACCAGCACGGCGTCGAACCAGCCGCAGCGGCGCGGGCGGCCGGTGACGGTGCCGAACTCGTGGCCGCGCTCGCCCAGGCCCTGGCCGACCGCGTCGAACAGCTCGGTCGGGAACGGGCCGGAGCCGACCCGCGTGGTGTAGGCCTTGCAGATGCCCAGCACGAAGCCGACGCTGTCCGGGCCCATGCCCGAGCCCAGGGAGGCCGCCCCGGCCATGGTGTTGGACGAGGTCACGAACGGGTAGGTGCCGTGGTCGACATCCAGCATGGTGCCCTGCGCGCCCTCGAACAGGATGCGGCGGCCGGCGCGCTTCAGCTCGGCCAGGCGCAGCCAGACCGGCTCGGCGAACGGCAGCAGCTTGGGGGCGAGGGCGGTAAGCTGCGTCAGCAGGGCGTCGCCGTCGATCTCCTCGATGCCGAAGCCGCGGCGCAGCGCGTTGTGGTGGATCAGCAGCTCGTGGATGCGGGCGGGCAGCGCGTCGGGGTCGGCCAGGTCGCAGATGCGGATGGCGCGCCTGGCCACCTTGTCCTCGTAGGCCGGGCCGATGCCGCGGCCGGTGGTGCCGATCTTGCCGGTGCCCTGGTCGCTGCCTTCGCGGGCGGTCTCGCGGGCGCGGTCCAGCTCGCCGTGCAGCGGCAGGATCAGGGTGGCGTTCTCGGCGATGCGCAGGGTCTCGGTGCCGATGGTGACGCCCTGGCCGCGCAGCGTGTCGATCTCCTTGAGCAGCGCCCAGGGGTCGACGACGACGCCGTTGCCGATCAGGCTGAGCTTGCCCTGGCGGACGACGCCCGACGGCAGCAGCGACAGTTTGTAGGTGGTGCCGTCGATGACCAGCGTGTGGCCGGCATTGTGGCCGCCCTGGAAGCGGACCACGACGTCGGCGCGCTCGCTGAGCCAGTCGACGATCTTGCCCTTGCCTTCGTCGCCCCACTGGGCGCCGACGACGGCGACGTTGCTCATGGCTCTGGGCTCATGTTGATCGGCTCACGGCTGTTGGCGTCCTCCCGGACAGGCTTTCGCGGTGGTACACCGGCAGCCGGGAACTGGCCAGCGCGGCGTTGGCGTGGGGTCCGGGGCGAGGGGTGGCGGATGCAGGCGGTGGGTGCGGCGCAGGTCGAGGCATGGGC
>JBATRI010000171.1:0-7155 GCA_049292515.1 Geminicoccaceae bacterium
CTCCTGGCGGACTGGCACCAAGGGCCCGCTCAAGGCCGAGTTCGCCGCCCGACGCGTGCGGGTCGCCGACGGCTTGGCCGCCGCAGGCGGGCAGCACCTTCCTGGCGAGGAAGCCTGGCTGGTCGGCAAGCACCACGTCAATGGCGAGCGTAAATACTACCTAGCCAACCACCCGGCCGAGACATCACTCGAGATCCTGGCCGCGGCGATCAAGGCCGCCCTCGGCCGGCTCCTGCCGGCCGTCCCTGCGGGACCGGATGAATGGCGCTGCCATTAATGGGTCCGCGAGCAGATGCAGCAGCAGAGAAGGACGATCGCGGCCTCGATCACCGCGAGGGCCGCAGCCGGCGCGGCCTGCACCACCACACGCTCTTGTGCCAGCTCGCCTTCGCCTTCCTCCAGCATCTGCGGCGCGGGGGAAAAAGCACCGACCAACAGGCCGACGCCGGTCCGGTGCCCCAGCCGAGCCTGCCCACCATCCGCCGGCGCATCCTCGCCGCCCTCACCCGCGTCATCCTGCGCTGCCCCCACTGCCGCCAGCGCTTCGAGCACCATCGCCGTCCATGAAGGTGGCAGGGTAGGGCTAGAACGGCTTCGCCCCTAGTATGCAGGGCTACCGCTCTAGCCTGCGCGACGCCGGCGCCGCCATCGAGCGCGTCGTCGGCCGCGACCTAGATCGCGCATGCAGCGCCTGCGCACAGCGGCCTAGCAGCGATAGTGGCGCGGTTCGATTCCGGTGACGAGCTTGAGGAACTGCACGAGAACGACATGACGCCGTTCATCAATGGCATGCTGGTACTCTTGATCATCTTCATGGTCGCAGCGCCACTCACGACCGTGGATATCCCCCGATTCGGCGATCGGTAGCGCGGATCTGCTCGCCCAAGACTTGCAGCACGCGGTGGTGAGTCAATAATGTGGAGCTGAAACACTGATTTGGCTAGGTCGAGGCCGACATCGTAGCATGCATGGGTTGGTCTCCGCGTCGAGGGGTCTCAAATCCTTACCACGGGGAAGCCCTGACCGACGCTGCGGGTGCGTCCATCCCAGCACGCCACCCTCACCATTTGAAACCTAGCGTCGCGTAGATGGTGCGACCGGCACCCCAGTTGCAGTCAAAGAGGCTGAAGCAGGTATAGTATTCCTTGTCGAACAGATTGTTGGCGCTGAGCATGAAGCTTGCGCCGCTGAACGGGGCATACATGTTGCCGAAGTCGTAGCGGACCGAGGCGTCGACCAGGAAGTAGGCGTCGTTCTCGAACGTGTTGGCCTCGTCGGCATAGGTCTTGCCGACATAGCGGCCGCCGGTGCCCAGCAACAGGCCCTTGAGCGGGCCGCTCTGGAACGTGTAGTCCAGCCAGGCCGAGGCGAGATTCTCGGGCGCCAGCTGCGGCCGGTTGCCTTCACGGCTGACACCCTCGACGTCCGGGTTGTCCTCCGTCACCTCGGCATCGTTGTAGGCGTAGGCCACCGTCAGGTTGAGGCCTTCGGTCAGGCTGGCGGTACCTTCGAGCTCGATGCCGCGCGAGCGGATCTCGCCGACCTGGGTGGTGGCGAACGGGCCGTTCTCCGGATCGGGCGTTATCACGTTCTCCTTGGTCAGATCGTAGACGGCAACCGTGAACAGGCCGTCGAACCAGCTCGGGCGATATTTGATGCCGGCCTCGTACTGGTGCCCGGTGGTCGGCTTGAACGGCTTGCCCTCGGCGTCGGCACCTGAGGTCGGGAGGAACGAGGTGGCGTAGCTGGCGTATGGGGCCAGCCCAAAATCCGTGAGGTAGGTCAGGCCGACCCGATAGGTGAAGTCCTGGTCGTCCTGATCGTTGGTGATACCCTGCAGCTCGTCGTCGACCGAGCCGTTGGCCCAGTCCTGGCGCCCGCCCAGGGTAAGGATCCAGCTCTTGTCGTAGGTGATCTGGTCCTGAAAATAGAGGCCGAAATTATTGTTGGTCGCCCGCTGGTGGAGGTAGGGAATGTAGGGTCCGGTCGGCTGGTCGTAGTCGGGATCGCGGAAGTTGATGCTGGCCGCCTCGCCACTGCTGAAGATCACGCGGTCCCTGAGATACTGGTAGTCCGCGCCGAACAGGAGCGTGTGCGAGAAGGGGCCGGTCTCGGCCCTCGCCTGGGCGTTGGTGTCGACGGCCACGTCGTGGCGCTCTTCCTCGAAGCCGTCGAGGAACCGCTCGACCGTGCCGGTCTCCTGATCGACCGCGCCCTGGAAGTAGCCGAAGCGGCGCGTGTCGAGATGGCCGAAGCGGAAGTTCTGCGTGAGCTGGATCGCATCGGTGACGAAGTGCTGCAGCTCGTAGCCGCCCTGCTGGTGCTGGTAGTCGAAATCGTTCTTGCCGAGATTGACGTGGGTGAGATCGCCCGTGTCGAACATCACGACCGATTCCTGGCCGGTCCGGTCGTCGAGGAAGCTGCCGAGCAAGGTCAGCGACGTGTCCGCACCGAGCTCGAACGTGGCGGTGGGGGCCACGAACTTGCGGTTGTCGGGTGCCGTCACGCCGAAGTCGTAATCGATGGGTGCGTCCGCGTTGCGGGCGAGCGCAGTCACACGGACGAGGGCCGTCTTCTGCTCGTTGAGCGGCCCGCCAATGTCGACTGCCGCCTGCCCACGGTTGTAATTGCCGGTCTCGAGCTGCACCTCGCCCAGAAAGTCGCGGGTCGGGCGTTTGGAGGTACGATTGACCAGGCCGCCGGGATCGGCCTGGCCGTAGAGCGAGGAGGAGGGCCCGCGCAGCACGTCATAGCGCTCGATGCCGAACGGCTCGTAGTGATAGTTCACCGAGCTGACCAGGCCGTCGACGTAGCTGCCACCGAAGGCCGACTGGAAGCCGCGGATGACGTAGAAGGGGTTGTTGAGATTCTGCGCGCCACCGAAGGGCTGCGCCCACAGACCCGGCGTGTAGGACAGCGCCTGGGGGTCGCTCTGCACGTTGCGATTGTCGAGCTCGTCGCGCGTGATCACGGACACCGAGCGCGGGACCTCGAGCACCGGCGTGTCCGTCTTGGTGGCGACGGAGGACTGCGTCGCCACGAAGCCCGGGGGCGAGGTCAGCGCATTCTGTACGGCTTCTTCTTCCACCATGATGGGGTCGAGCTCTATGCTCCCGTCACCGGACAAGGTGACCGCGCGCTCGACTATGACACCGCCATTGGCGAAGCGGGCCGAGAGGCCGCTGCCGCCGAGAAGCTGCTGCAGCGCCTGGTCGGGTGAAAGGTTGCCGGTCACTCCCGGCGAGGCGAGGCCGGCCGTGATGGATGGATCGGCGCTGATCCGCAGAGCTGCCTGCTGGCCGAAGGCGGTCAGGGCGGAGCCGAGCGGCTGGGGCGGGATGGCGAACGCGACGGGAGCAGCCTGGGCAACGACGATCGGGAGGGGTTGCTGCGCCATGGCTGCCGGCGCTCCAGGCAGCATGGCGGTGGACGCCACCACGAAGCCACGCAATAGACGGCGTCGGCGGAGCCGGGCTCCGTCGCCCGTGCGAGGTACCATCAGCGGCATACGGTCTGTGTTCCCCGGTTCGTTGCGTGAGCGGCCGTTGCCTGGATCGGACCGCTGCAGGTCCAGACAGCCAATCATGGCGACAGTCGCCGCGGCGTCGTTGCCCTGACACCCGTAGACCGGCCGCCACGCATCGAGCCGTCGAAGCTTAGACGAAGCTTTGCCCGGAAAATTTAGTGCCCGGCCATGGCTTTAGCGCAATTTGTCGAGTCGCCGGGCAATCAGCTCGCGAACGCGCCCCGCCTCATCGGTCACGCCGGGCATGCGCAGGAAGTCGTGGACCATGCCGGGCCGTACCTCGACCTCGACCGGCACTCCCGCCGACCGCAGGCGCCGGCCATAGGCCAAGCCCTCGTCCAGGAGCGGATCGTGAGCTGCAAGTAGGAGCAAGGTCGGCGCGACGCCGCACAGATCGGGTGCCCGGAGCGGCGAGAAGCGCCAGTCGTACCGGTCGGCGGGCGTGGTCTCGTAATGCCGGTAGAACCACTCCAGCGACGCCGTCTCCAGCAGGCGGCCACTGCCATGCTCCAGACGGGAGGGATAGTCGCCCGCCGCATCCGTCACGGGGTAGATCAGGATCTGCAGCAGAGGCGCCAGCGGCATGCGCGCCGGCTCGCGCGCGGCGAGGAGTGCGAGGATCGTGGCGAGGGAGCCGCCGACGCTGTCGCCGGCGAGGACCAGGCGTTGCCCGTCCAGCCCATACGCCGCTCCCTCGGCCGCGAGCCACGCGACGGCCGTGAGGGCGTCGTGCAGAGCTGTGGGGAACTTGTGCTCAGGTGCCAGGCGGTAACCGACCGTCAGCACTGCCCAGTCGGAGCGATACGCCAGGTCCCGGCAGAGAGCATCGTGCGAGTCGAGGCTGCCGACGACGTAGCCGCCGCCATGCAAGAACAGCAGCAAGGGCCACGGGTTCGCCGACGACAGCGGGTGTTTGGCATAGAGCCTGACCGGCAGCGCCGTACCGTCATCCGCTGACACCAGGAAATTTTTGGTCCAGACCGGCCGGTAGTTATCACCCTCGAGGAACAGGCTCGACTGCTCGAAAATGGTCCGGGCCTCGGTCACGCTCATCTCGTGCATCGGCCGCTGCTTGCCGCTGAGATGGCCCAGGGTGACGAGATCGAGGAAGCTCTCGATATCGGGGTCGAGGGGCATGAGTCAGCTCGGTGCAAGCGTGGCGGCGAGCGCTTGGGCGACCACATCGACCAGCGCCGGCTCGCGCAGGATGGAGAAGTGCGTGCTGTCGATCTCGTGCATCTCGCCCTGGCGGCCGATCTGCTCGAAAAACTGGCGGCGCGCGGCGACACGGCCCGGCAGCCAGAACGAGATCGGCGCGACGGTCACTGCCGGCAACGATGGCATGGCCCCCGCGAGCATGCGGAGGCGGCCGGCGACGGCGAAGAGCTGAGCGAGCTCCTCGGTATCCGGGCCTGCCGCCGGCGACCCGGATACATGCCGCTCGATCAGCTCCTGCAGCGCCGGCAGGTCGCCGGCGTCGTGCAGTCCGCCGAGCAGTGCCGGGTCGGGCACGCCGGCCTGCGGCACCGTGAATTCCAGGAAGGCCGAGAGCTCGTCGCGCCAAGCGACCTCAGGGGCCGGCTCGCCGGGCACGAAGGGATCAACGATACCACACAGCTCGACCGTCTGGCCCGCCGCCTCCAGCTCGTGGGCGACGGCGATGGCAAGGCTGCCGCCGAGCGACCAGCCAAGGAGCCGGTAAGGGCCGTGCCGCTGCTGCTCGCGGATACGTCTGGCGTAGTCACGCGCCATGGCGGCGATCGAGTGATCCCGCCAGGCGGGATCGAGCAGCATGCGGCACTGAAGGCCATGGACCGGCACCTCCCCCTCGAGGTGGCGGGCCAGCGTATCGTAATCGAACACCGTGCCGAAGCCGGCATGGAGGCAGAACAGCGGCCGGCGGCCGGCCCGAGCGCGATTGAGGGTGAGCAAGGGATCGGGCTCGGCCTTGACCGGTGCCGTCGCCTGCCCGGTGCAGAGCTGGGCGATCGTCGGCTTGAGCATCAGGTCGCGCAATTTCAGGTTGAGTCCTAGCTCCGGTTGGCTGCGCAGGCGCGCGATCACCTTGAGCGTCATGATGGAATCCCCGCCCAGCTCGAAGAAATTGTCGGTGATGCCTACGCGCTCGAGCCCCAGCACCTCCTGCCAGATCGCCGCGAGCGCACGCTCGGTCGCGGTGCGCGGCGGCTCGTGGTCCCGCTGCTGCTGGCCGGGGTCCGGCAGGGCATTACGGTCGAGCTTGCCATTGGCGTTCACCGGCATCCGGTCCAGCACGAGGATGTGGGCCGGTACCATGTAGGCGGGTAGCCGTTCCTTGAGCCAGACGCGAAGCCGATCGGCCAGATCGCGGCCATCGCCCGTGACGTAGGCGACGAGCTGCTTGCCGGCGGCACCGTCGCGGGCCACGACGAGCGCCTCGCGCACACCGCCATGCTCGGCGAGCCGGGCCTCGATCTCGCCCAGCTCGATGCGGAAGCCGCGAATCTTCACCTGTTGATCGATACGGCCGAGATAGTCGATCAGCCCGTCGGGCCGCTGGCGGACGAGATCACCGGTGCGGTAGAGCCTACTCCCATCCGCGTCGAACAGATCGGGGACAAAGCGTTCGGCCGTCAGCGCCGGCCGGCCGTGATAGCCGCGTGCCAGACCCTCGCCGCCGAGATAGAGCTCGCCGGTGAGGCCAGGTGGCAGCGGGTTGAGATCCTCGTCGAGCACCCAGACGCTGCGAGCGCCGACACGGTCGCCTATTGGCGCGTAAACGGCCCTACAGCGGTCGTTGGGCCCGGCATGCCAGATCATTGGCGTGACCACGGTCTCGGTCGGCCCGTAGCCGTTGATAATGGCTTCGGGCCGCAGCACCCGCTGGACGAGCTCGAAGCTCGCCTGCGGCACGGCATCGCCGCCGAAGCAATAGGTGCGGACGGGCGGTGGCGTGCCTGACCGTTCGACATGCTCCGCGAGCTGTAGGAGATAGGCTGGCGGGAAGGCGGCCACCGTCACGCCGTGGCGATGTAGTGCCGTCAGGGTCTGCTCAGGCGTCCACAGGCTGTCGTCGCGGAGGGCGACCGAGGCACCATGTGCAAGGGCGGTCAGCCAGCGCTCGTGGGCACCGTCGAAGGCGAACGACATGAAGATCAGCTCGCAGTCGCGAGGGCTCATCCTGTAGCGGGCGCCGATGGCGCGGACGTGCATCGCCAGCGCTCCATGGCTCACCGCCACCCCCTTGGGTCGCCCGGTCGAGCCCGAGGTGTAGATCAGGTAGGCGAGATTGCCCGGCTGCGGGGCCGGCCAAACTGAGGCGGTGACGGACCCGGCCGGCTCCAGCCGATCGATCTCGATGGCCTGTACGCCGTCCGGCAGCGGCAACCGGTTCCGCATGGTGCTATCGGTCAGCACCAGTGCCAGGTTCGCATCCTTGATCATGTAAGCGATGCGCTCGGTCGGGTAGTCGGCATCGATGGGCACGTAGGCGCCGCCGGCCTTGAGGATGGCAAGGAAGCCCACGAGAAGCTCAGGCGAGCGTCGCATGGCGACACCGACTAGTATGTCGGGCCCGACGCCGAGCCCGGCCAGATGCCGAGCGAGCTCGTCGGCGCGTGCGTCGAGCTCGCCGAAGCTGAGGGTGGCAT
>JBATRI010000172.1:0-11962 GCA_049292515.1 Geminicoccaceae bacterium
GCCAGCGCCTACTTCGCGCGGGAGAACGTCCTCCCAAAATGACCCTCCGGCTGGTCCGTGAGCTCGCCGCGGACGGGATTCCCATCGCGGTGACCTGCCGGGTCCTGGGACTGCCGCGCTCGACCTACTACGACGCCACGTCCAGGCCGCCCTCGGCGCGGGCGGTCGAGGACGCCCGCCTGACCGGCCTGATCATCGAGGTCCATGCGGACTCTCGCGGCACCTACGGGTCTCCTCGGGTGCATGCCGAGCTGCGCCTCGGGCTCGGGTTGGCAGTCGGCCGCAAGCGGGTGGCACGGCTGATGCGCGGCATGGGCTTGGCAGCGCGCCGAAAGCGCCGGTTCCGGCGGACGACGGACAGCAGGCACGCCTTCCCGATCGCACCCAACCTGCTCGAGCGCAACTTCACGGCGGAGGCGCCAGACCGCGTATGGCTGGCTGATCTGACCTACATCTGGACGGCGCAGGGCTGGCTGTATCTCGCTGTGGTGCTCGATCTCTACACCCGCCGAGTGATGGGCTGGGCCCCTCGCGGCCTGCAGGCCGCGTCCGCTGCGCGGACCGGATCATCGCCTCTGGCGATGATGGCCGACCATCTCAGGCATGAACTCACCCTTGCCACGCTCGACATGGCGATCGTGCGACAGCGGCCGGCCTGATCCATCACGCCGATCGCGGCGTGCAATATGCGGCGCATGGCTACCGGGCTCGCTTGCGGCGCCACGGCATGGTCTGCTCGATGAGCCGCAAGGGCGACTGCTGGGACAACGCACTCGCCTCCCGGGCTCTCCAGCCCGGGTTCCTACGGAAACGGATTGATCGCGTTGCGATCAATGGAAAGCTTCTTCGCGACGCTGAAGGGTGAACTCGTCGAGGAAGTCGACTACGAAACACGCGACGAGGCCAGGGCTGACCTGTTCCAATACATCGAGGGCTTTTACAACCAGCGCCGCTTGCACTCCGGGCTCGGTTACCTCACACCCGAGCAGAAGGCAGCAGCGTTCCAGTCAGCGACTTCTGCCGCGTAACAGTGTCCACTCAAGCGGGGCAAGCCCACGAGGCGGTTGCCCCTGCCTCTTGAGCAGCTTGCGCAAGAGGTGCTTGCCGCGTCGGCTTTGCACCAGCACGTCGAACACGATGCCGTCCTGGTCGACCGCTCACCACAACCAGTGCTTCTTGCCGGCGACGGCGATCACGACCTCGTCGAGGTGCCACTTGTCGCCGGCTTGAGGCAGCCGCCGGCGGATCTAGTTAGCGAACACCTGACCGAACTTGCGAGCCCATTGCCGTACCGTTTCGTGGCTGACAAGGATGCCGCGGGCGGCAAGCATCTCCTCCACCATCCGAAGGATGAGTGGGAAGCGGAAGTAGAGCCAGATCGCGTGGCTGATGACCTCGGGCGGGAAACGGTAGCCGGCGTACGAGGGCTTGGTCGGCAGGATCATGCCAATCCGGTAGCCGCCTTCCTGCCGCCAGGCAACCAATCTCACCCCAAGTTGACGGTGCCGCTGCAGCGGCCGCTTCGATCACCCCAGTCCACCACAGGACGTGCTAACGGGGATGCTCGCCTATTTCTGCCAACCGAACCTGGAAAGTCTGCTTCAACTCGTGTGGGCTGCTTGAGGTCACCACTAACGATCGCACGTCACCAGGCACCGCCGCATCCAATCTACTCTGGTCTTTTCATGACATATATTATACAAATCTAGTTTGCAGCAATTTATAGTTATACTCTGGCTAATGGTATTGCATTTAAATGTTGTAGAAGTCGTTAAGCAAATTATTACGCAGCATAATATGTTAATACATCGAGCTCAGCTTAGTAGGTCCGGAATGAAAATATCCATCTAATAATTGAGATATAAATACCGAATCATGAATGAATCGGCTTCATAATAAATAATTTTCTCTTGTCGGTTTGGTTATTTAATTTTATAGTAAATTGAATCAAGAAACGCCATGAAATGACTAAGTTGTATTAATAACAGCAAAAAACGTGTGATGCCCATCAGCAAGCTCTACGGTGTGAAGCGAGATGTGCGATGTGCTTTGAGGATTCGATATATTACCACCTCCGCACAGCTTCTGCACGCAGCTGCACGATATGAGGATCGCCAGATGTTGGCTCAGGCAACGGACCTTCAGCCTGAGGCCGTGACCGCCGTGGTTCGTCGTGCCGACATCGCTCGGGTCAATGGCATCGGTAGCGGCTTTGCAAGACTGCTCGCCGAGATAGGCGTTGTCGACGTTGCGATACTGGCAGTGCAGGATCCGGAAGCCCTGCGGCTTCGCCTTCATGCCTTCAATCAGGCTGAACGGCTGCTCAGGCGCTGCCCCACCTTGGACGAGATCGTCGACTGGATTGCCCAGGCACGTCGGTTGCCGAGCGTCGTCAGATATGCGCCACAAGAGGGTTAGACCGCGATCACCGGCCGACTCGTCGTGGCTGCAGGCTTGGCCGCACTAAGCGCCGAATTGCCGTCGTGTCAGCGCCCGTCCGAGAATGTTCCTGGTTGAAGCAGGAGGTCGAGAGCCTGCGGGTGCGCAAGCGGATGACGGCGAGATGGAGCATTGCGGCAGCGGGTTGCAGGGAGGTGCAGTAGATGAAAGAAGCCTCTACCATCCTGTCGGCGTTGTTGCACGGATAGATTAACCATCTGCATTCAGGTGGTTTTTGCAGAACGCAAGCTGTCGCTGAGCCATGGATGCAGCGGGGTTCTTGCAGCATCCATGCAACGGCGTCGTCTCAGGACCAGAGCCGACCGGCGGCGGTACGGGTGAGCTCGATCACCTCCTCAAGCTCGAGCACCAGGGCCGCCACATCCTGGCCGTGGCCACTTCGCTCCTCGATGGCCGTGGGCACGGCCGCGATCCGGGCGAGGCCGAAGCTGCCGGCGGTGCCGCGCAGCCGGTGCGCGGCTCGAGCCAGCGCTGGTAGGTCGCCCAGCGCCTCGCTCAGCTGCCGATGGCTTGCGGTGGCGTTGTCGAGACCTTGCGTCACGAGTTGGCGGAACCGTGCCGGCGGCAGGTTGCGGGCCAGGCCGTCCAGCAGCGCCAGATCGAGCAGGGGTGGGGCAGCTATGGCGGTAGCAGGGGAAGGTGCTGCCGCACGCACGCCGCTGCCGGTGGCGATGTCGGCGAGGGCAGCGAACAGCTCCGGCCAGACCACGGGCTTGGTCAGGCACTGGTTCAGGCCAGCGGCCAGATAGCGCTGCCGCTCGCTGGTGATCACGTTGGCAGTCAACGCCAGGATCGGCACGGAGGCCAGGGGCTCGGGCAGCTGGCGGATACGTCGGGTCGCCTCCAGCCCATCCATGCCCGGCATCTGGATGTCCATCAGCACGAGGTCGGGCCGCACGCGCGCGGCCAGCTCGACCGCACGGCCCCCATCCTCGGCCAGCAGCACCGTATGGCCGTGCCGGCCCAGCATCTCCGCCAGCAGCTCGCGGTTGGCGGCGACGTCGTCGGCCACCAGCACGCGCAATGGCCGGATCGGCTCCGGCACGGCGGTGCCTCGCTGGCTGACCAGGGTGGCGTCGCCGAGCTCGAACGCCAGCTCGAACCAGAATAGGCTGCCGTGGCCAGGCTCGCTCTCCAGCCCGATCACCCCATCCATGGCCTCGATCAGACGTCGGCAGATGGCGAGCCCCAGGCCGCTGCCCCCATAGTGGCGCGTCGTCGAGCGGTCCGCCTGCACGAACGGCAGGAACAGCTCCGCCTGCCGCTCGCGCGGGATGCCGATCCCGGTATCCCAGACCTCGAAGCGGAGCCGGGCCATGCCCGCCGCCGCGGGCAGCTCGCGCACTATCAGTGTAACGCTACCCTGCGGGGTGAACTTGAGTCCGTTGCCGATCAGGTTGATCAAGACCTGCTGCAGGCGGACCGGATCACCACGGACCACCAGCAGCTCGGCCATGGTCTGTTCGAGGCGCAGCTCCAGCCCGCGCTCGGCTGCCTGCGGCGCCAGCATCGACCGCGTCTGCTCCAGCATCTGGAAGGGCGCGAAGTCGATCCGCTCGAGCTCCATCCGCCCGGACTCGATGCGCGAGAAATCCAGGATCGAGTTGATGATACCGAGCAGATGCTGGCCCGAGGTGCGGATATTGTCGACATAGCGCCGCTGCGCCGGGCTCAGGCTTTCCGTGGCCAGCAGGTCCGCCATCCCGAGCACGCCGGTCAGGGGAGTGCGGATCTCGTGGCTCATCGCCGCCAGGAATTCCGATTTGGCCCGGCTCG
This sequence comes from Geminicoccaceae bacterium, assembly GCA_049292515.1. Taxonomy (GTDB): domain Bacteria; phylum Pseudomonadota; class Alphaproteobacteria; order Geminicoccales; family Geminicoccaceae; genus Benzoatithermus. Next base: position 4,237 of record JBATRI010000172.1, read on the forward strand.
CCTGTTCCGCCGCCTCCGCCAGGCAGCCGAGCTCGGCCGTCTGCCGGGTCAGCTGCGCGTGTGCCGCGCGGAGTGCGGCCTCGCGCTGCCGCTCGGCGGTGATGTCACGATTGTGGCCAACATAGCCGAGCATCCGGCCGGTCGCGTCGAGCAGCGGTGTCTTCAGCGACATCAGGACGATCGGGGAGGTGCCTGGATGATGCACGGTCTGCTCGATCAGCATGGCCTGCCCCTCGGCGTGAAAGGCCTGCTCGTGCTGGCGAAAGCCCGTCGCTATATCGGGTGGATAGAAGTCGAAGTCGGTCTTGCCGATCAGCTCGGCGGCCGAGCCGGCGCGCATCAGCCTGGTCGTGGCCGTGTTGGCGGCGAGAAAGCGGCCGTCGCGATCCTTGGCGAAGATGATGTCGGGCAGGGTCTCGATCATCGCCCGGTAGATGGCATTCTCGTGGACCTGCGCCGCGAGGCTGATCTCGGCCCGCTTCCGGTCGGTGATGTCGATCACGTAGCTGTCGAGGTAGTGCCGCTGCTCCGCCGGGGCGGGAGTCACCCAGGCGACTTCCTGGACCCAGCGCTCCTCGCCCGGGGCCGGCAGGATCCGGTACTCGAGCGAATAGGGCTCCCCTTGCCCCTTGCGGCGGTCTTCCGCGGCGAGATAGGCTTGCAGGCCATCCGGATGCACGCTCGCGTACCAGCCGGCCGTCGTCATGACGGTCGCCAGTCGCTGCACATCGGCGCCGAACACCTGCACACCCTGAGCATCGTAGCCGTAGGGACCATCGCCGGCCACGCCGCGGCAGAAGATGATCCCCCGCAGGTTCTCGACCAGCGAGCGGAACCGGTTCTCGCTCTCCTGCAATCGCTGGCTGGCATCCCATGCCTCGGTCACGTCGCGACCCGTACCGAGATAGCCGAGAAAGCGACTATCGGCATCGAACACCGGCTTGCCGCTGATCCGCAGCATCCGCTTGCGCCCGCTATCGTCGCGCAACAGGTAGGTGAAGTCGCGGAACGGGCGGTGTGCCGCAAGGTCGGACAGATGCTGCTCCCAGTCTCCGGCGCCGGCCCCCTCGACCCGCAGGTCCTGCCGGCGCCGGCCGAGCACATCTTCCGGCCGCAAGCCGGTGCCGGAGGCGAAGCCGGAGGACAGCCAGCTGATCCGCTGCGCCGCGTCCATCTTCCACAGCCAATCGGCGGAGACCTCGACGAAATCCTGCAGGTGCGTCCGGCTGTCACGCAGTTCACGGGCCAGGCGCCGACCGCGCACGCCGAGATAGACCACGGCGACGCCCAGGACCGGGATCAGCCAGAGGAGGTACGCGTGCCCTGCCTGCCGCGGCAGCCAGGTTGCCCGGTCCACGATGTCGCCTGCCGGGCCCCGGAGAACGATGTCGGCGCCGATCGGCAGCAGTGCCATCACGAACAGGCCGACCAGCAGCAGCACGCCCGGCAGCTTGCCTGGCAGCCGATCGTTCTGCAGCGGCAACGGGTTGGCGAGATGATCCTCGGTGGGCACAGATGCTTACTCTTCCAGTGCAGCCCAGTCGGCCGCTGGAATGCCGGCTGAGCAGAACCATAAGTGACAGAAGTTGGCTAGTTAGGAAGCTATTACGATAGATACAGTTTGATTTATGGTCAGCGGGACGGCTGAGCGAGAAACAGGAGGGTCCAGGATCCGCAGACCATCGTGCAACAGAGCGGCTCCCCGATCCCCGAGTGACATCGGGTGCGAATTTCCCTGACTTCGCACTCGAAGGATGGTCTCCGCGCGCCGGTAAATATCGGCCCTGTCAAACGACATCAGAAAGCCAGCCAGAGATGCCGCCCAAAGCCCAGCTTTGTACCAACCCATCCGCCGCCGCTCCACACTCGACTGCGTCGGCACCGACCGGGTCGAAAGGCTGCCAAGTCAATGTCAAAATGCCTCGCCACTTTTCTGGGGCAAGTCCAGATGCCATGGGTGAGGATCGCACGGGCCCTCTCTTCCACTCCGCCGAGGGACGCACCGGCCGGCTCACTGAGCGGACCATGGATCGCACCGACGTGTACCGCATGATCGGCCACCGTGCCTGCTGCTTCCGACGATGCCACGCGTATAGGCTGCCACGGCTGGCGCGCGCGGCATCACCGCCTATCCCGAGAACAGTGGCCTGCATGAGCACGTCCAGCAGATGGCGGCACATTCGTCTGTCCGGATCACCAAGCTTTATGACCGCCGCAAAGAGACGATCTCACTGACTGAGGTCGAACAAATTGTTCTTTAAATTAAATATTCAATTGTACTTGTGAAGAGATGGCCAGGCAAGGTCGACACGGCGACATGCCGCTGGACGGTGGCAGCCACCGCGATGACGCCATGTTCGCACCGTTGAGCGCCCGATCGGGGTCTTGCACCGGTTGGCAAACAGCGCCAGTGAGCTGGTGGTGACATTCCTCGCGTGGGCTCGACGTGATCTCCTGCAAAACGCTGAGGGTAATTCGCCTGGAGCTGGCCAGTGGAAGTCGGGATTGGAGACGACCGGCGGCGTAAATCCAATCTGCTGGGTTTCCCCATCGTGGCGATTGGCGCCTCGGCTGGCGGCTTGACTGCGCTTGCTCATCTGTTCGATGCGCTGCCAGCCGATCCGCCACTTGCCTTTGTCATCGTCATGCATCTCCATGCCACGGCACCCAGCCATCTTGCCGAGATATTGGTGGGGCACACCCAGCTGCCCACCATGGAGGTCACCGAGGATACCCGGATTCGGCAAGGTCGGGTCTACGTCATTGCCGCGAACCGATCCCTGACGGTCCGGGGCGGTTTTCTGCGCGTGGCTGCACGTACCGAGAGCCCTGGCCAGCACCACCCCATCGACGGGCTCTTCGCCTCTCTGGCAGCGGACCAAGGTCGAGGTGTGGTCGCCATCATCCTCTCCGGCGGCGGCAGCGACGGATCAATCGGCCTCGCCATGGTGAAGCAGCACGGCGGCATCGTGCTCGTGCAGGATCCACTCACGGCCGAGCACGCCACCATGCCGAGCCAGGCTATTGCCACCGACATCGTCGATGCGGTCCTGGCTCCCGAAGCGATGCCGGAGGCTTTGCTGCGCTATGCGGCCTATCACGGCGAGTTCGACCGGACCGATACGGAGGCGACCGATGATGCTGACATTGTCAGCATCCTGGCGATGTTGCATGGGCGGATCGGGCGTGACTTCACGGGCTATCGTCCAGCCATGGTGCGTCGTCGGATCGGGCGTCGCCAACGGCTTCGCGGCATCGAGCGGATCGAAGATTACACGGAGATCGTGCGCATCGAGCTGGATGAGCTCAAGGCACTCGCTGACGACCTTACCATCGCGGTCACCGAGTTCTTCCGCGACCCGGACGCTTGGGAGGCACTCGATCGCGAGGTGGTCGGACGGTTGATCGACGAGGCCGTGCCCGGCTGCACGCTGCGTGTTTGGGTCGCCGGCTGTGCTACCGGGGAGGAGGCGTACTCGCTGGGCATGATGTTGCTGGAGCGTCGCGAGCAGGCGGCTCGGCCGGTGGAGATCACGATCTTCGCCACCGACATCGCCGAAGATGCCCTGGTGATTGCCCGGGCCGGTCGCTATCCGAAATTGGCCGTAGCCGGGCTTACCCAAGCTCGGATCGAACGTTTTTTCGTACCCGAGGCCGCAACGATGCGGGTCGGCAAGGAACTTCGCAATCTGGTCGTCTTTGCATCGCACGACGTGCTGCGCGACCCGCCATTCTCGCGGCTCGATCTGATCAGCTGCCGCAATCTGCTGATCTACCTGGATACACCAGCACAACAAAAGGTGCTGCGACAGTTTCATTTCGCTCTGCGCGCCGGCGGGTGTCTGTTTCTCGGCTGCGTCGAGAGTGCCGGAAAATTGAGCGGGGCATTTGTCGATGTATCCAGGCGATATCGGATCTATGCTCGAATCGGCGCTGGACATGCCTGGCGGATCGATCCCGCCGCACCGCGGGTGGTGCCGCGCACGGCAGGGGAGCCCAGCATGATTCCGCCGATAGCACCTTCGGCAAATCTCGCGGCGATCGTCCGCGACACGCTGCTCGGGCGTTTCGCACCAGCCTCGGTGCTGATCGACGAGACACAGACGGTTCTCTATTATCATGGCGCGACCGACGATTTCCTGGTTCAGCCGGAAGGCAAGCCGACCGCCGACCTGTTGGCCTTGGCCCGCCCCGGCCTCGTCCGCCCGTTGCGAACGGCGATCCGCCGGGCCATCGAGTCTGGCCGTGTCACCGTCATGCTCGGCCAAGTCAGGCAAGGTGCAGCCCGACTGCCGGTCCGGGTCGAGGCAGCTCCTCTGACGGAAGGGCGCAGCGCCGGCATGCTGCTGGTGAGCTTCATCGCGGAGGCCGAACCACAGCCGACCCTGGTCGATGAGGCAATCGCGGACATCCAGGTCGAGAATGAGCTGAATCTGCTGCGTACGGAGTTACGCCAGACGGTCGACGAAGCTTCGATCAAGGTCGAGGAGCTGTTCGCGGCGAACGAGGAGTTCGTCTCGATCAACGAAGAGCTTCAATCCGCGAACGAAGAACTGGAGAGCTCGAAAGAGGAGACACAGTCGCTCAATGAAGAGTTGAACATCGTCAATGCCCAACTGCAGAATAAGCTTGACGAACTCGAGCGCCGCACCGCAGATCTCGATAGTCTGCTCAATGGCATTCGTGTGGCAACGTTGTTCCTCGATGGCGAAAGTCGTATTCGATGGTACACGCCAGAGATCGTCCAACTGCTGAACGTCACGGCCACCGATCTGGGCCGATCGGTAGGCGATATTACCCGCAAGTTCGTCGACGACCTGTTCGCAGCCGAGATTGCTGCCGTGCAGCGGACGCTACTGGTGGCCGAGCGTGAGGTGAGCAGCGACGACGGGCAATGGTACATCCGGCGGATCGTGCCTTACACCGTCCGCGGCCGCAGCGACGGTGTCGTGGTGACCTTCATCGATATTACCGACCGGAAGCGGGCCGAGATCGGGCTTGCGGCCCATGCGCGCGCCAACGCCACCTACCGGGCAATGATCGAGGCTTTGCCCGATGTGATCTTCGCCAAGGATCTCGAAGGCCGGTTTCTCGCCGCCAACACGCCCACGGCGACGCTGATGCGGGCCAGCTCAGCGCTCGAGCTCATCGGCAAAACCGATTTTGACTTCTATCCCCCTCATGTCGCCCAGGGCTTCCTGGAGAACGAGCGGGCCTTCTATGCCACGGGGCAAACCATGGTGATCGAGCAGGTCGTCCAGCACGCGGGCGATGCCCCGATCCTGCTGATGTCGCTGAAGACGCCATTGGTCGACGAGGCCGGGCGGACGATCGGCTATGTCGGCCACAATCGTGACGTCACCGAGCAACGCAGAGGGGAGGATGCGCTACGGGAGGCGCACGAGCGACTGGCCCATCAGGCCGAGGAGCTGCGCCACCTGGCAGGCAAGGCAGAGCATGCCAGCCTGGTCAAATCCGAGTTCCTGGCGGCGATGAGCCACGAGATCCGCACCCCCCTGACCGGCGTGCTCGGCATGGCCGATCTGCTCGCCACGGAGAACTTGAGCCCGGCGCAGCGGCGCTATCTCGACACCATCCGCGTCTCGGGTCGGCATCTGCTTGGCATCATCAACTCGATCCTCGACTTCTCGCGCATCGAGGTCGGACGGATGGAGCTCGAGCGGATCGACTTCGTGCCCGCTGACGTGCTGGAGCAGGCTCAGTCGATCCTGGCGCCACAAGCGGCCGAGCGAGGTCTGGAACTGCGCATCGAGCGAGCTATGGCCGAGTTGCTGGTGGTCCGCGGGGATCCCACCCGTCTGCAGCAGGTCTTGGTCAACCTCGTCGGCAACGCGCTCAAGTTCACACCGCAGGGCAGCGTCACGGTGAGGGTGCACGAGCTGCCTGCAGCGGCAGGCACACTACGGCTGCGCTTCGAGGTCCAAGACACCGGGATCGGGATCCCCCATGAGCGGCGGCCCGAATTGTTCCAGCCCTTCGTCCAGGCCGACCGCTCGACCACGCGGAACTATGGTGGCAGTGGCCTGGGTCTCGCCATCTGCCAGCGTCTGGTCGAAGCCATGGATGGTGTGATCGGGCTCGAGAGCGAGGTCGGCCAGGGTAGCCGGTTTTGGTTCGAGCTGCCGTTCGAGCCCGGTGACGCCGTGGCGGCGGCTGAGCGAAGCACTCAAGCACCTGCGCCGTCTCGACCACTACAGGTGCTGGTGGTGGATGATGTGGAGGCCAACCGTGAGTTGTTGGGCGAGATGCTGAGCCGGCAGGGCCACGTCGTGCAACTGGTCCAGGACGGTGCCGCCGCGGTCGAGGCGGTGGCGTATGCGCCACCGGACGTGGTGCTGATGGATATCCAGATGCCCATCATGGACGGTCTGGAGGCGACCCGGCGGATACGCCGGCTCCAAGGGCCGGCAGCGACCGTGCCGATCCTGGCGCTCACCGCCAACGTCATGGCCAGCGAACGCCAACGTTACCTTGCTGCCGGCATGGACCAGTGCCTGACCAAGCCCGTGGTCTGGACGGAACTGTTCGCAGCCCTGGCCTCGATCGCCTCGATCGATGCAGACGATGTGCCATCACCGGTCATTGAGGTAACCACGGGCAGAGGAGCAAGCCCGGTGCCGCTCGGGCTTCAGAGGGCCCCGGTGATTATGCCGATCATCGACGAAGAGCTGATCGCCGGCATTGCCCGTCAGCTGCCGCCAGCGGTGTTCCAGCGGCTACTGTCGCAGGGGCTGGAAGGGGCCATTCGGAGCTGCAGCCAATTGCGGGATGCCATCGGCGATCCGATTCAGCTGCAGCGGGAGGCACATCGCCTGCGTGGCACCGCCGGCAGCTTCGGCTTGGCGAGGGTGTCCGCTGTAGCGGGGGCTATCGAGGATCGGGCCGGGCGAGCTGAGATGATGGATGATCTAATCGCCGAACTGGAGCAGGCTATCGCGGACACACGGTCCTGCCTGGCCGCCATCTTCCAGCGCGAATAACCGCGCGCCCTCAACACAGGGCTTCAACCGGTTCTGTCAGGCCCTCGCGCCAGCAAGGCCAAGTCACGTCAGTCAAGGTGGTTGGACTTGCTTCGGGAAAGTGGAGAGCGGTTTTGATTTTACGCGACTCCCCCGGCCTAAAGTTTGTTGAGACACCGCTTTGCAAGTAGTCAGCTGCAAGGAGGTGGAAGATGGACGAGGTTGCAGGAGTGAGCGTGAGCATCGGCGGAGCACACCCCCCACGCTGGCGAAGCCGGGCCCCCGCCCGAGCCGCGGCAGCGGATGTCGGCAGGCTCATGCCGAGCCGGTAGCTGGGCTTGCCCCAAATTGACGATGCCTGGCTATCTTGATTGGCCAGGGATTTTGAGCAGGAACGCGGTCTCGATCAGGATCGAAGCCGCCGCGGCGAGGCGGGCGTGGGCGTAAGTCGAGGGGTGGATCGGATCCCAGAACAAGGCGCTCTCACACGATGGCCGGCTCTGGCAGGGGTCGATGACGTCGCGGAACCCGGCGGCTCCCGGGTCGGCGAGCACGCGCTCAGCGAGTCCGTGGACATCGAGGCGGAGGATCGCCATGTCCGGGTAGCGGTCCTCGACCCGGTCGAGCACCAGCGTCAGTGCGTCGCCATAGGCGAGGCTCCGCCGGCGGGCTTCCGCCGCGGCTGTCGGGCCGGCCGCCCGGAGGGCCGGGGTGATCCCGATGTCGGGCAGGTTGGGGACGAGCAC
>JBATRI010000173.1:0-10646 GCA_049292515.1 Geminicoccaceae bacterium
ACCCACAGCGACCCGGCCAGCACGCGCCCGGCGGCCCAGAGCCCTTCCGCCCAGCGGATGCCCAACGCGGTGAAGCCCAGCAGCACGGCCAGGATCAGGCTGGCACCCGCGAAGACACGCTGTCCCAGCAGCGGCTCGAACCAGCGCCATTGCAGATCGCCCACCGCACCGCCCAGGCCGACCCGCAGCGGCCAGCTCGCAGCCGGCAGCAGGGGCAGGGTGGCGAGGAACGCGGCGAGGCCCAGCATCGCCAGCGGCAGGCTCAGCACCGGTACCCACGGCCAGCGGAGAGGCCTGCCCACCACCAGTCGCAGACCCCAGCTCAGGCTCACCATCACCGGTACCCAGGCGGCGAATCCGAACAGCTGGTAGAGCAGGTCCGCCGCATAGGCGCCGAACGGTCCGACCGGGTTGTTGACCAGCTGGGCCGTGGCTTGGTTCAGCGAGGGATCGCGCCAGTTGAAGCCGATCAGGGCCACGGCCAGCGCCACGGCCAGCACGACCGCCGCGACCCCGCCGAGGCGGCGCAGGCTTCCCTGCAGCCTAGCCCGCAGCGGCGAGCCGCCGAAAGCGTCAGCGGTCGAAGCGGCCATACCTGTCTCCCCAAGTTTGCAGAATCATGGTGCCGATCCCACCGGACCGGCCTCACCCAGCAGGTCGGCCAGACGCCCGAGGGCGCGGTCGACCGTCGTGATCTCGTCGACCAGTGCCACCCGGATGTAAGGCGCACCGGCATTGCTGCCGCCGACCTCGCCAAGCGACAGATACCCCCCGGGCAGCACGCGGACCCCGGCCTCGGCCCAGAGGCGGCGCGCCGCCGCCTCGCCGTCGCCGACGTCGAGCCACAGAAAGAACCCGCCCGCCGGTCGATAGAAGCCGAAACGGTTGCCGAGCCGCCGCTGCGCCAAGTCGAACTTGGCGCGATAGAGCGCCCGGTTCGCCTCCACATGCGCCTCGTCGCCCCACAGAGCCGTGGCAGCCGCCAGCAGCGGCAGGGGCTGCACGGGGGCCGCATAGGCCCGCAGGCGCAGGAGCGGCCCAAGGACGGAGGCATCACCGGCGACAAAGCCGGACCGCAGCCCGGCAGCACTGGAGCGTTTGCTCAGCGAATGGAACACGACGACGTTGTCGAGACTGCCGCCATCGGCCAACGCCGCGCTCAAGGCGCCCGGCGGCGGCGCCACGTCCCACAGCTCGCTGTAGCACTCGTCGACCGCCAGCACGAAACCGTACCGGCGCGCGAGCCGCACGGCCCGATGCAGATAGTCGAGGTCGGCAACGGCCCCCTGCGGGTTCGCGGGCGAGCACAGATAGAGCAGCGCCGTCCGTTCCAGCAGGGTCGGTGCGATGGCGTCGAGATCGGGCAGGAAGCCGGTAGCGGCGGAGGCTGGGAGCAGCACCGGCTCGGCGCCGGCCATGACTGCAGCCCCGTAATAGACGGCATAGACCGGGTCCGGCATCAGCACGGCCGGCACGGCCGCCGTGGTGGTGCCGGGCACCAGCACGGACGGCAGCAGATAGAGGCCTTCCTTGGTGCCGGCGAGCGGCAGCACGTGGCGCTCCGGATCGACGGCGTCCGGAGGCAGCTCGAATCGCCGCGTCAGCCAGCCGGCGGCGGCAGCGCGGAACTCGGCTGTCCCGTTGACCGGCGGATAGCGATTCCACAGATGCCCGTGAGCCGCCACGGTCTCGGCCAGCAGGGCCGGCGGCGCGTGCTTGGGCTCGCCCAGGGCCAGATCCAGGGTCGGGCCGGCTGGAGCCGGGACACGTGCCAGCAGCGCCGCCAGACGGCGGAACGGAAACTCGGCCAGACGATCGAGGCGGTCGTTGCGCTTCACGGGTTGCAGGTCATTCGGAACGCGCCCGGGCGGCTATCGCCAGAGCCTCACGCATTGACTTAACATTTATCGCGAACCCGCATCAACCGCACGGCAAACGGAATTGCATGTCTGCCCGCCGGACTGCGTCAGGCGAGGGCCTGCTTCAGCGGCGTGTAGCTAAGGCCGAGGCTCTTGGCCACGGCCTCGCTGGTGAGCTTGCCGTGCAGCACGTTGACCCCGTTGGCCAGGTGCGGGTCGTCCAGGATGGCCTTGCGGAAGCCTTTGTTGGCCAGGGCGATGACGAACGGCAGAGTCGCGTTGTTCAGCGCGAAGGTCGAGGTCCGCGGCACGGCGCCGGGCATGTTGGTGACACAGTAGTGCACGACTCCCTCGTCGACATAGGTCGGGTTGTCGTGCGTGGTCGGGCGCGAGGTCTCGGCGCAGCCGCCCTGGTCGATGGCGATGTCGACGAACACCGACCCCGGTCGCATCTGGCGCATCATGGCCCGGGTGATCACCCTGGGTGCCGCGGCCCCGGGCACCAGCACGGCACCAATCACCAGATCGGCGGTCGTCACGTGCTGCTCGATCGCCGCCACCGTCGAGAAGATGGTGTTCAGCATCGGCCCGAACTGGAAATCGAGCTCGTAGAGCCGGTCCAGGCTCTTGTCGATCACGTAGACCTGAGCCTCCATGCCCATGGCCATGCGGATGGCGTTGGTGCCGGACACCCCACCACCGACCACCACGACCTTCGCCGCATGCACGCCGGGCACCCCACCCAGCAGGATGCCGGCGCCACCCTGCAGCTTCTCCAGCAGATGCGCACCCACCTGGACGCTCATCCGGCCGGCGACCTCGCTCATCGGCGCCAGCAGCGGCAGCCGGCCGCGATTGTCGGTCACAGTCTCGTAGGCGATGGCGACGCAGCCGGACTGCAGCAGCGCCTCGGTCTGCGGCAGGTCGGCCGCGAGGTGGAGGTAGGTGAACAGGATCTGCTCTTCGCGGACCAGCCGGTACTCGCTCGGCACCGGCTCCTTCACCTTCACCACCATCTCGGCCAGGGCGAAGATTTCTTCAGCCGTCGCCACGATGCTCGCACCGACCGCCCGGTACGCTTCGTCGTCGATCCCGATTCCGGCGCCCGCATTCGCCTCGAACACCACTTGGTGCCCGTGTGCCACCAGCTCGCGCACGCTCGACGGCACCAGGCCCACGCGATGCTCGTGCGGCTTGATCTCCCTGGGCACCCCGATCAGCATGGCTCGGCCCTCTGCTCAGTCGCATTGGAAACTGCGCTGGTGGGGCGTATTCCTAGCGGCAAATCTGCCCATCCGCCATTTGGAGCGGCCGGCAACGGAGCATCGCGATGCCGAACCGGAGCAAGTGTGGCGCAACGGGCATGCGAACGGCGTGGTGCGGACTCGCTGCTGCCATGCTGTTGCTGCTCACGCTGGCCTCGGCCAGCGCCGATGGCATGCTGGACGCCATGCTGGGTCGGTGGTCCGCGGCGGCAGGCGGCACCCCGGTCATGGAGTGGTCGCGGAACGGTGACGGGTTCACGGTGCGGTGGACGCCACCCGGTCACGACCCGGTGACGGTTGGGTTCGAGCCTGCAGGGCGACCCGGCGTGCTGGTCGGGAAGGTCGACGGTGGCTGGTCGATGTTCGGCGACGGGACACCGAACCCGCTCGAAGGCAAACCGCTCTATTGGGCTCGAACCACGGAAGATGCGATCTACCTCTACAGTCTGGAAATTCACGACCGTGGGGATTTCGAGCTGGACCGGTACGCTACGCGGCGCGAAGGAGATACCCTGTCGGTGACACTCCTGCGCCGCACCGCTGCGGGCATGCAGGATCCAGTCCAACAGGCACTGACGAAGGTGGACCAATGATGAACGCGCGCATGTTCGCCGCGGTGCTGCTGGCGCTGGGCCTGGGCGGCGCGCAGGCCAGGGCCGAAGCCCCACCCATCAAGCAGTTGCTGGGCGTGTTCGTCGGCGAGGCCGAGGACGATCCGCGGGCCGGGCCCAATCGCGAGCGGCGCGAGATCGACATGGAGATCCTGCCTTATCAGGATAACGGTCTCAAGGTGATCTGGACGAACGTCACCCTGGTGAACGGCCGCCGCGACGTGCCGGGAGTGCGGCGGCACGCCGACGAGCTGCTGCTGGCCCCCGCGCCGGGGCGGTCCTTCTTCCTGGCCGGCGTCGGCTACGATCCGTTTCGGACCAAGCGCGAGCCGGATGCGATGCAGGGGGACCCGCTGCGCTGGGCGGTCGTCAATGGCGAGGCGCTCGATACCTATTCGTTCGTCATCGACGCGGACGGCGCCTACGAGCTGCAGATCTCGCAGCGCCATCCGAACGCTGAGGGAATGGGGCTGAAGTTCGAGCGGATTGTCGATGGCGAGGTGGTCCGGCGTATGGTCGGTCAAGCGGTTCGAGCGTCCGAGTAGGCTTCGTATGCGCCTGAAGCTGCAACGCCGCCCGTTTCTGGCATCCGGCCTGGCCGCCGCCGGGCTCGCCAGGTTTGGCGGGCGCGCCTTGGCCGACGACACTCGTTTCCTGCGCATCGGCACCGGCAGTGTCACCGGCACCTACTACCCGATCGGCGCTTTGATCGCCGGTGCGCTGTCTCGGCCGTCGGGAGCACGGCCATGCACCGAAGCCGGCGCGTGCGGGGTGGCTGACCTGACCCTGGTGGTCGAGGCGTCCAAAGGCTCGGTCGACAATGTCGAGGCGATCCGCGCCGGGCGGATCGAGACCGGCTTCGCGCAGAGCGACGTAGCCTATGGCGCCTATGCCGGTACCGGCGTGTTCGAAGGCCAGCCGCCGCTGGTGAGCCTGCGGGCACTGGCCAGCCTCTATCTGGAAAGCATCCACATCGTCGTGACCCCGTCGTCCGGGATCACCAAGGTGGCCGATCTGCGCGGCCGTCGCGTGTCGCTCGACGCCGAAGGTTCGGGCACGCTGGTCGATGCCCGGCTGATCCTGGCGGGCTTCGGCCTGACGCCTGCCGACCTGCAGCCGGTCTACGCCACGCCGTCGCGCTCGATCGACCTGATGCGGGAGGGGCAGCTGGACGCGCTGTTCCTGGTGGCGGGCTTCCCGGCAGCAGCCGTGGCCGAGCTGGTCGAGGCAGTGGGTGCCCGGCTGCTCCCGATCGTGGGTCCGCCGGTCGGCACCCTGCTCAAGCAGCATAGGTTTCTGACGCCGGCCGACATTCCGGGCGACACCTATGCCGGCATCGAGATGGGGATACCCACCCTGGGGGTGGCGGCACTTTGGGTGGCCACGGCCGAGCTCGACGAGACGCTGGCTTATGAGATCACCCAGGCGCTGTGGAACCCGGCGACGCTGAAGGTCCTGGACGAGGGCCACCCCAAGGGCTCGGAGATCCAGGCCGCCGATGCGCTGCGCGGCGTCGCGATCCCGGTCCATCCCGGTGCGGCGCGCTACTACCGCGAGCGCGGCCTGGCAGAGTGAGCCCGATCACCGGAGGATCACCAGCCGATCAGGGTAAGCCTGCCATCGTGGTGGCCGGGCTGACCAAGCTCTATGGCGACGTCGCGGCGGTGGCTGACGTCAGCTTCAGTGTCGGGCGGCAACAGACCGTCGCCCTGTTGGGGCCCAATGGGGCCGGCAAGACAACGACGCTGGCGATGCTCCTGGGCCTGCTCGAGCCCAGCGCCGGCAGCATCTCCATCCTGGGCGAGCCCATCCCGAAGCGGCGGCAGCAGGTCCTGCCGCGGATGAACTTCACCAGCCCCTATCTCGACCTGCCGCAGCGGCTGACCGTGCGCCAGAACCTGCGTATCTACGGTGAGCTCTATGCCGTGGCGCAGCCGCGCCAGCGCATCGCCGAGCTCGCCCATGACCTCGACCTCGAAGCCTTCATCGACCGGCCGTTCGGCCGCCTGTCGGCCGGCCAGAAGACCCGCGTGCTGCTGGCCAAGGCGCTCATCAACGAGCCCGAGCTGCTGCTGCTCGACGAGCCTACGGCCTCGCTCGACCCCGATACCGCCGACCAGCTGCGCGGCCATCTCGAGCGCTACCAAGCCCGCACCCACGCCACCGTGCTGCTGGCCTCGCACAACATGGGCGAGGTCGAGCGGCTGGCGCATCACGTGCTCATGCTGCGCCGCGGCCGGCTGGTCGACCAGGGCAGCCCCGCCCAGCTGCTCGCCCGCTATGGCCGCGACGATCTCGAGGACGTCTTTCTCGACATCGCCCGCGATCGCCGCCGCCCCGCGGCCCCGGTCGACGCATGACGGCCACGATGTTGCCGCCGTCGCTGCGCCGCATCCGCGCCATGCTGCTGCGCCACGCTTATCTGCTCCTGGGCTCCTGGCCGCGTCTGCTCGATCTGCTCTACTGGCCCACCGTGCAGATGATCCTGTGGGGTTTCATCACCCAGTTCCTGGTCGGTCAGTCCGGCTGGGTCGCACAGGCCGCCGGCGTCTTCCTCTCGGCCATCCTGCTCTGGGACACGCTGTTCCGCGGCCAGCTCGGCGTCTCGATGTGCTTTCTGGAGGAGATGTACGCCCGCCATCTGGGCCACCTGTTCGTCACCCCGCTGCGGCCGTGGGAGCTGGTCGTGGCCAATTTCCTGGTCAGCGCCCTGCGCGTGCTGATCGGCGTCGGCGGTGCGGCGCTGCTGGCCTACCCGCTCTTCCATTACTCGCTGCTGGGGACGCTGGGCTGGACGATCATCCCGTTCTTCGCGGTGATGATGCTGTTCGGCTGGGCCATCGCCCTCATCATCGCCGGCCTTGTCATCCGCCTCGGCCTGGGTGCGGAGAGCCTGGCCTGGGCCGCGATCTTCTTCATCCAGCCCTTTTCCGGCGTGTTCTACCCGATCGCCACCCTGCCCCCGGCCGTCCGCTGGATCGCCTGGCTGCTGCCGTCGGCGCCCGTGTTCGAGGGCATGCGCGCGGTCCTGGTCGAGCAACGCTTCGATGTCCCGTTGTTCCTCCAGGCGGTGGGCTTGCTGGCCGCGTGGCTGGTGGTGGGCGGGACGGCCTTCACGCTGCTGTTCCGCAGCGCCCGCCGGCGCGGCTTGCTGCTGCAGAGCGGCGAGTGACCACACCTCCAAGTTGCCCGATCAGCTGCTGAATATCGCGTAAGTACACCGGGTCAGCTCTGCGTTCGCCACTTCGTTGACGCTAAGCCCTGGCAAGAATAGCATCCTTTATTCCTTGCGCCACCCATGTCCCGGCTTGTTGCACCGAGGCGTCGTGGGTCGGGCGATCGACTGGTCAGGGGGTCGACGATGCTGGTGCGGGTCTGTGCCTGTTTACTGGTGAGCGTTGGGACGCTGGTCGCGTCGTCGGGCGCGCAGGCCCAGGTGGCGCATCGCCTGCGCAGCCAGCAAGGCGTGGCGGCGGCGATGACCGGGGATGTCGTCCCGGAATCGCGCACCTTGGCAGCGCTGCCCGCCGAAGCGTTGGCGCCGGTGACGATCACGCTGGACAGCACCGCCCCCTCCTATCGGGTCATGCCGGGAAACCCCGGGCCGGTGAGCGTGACCCCCATCCCGACCGTGGCCCGCCCGTCGCGCAGCAGCGCCACGGCCGTCGCGACGCCAGGACCGATCCGGCCGGAGAATTTCGGCGTCAACGCCTACCAGTCGATCTACCACTATTCCGATTTCCTGGTCGGCGCCGAGGCCCAGAACGAAGCGCCACAACGCTTCTCCGGCTGGTTCAGGTTCACGACCGCGACCGGCCTCACCGCCCGCTGTACCGCCTCGCTGATCTCGCGCTCGATCCTGGTGACGGCCGGGCATTGCGTGCACATGGGCGGTACCGGCAGCGCCGGCTGGATCCGCTCCGGTACGTTCTACCCGGCCTACCGCAACGGCGAATCGCCGCTCTATGGCTCGGCCACCGCGTCCGGGGTCATCACCACCAGCGGCTGGTACAGCCAGGGCGCCTTGGACCAGGGCTACGATGTGGGCCTGGTCGTGCTCAACAAACGCACCGGCACCACGACCCAGATCGGCGACTATACCGGCTGGTTCGGTGCCTGCTTCTACTACTGCCTGCAGAATTTCTGGCACACCAGCCAGCTGGGTTTCCCGGCCAACTACTATGATGGCCAGATGCTGACCCAGAGCGAGCATCTGGCGCACTCCGACGGGCGGGATTTCATGGTCGGCTCGGGCATGCAGGGCGGCTCGAGCGGCGGCCCGCACGTCACCAATCTCGGCGCGCTCAGCGATTCCTCGCTCGATCAGGGGCAATGGCCCGCGCGCAATCTCATCTTCGCGGTCACGTCCTGGGGCTATACCAGCGACATCTTCAAGATCCAGGGCGCGTCGTCGTTGAGCGGCCCGAACGAGATCAACAACTTCCCGACGATGTTCAACTATGCCTGCGCGGCCGCCCGCTCGCTGCACGGCCAGGACTCCTGCGCGCCGATCTGACGACCGGGCCCGTGTTTCAGGCCCCGCCGCCACCCTGACCCCACAGCGTCACCCGGATCGGTCCCCGGCCGACAAATAAGGCGGAACCTACGCCTTTCGGTTGCCAAGAGCGTTTCCCTGACCGCATTCTGGGTATGCAGATCGGTACGGCGCCACGCCCACGCCGACACCTTCACAAGGATGGGACATGCGGCCGGATCCGCCAGTTGGCGCTCGTTCGGGCAGTTGCGACGGCCCGGGGCCGGGATCTCTTGTTCTCACATGATGCGCGAGCTACGGATCGCCCAGCGGCTGGGTCGCCGATTGCCCGGTCGCCTGAACCGCTACATCGAACGGCAGCGGCCCCGTACGGTCGGCTTCGTTGCCGGTCTGTGCATCG
The DNA here is from genome assembly GCA_049292515.1 of Geminicoccaceae bacterium. Classification (GTDB taxonomy): domain Bacteria; phylum Pseudomonadota; class Alphaproteobacteria; order Geminicoccales; family Geminicoccaceae; genus Benzoatithermus. The sequence continues at coordinate 8,631 of JBATRI010000173.1, forward strand.
CGACAATCACGGCCGGCGCGGCCGGCGATTACCTGTTGCACGATCGCGCCGACGCGATGCAGCACGCCATGAGCGACCTCCAGGCCATCAGTGGCCCGGCCGCGGAGGTTGTCTCGCGGGGGCTGGGGACGCTCGATCTCATCGTATCCCTGGGCCTCGAGGCGTTCGCCCGCGGCGAGCTCGATATGAAGGGTCTCGACAACTGGCTGCGCACTCGGGCGCATCGCATCGACCAGCTCGATCCTCTCAACCGTCTCGTCATCGTCGATGCCGATGGCGTCATCCGATGGGCGATGAAGCCCGACGCCATCGGCTTCAATCTAGGTGACCGGGACTACTTCCGGCAGCATCGCGACGATGCCGCGGTCGGGATGACCATCGGGGCGCCGATCGTCTCCCGGATCCCGCCCCACGAGCGCATCGTGCCGGTGACCTGGGCAATTCGGCACGCGGACGGCCGATTCGCCGGCATCGTCGCGGCGGTGGCGAGCTGGCGCTCCTACCCCCAGACCTTCGTCGATCTGGCCAGTCAAGCGGATCAGGTGGTCGCCCTGATCAGTGCCACGGGCCAGCTCTATGCGGTCGACAACCGTTGGTCGACCGTGCTGGAGGACCCGCCGCGACCGCCCTTCCTCGACGGCCCTCCCTTCCAGCACGCGGCGAGTGGAAATCCGGAGATCGTCAACGGCTACATGCTGGCCCGTGCCGACGTGCGTGGTTTCGCGATGCAGGTGGTCACCGGCCAGCCGGTGGCGTCCGTGCTTCGGGGCTGGTGGTTGCGAGCCGAGCTCGCGGCCGGGCTCGTCCTGCTGCTGGCCGTCATCGCCGGCTGGCTGACGGCACTGCTGCACCACAAGGTCAAGACGCTGCGCGATACGGCGGCCGCCGCCCGGGTGGCGCAGGCGCGCGCCGAGGCCGGCGAGCGGGCCAAGGCGCAGTTCCTGGCGGCGATGAGCCACGAGATCAGGACGCCCATGACCGGCGTGCTGGGGATGGCCGATCTCCTGGCGGCGAGCCCGCTGCCGCCGCAGCAGCGGGCCTATGTCGGCACCATCCAGACCTCGGGCAGGCATCTGCTCAGCGTGATCAACGACATCCTGGATTTCTCCCGCATCGGTGCCGGCGGCCTGACCCTCGAGCGGATCGACTTCAGCCTGGCGCAGGTTCTCGAGCAGGCGCAGTCGATCATGGCCCCCCAGGCGGTCGATCGGGGCCTGACGCTCACCTTCGAGGTGGCGGACGACGTGCCTCCGGTGCTGATCGGCGACTCGACCCGGCTGCGGCAGATTTTGGTCAACCTGATCGGCAACGGCCTCAAGTTCACCCGCGAGGGCGGCGTCGACGTGAGGGTTCGAGCCACACCGGCTGTGGACGGGAAGGTGACGGTACGCTTCGAGGTACGGGATACCGGCATCGGCATCCCGCTGGAGCGTCAGGCCGAGCTGTTCCGCCCGTTCATGCAGGTCGACCACTCGACCACCCGGGTCTATGGCGGCAGCGGCCTCGGGCTCGCCATCTGCCGCGAGCTGGTCATGCTCCACGGCGGCCAGATCGGCGTCACCAGCGAGCCGGGCCGGGGCAGCCTGTTCTGGTTCGAGCTGCCGCTGGCCACGGGCTGCCCCAGCATGGCCGAGAAAGCGGCTCCCTCCGCGCCCGTCGCTGTCCGGCCCCTGCACGTGCTGGTGGCCGAGGACGTCGCCGTCAACCGCGACCTGCTGGAGGCCGGCCTCACCCATGCCGGCCATCGGGTCGAGCTGGTGCCCAACGGCGCCGAGGCCGTGGCCGCGGTCGCCCGGAAGCGCTTCGACGTCGTGCTGATGGACGTGCAGATGCCGGTGATGGACGGCATCGAGGCCACCCGCCGGATCCGTGCCCTGCCGCCGCCCGCCGGCATCGTCCCGATCATGGCGCTGACCGCGAGCCTGCTCGAGGCGGAGCGGCTGCACTGCGTGAGTGCCGGTATGAACCTGGTGCTCGGCAAGCCGATCGTCTGGCCGGAGCTGCTCGGCACCTTGG
>JBATRI010000174.1:0-11270 GCA_049292515.1 Geminicoccaceae bacterium
GCGCGAGGCGGAGGTGGCTCTCGGCAGCCCGGCCTGCGATCTCGGCCTGTTCGACGGCGCCGGCCTGGTCGAGCCGTTCGTCACGGCGAGCATCGACGACGTACTGGTGGGCGACGCCCAGGGCATCCCGTTCGCGCTGGCCGAGCTGCGCCTCTACAACGAGGAGGGCTTCGAGGTCTTCGCGGGTGTGGTCGGCGGGTTCCGCCTGCAGCGCAGCTGCCCGGGCCTGACCCTGGTGACGCGCGAGCGCGGGCTGATCGGCAACCTGATCGCCTCGGCCGGCACCGGCATCGAGCGGGTGCGGCTCGAGGACCCGATCTTCGAGCGGCGGTTCGAGGTCTACGGCACGGACCAGGTCTGGTGCCGGACCGTCCTCACCACGACCATGCTGGAGCGGCTGGTCCGCCTCGACGAGCTGGCCCACGCGCGCGGCTTCCGCTGCGCGTTCGTCGGCGACCGGCTGCTCCTGGCCCTCTCCGGCATGCGCTGGCGGGCACCGTTGTGGCGCATCGTGTTCCCGCTGCGAGGCTGGCTCGAAGGCTTCCGCCGCTGGCTCGAGGACCTGATCACCCTGCCCGCCGCCGTGGTCGGCGAGCTGGCGCTGAACCGGCAGGTGCCGGCGGTCCTGGCGCAGCCGGTCTTCGCGCAGAGCCACCCCTGGGAGAGCATCGGCGCCGGTGGTGCCGTGATGCGCGGCAAGCTGTCGAGGCTCGTCGCCGGCATCGGCATGCCCGCGGTCTACATCGCCTCCGGCACACTGTTCGGCGGGATCTCGCTGTTCTTCGGCTACTACGTTTTCCTGGAGTGGGGCGTCGCCGCCAGCGGCGGATGGAAGGTCGCGTGGCCCATTCCGCTAGGCGTCGTCTACGGCGTCTACGCCATCGGCTTCGGCCTGAGGCTGCTGGCGCGCCTCGCCTGGACGTGGAACGCGCCGCTGCGCAGCCTGCGCAAGTCACCGCGTTAGCGGCGGTCGACCGCAGCGGCCATTCCGCGGGCCCGGCATGCTGGACGATGTGAAGTCATGCGCAACGATGCGAGGGGCCATACACGCGCCCGCACCTTGCTACGATTTCGGCGAAATCCCGAAGAACTGCCGCATCCAGCGCACGACCTCCGCCTCATTGTTGATGTAGACATAGTGCGGAGCACTGGGCAGCAGGAACGTATTGGCCGAGTTCCCCGCCTTGAACCTGTTGATGACATCGCGACGGAAGTCGACGATCGGCCCCCATGCCTCGTCGAACTTGGCCTGGTTGGCTGGGCTCAGATACCAGTAATGGGGCTGCCTCGCCTCAAGGCTATATGTAGCAAAGATGCCGAGGCGCGGTGCCTTGATTCCTGCCCAGTTCACGGGCGGATTCTCCGACGCACGCGCGAACAGTTTGTTGGTGATGAATGGTTGCGACGTCGAGCCCGTGATCGCTCCGTTGGCATCGAACTTCAGGTTCAGGCAAACCGACTGGTCAGGTTCGCGGAGTGCGAAATACCGTGCGGTGGCGGCTTGGTAAGTCCACAGCGACTGAAAATCCGCATCAGTAAAAAGAGAGGAGGCTCCAGGTGGCGGGTGTAGCTTGGAGCTTCCCGACAGATCGGTAGCATCCAGATAGACCAGCTTGTCGACGCGCGCCCGATACCTCAGTCCCAGCTCGCTCAATTCCGAGTTGGCCAGCGAATGCCCGACCAACACCGCCTTCTCGATACCCAGGGCATCGAGCACCGCGATGTCGTCCGCGGCCCGGGTGGGAACGTCGTAACCATTGCGCGGCTGACTGGAGGGAAGGAATCCGCGACGGGTTATCCCGTAGACGTGAAAGTAATCGGTGAACTGGAACGCGAACTCGTCATACACGTGCGCATTGTCGCCCGCCCCGGTGAGCAGCACCATGGCCTTGCCCTTGCCGCCCCAGTCCAGCACCTCCAGCTCGACCCCGGGCGCCACCCTCACCATGCGGATCTTGTGCGGCGTGTGATCTTCGCAGACGTCCGGCTTGCGGCCCGTCGCCCATGCCGCAGGCGGTACCGCGAGCGCCAGCAGCGCCATCGCCACGAGCAGGAGGCCGATCCTTCGCTTCTGGTACTTTATCATTTACAAGCTCTCCCGACTCAGGATCTTGGTGGTATGCCCAGAAAATCCCACATCCAGCGCACGACCTCTGCCTCGTTGTTGATGTAGACATAGTGAGGAGCATCGGGCAGCTGGAACGTGTTCGCTGTATTCCCCTCCGCGAACCTGCCGATGGCCCTCCGCTCCCAGGCAACCCAGGGGCCCCATGCCGCATCGAACTCGGCCTGCTTGGCCGGGCTCAGGTACCAGTAGTAGGGCTGCCGCCCCTCGCGGGTGAACGGAGCGAAGACGCCGAGCCTGGGTGCCCTGATCTTCTGCCAGTTCGTCGGCGGCGCCTTGACTGCTTCCGCGCGGATCTTGGCAGGAATCTCGTCGGGCGTGACCGAACCCACAATCCTCCCGGAACGATCAAACAAAAGAGCGTTGCAGTCTGCTGCGTTGGGCTGGCGGTTTCCTACGAAGCGCGCCCCAGCCGCTTGAGAGGCTCGCAACGAGCTGAAATCGTCATCGGTAAGTGGCGGCGGCAGCAGCTCTTCTCTCGGGGCCTCCGCGCGATCGAGCGCATCCAGATAGACCAGCTTGTCGATGCGATTTGGATAGGCGAGGCCGAGCTGGCTCAACTCCGAACCCGCGATGGAGTGGCCGACGAAGATGGCCTTGTCGATCCCGAGGTGGTCGAGAACCGCGATGTCGTCGCGCGCCCTGGTACGAACGTCGTAGCCGTGCGCGGGCTTGTCCGATGCACCGAACCCCCGGCGGGTAATGCCGATGACCCGGAAAAAGTCGGTGAACTGGAACGCGAACTCGTCATAGACGTGCGCATTGTCGCCGATCCCGGTGAGCAGCACCATGGGGTCGCCCGAACCGCCAAACTCCAGCACCTCGAGCTGTACGCCGGGTGCCACCTTGACGAAGCGGACCTTGTGCGGTGTGTGGTCCGCGCATGCAGCCGGCTTATGGTCCGTCGCCCATGCCGGGGCCGGTGCCCCGAGCGCCAGCAGCGCCATCGCCACGAGCAGGAGGCGCATCCTTTGCTTCTGGCACTTTATCATTTACATGCACTCCCGACTCAGGATCTTGGCGGTATGCTCAGAAATTCCCGCATCCAGCGCACGACCTCGGCCTCGTTGTTGATGTAGACATAGTGGGGAGCGCCGGGCAGCAGGAACGTGTTCGCAGTATTGCCTTCCGCGAACCTGCCAATGGTCTTCCGCTTCCAGTCGACCCAGGAGCCCCATGCCGCATCGAACTCGGCCTGCTTGGCCGGGCTCAGGTACCAGTACCAGGCCTGCCGCGCCTTGCGGGTGAACGGAGCGAAGATGCCGAGCCTCGGTGCTCCGATCTTCCGCCAGTTCGTCGGCGGCGCTTTGTCTGCTTCCGCAGAGATCTTGGCTGGGATCTCGTCGGGCGTAACATTATCCACTATCCTTCCAGAACGACCAAATAAAAAGGCGTTGCAGAATGCTGTGTTGGGCTCGCGATTTCCTAGTAAGCGCGCCCCAGCCGCTTGAAAGGCTCGCAATGAGCTGGATTCGTCATCGGTAAACGGCGGCGGCGGCGGCAGCGCTTCTCTCGGTTGCTCCGCGAGATCGAGCGCATCCAGATAGACCAGCTTGTCGACGCGATGCGGATAGGCGAGGCCGAGCTGGCTCAACTCCGAACCCGCGATGGAGTGGCCGACGAAGACGGCCTTGTCGATCCCAAGGTGGTCGAGAACCGCGATGTCGTCGCGCGCCCTGGTACGAACGTCGTAGCCGCCAGGGGACTGGTCCGATGCGCCAAACCCCCGGCGGGTAATGCCGATGACCCGAAAAAAGTCGGTGAACTGGTAGGCAAAATCATCATATACGTGCGCGTTGTCGCCGATCCCGGTGAGCAGCACCATGGCATCGCCCGAACCGCCAAAGTCCAGCACCTCGAGCTGCACGCCGGGTGCCACCTTGACGAAGCGGACCTTGTGCGGCGTGTGGTCCGCGCATGCAGCCGGCTTATGGTCAGTCGCCCATGCCGCAGCCGGTGTCCCGAGCGCCAGCAGCGCCATCGCCACGAGCAGGAGGCGCATCCTTTGCTTCTGGCTCGCGATCATATCCTTGCTCTCCCGCGTCAGGATCTTGGCGGTATGCCCAGAAACTTCCGCACCCACCGCACGACTTCTGCTTCATTGTTGATGTAGACATAGTGCGGCGCGCCGGGGAGCAGGAACGTGTTGGCCGAGTTCCCCTCCTGGAACCTCCGGATCGTCCGGCGATGCCAGTCGACGATCGGCCCCCACGCCTTATCGAACTTCGCCTGCTTGGCCGGGCTCAGATACCAGTACCAGGCCTGCCGCGCCTCGCGGGTGAAGATGGCGAAGATGCCGAGCCGCGGCACCTTGATCTTCGCCCAGTCGGTCGGTGGCCTGGACGAGACGCTCGCGGAGATCTTGGCCGGGACCCCATCCGGCGTCGTGGAGTCCAGGATCCTTCCGTCTGCCGCGAACCGGAGCCCATGGCAGACGGCCGGAGCCGGGGTACGCAGCGCCTGGAGGCGTGCCATTGCAGCCTGATAGGCCTGCAGGGACTTCAGATCGGCGTCGGTGTAGTCGGGTAGCGGCGGCTCACGGCGCGAGGGCAGGAAGCGCTCCGCCAGATCGGCGGCGTCCAGATAGACCAGCTTCTCGACGCGCGCCGCATGCTTCGCACCCAGCTCGCTCAGCTCCGCACCGGCGGCGGAATGCCCGGCGAACACCGCCTTGTCGATGCCGAGCGCATCGAGCACCGCGATGTCGTCGGCGGCGCGGGTCGGAACGTCGTAACCGCTCGGCGGCTGGCTCGATGGCAGATAGCCGCGGCGGGTGATCCCGATCACATGAAAGTAATCGGTGAATTGGAACGCGAATTGATCATAGACGTGCGCGTTGTCGCCGCCGCCCGATAGCATCACCATCGCCTTGCCCGAGCCGCCCCAGTCGAGGATCTCCAGCTCGACCCCGGGGGCAACCTGCACCTTGCGGATAGCGTGCGGCGTGCGGTCCTCGCACCCCGCTGGCTTATGCTCCGTTGCCCGTGCCGTCGTCGGCGCTCCGAGCGTCAGCAATGCTGTCGCGGCGAGCGCAGACATCCGTAGCGATTGCATCATCGTCACTGTGCTTCTCCGAATGATCCGCGCTACGGATCCAAAGGTGACTGCTTGTAGATCCGATCCAGCACCTTCAGCATGAGGACGTTGGCCGTCAGCTTGTCGGTCGGCGACACGGTAAGATTGGTCCACAACACCAGCGTCAGCTTGTTGACCGGATCATGGCCCGCCTCGGAGTTGTAGCCGACAGTCTCGCCGCCGTGGAGATAGAAGGAGTTGTGCTTCCAGCTAAGTCGATTGATGCCGTAGCCATAGTCGAGGCCGTTGTCGGCCGGCTTCAGGCTGTCGCGCCAGATGCGCTGGTATTTGGCGTTGAGCACCCGGCCCCCGACCAGCGCCCGGATCCAGGTGTCGAGATCGTCGGCGGTGGAGATGACGCCGCCGGCCGCGGTGGCGAAGGAGTGGTTCACACTCGTGTAGTCTTTGGGCTGGATCTTGCCGGCCTCGACCGCGGCTCGGAACTTCGCATCGTAGGGCGGGTTCGGGATGCCGGTGGTGATGACCGAGGAGCTGCCGTACAGATAGCCGTGCGCATACGGCTCGGGAATGGCGTTGGAGGTCCTGGCGGGAAGCAGGGTGTTCTTCATGCCGAGCGGCCGGAACAACCGCTCCTTCATCGCCTTGGCCAGCGACCGGCGGTCGACCTTCTCGACGACGAGACCGAGCAGCGCGTAGTTGGTGTTGCTGTATTCGTAGGCCGTACCCGGCGCGAAGTTGGGTGGGCGCGCGAATGCGATCGCCAGCACTTGCTGCGGGGTCCAGGCTTTCGTCGGCTGGTGGTCGAAGAACCGCGCCATCTCGGGGGCGCTGGTGTAGTCGTACAGGCCGCTGCGCATCTCGAGCAGCTCGGCCAGGGTGATGTTGTCACCGTTCGGCACGCCGGGAACGTATTTCGAGATCCGGTCGCCGAGCCGCAGCTTGCCTTCCTGCGCCAGCTGCAGGACCACCGCCGACGTCATCGTCTTGGTGATCGAGGCGATCCGGAAATGGGTCTGCGGGCGCGGCCGGATCCGCGAGTGTAACACCGTGGTGCCGTAACCGGCGGTGAACTCGCCCTGCGGTGTGCGTAGCAGAATCACCGCGCCGGGAACGTGCAGCTCTCGGGCGGTCTTGGCGAGCAGAGCCTGCAGCGTGGCCTGGTCGATCGGCCTGAGCGCGGAGCCGGGCGCAGGATCCGGCGACGCGATCGCCGTTGTCGCGCTGAGCAGCGCTGTGCCCGATAGCAAACCAACCAGCAATATCGCCCACACCGCTCGCAAGGTGAGGATGATCGCTCTTCTTGGTACGGACGACACTACCAAAGTAATAGATACTAGTTGGCGGGCCATTGTGTTCCTTATTTTGCTTGCCGCCCCTCTACGAGACGCGCGGTCGCAGCATGTTCAGACCCGAAAGCAAGAATTTGCCTGATCCGGGCGAGGAATGCAGGCCGAATTCCTTCGGTCACTCGCCCGGTCGGCGCAATTGGACGTGACCGGAATTCCAACCGCTTTTCCGGCTTTTTCTGGAAATCATGCCGACTTTGGCTCATTCTCCAGACGAACGATAAGGGGAGGTGGCGAATTGTTTCGCGATTTCGCCGTGAAGTTGCGCCTGGCTGCGGTGGTGCTGGGGTGCACGACCCGCAAGGATCTGGCCGCGGCCTTCCGTGGCGTGAATCCCGCCACCACGTTCGACGTCGAGCGCGCCGACAAGTGGCTGAGCGGCAAGGCGCTGCCGCGCGGGTCCGACGTCTATCGCGACTGGAGCAAGCTGCTCGCCCTCGACCATACCTTCGAGTGGCTGGCGAGCTGCTCCGCCGACGAACTCCTGGCGATACTGACCAAGCGCGATGGCGTGGCGCCCAATCTTCTACTCGAGCGGGCCAGAGACTTTCCGCATGGCGCGCGCCGGCAGCCGGCATCCCGACCCACCGGCACCGGAGCCGGCTTCGTCGAGGGTGCCTATGCATGCTACTCCTACGCCTTTACGCCCTATTTCCCAGGCTGGCTCATTCGCAGCTCGATGATCATCGGGCCGGGCCATGGCCAGGGCTCGGTGGCCTACAGCCACAACATGCCGCCCTTGCCGACCCGATTCTCCGGCGACATCACCTTCAACGGGCGCGGCATGCAGATCGCCCTGCACCAGACGGTCGCCGGCGACATGCGCATCTACATGGCGCTGTTCGGGCCAGCGCCGCCGGCCACGGTGCTCGCCGGCATGCTGTGCGGCGCCGCCGTGGTCACCCCCGAACCCGAGCCGTCCGCCGCGCGGATCATCCTGATCCGCCTGCCGGCTCCAAGCCCGGCCTTCGATGCGCTCTACACGGCGTTTCAGCCGGAGGAATCGATCGCGGACGATCTGGCCCTGGCGGGCCTCCAGTTCTCGGATCGCGTCGAAGTCGACCGGCGCATCAAGGAGTACCTACCGGCACGCCCCCACAACGGCATCGAGCAGGTCGCTACCGAGGAATATCGAGAATTGGTCGAATACTTCAACCGCGAGCATTACGCCCGCGTCGCCGCCCTGCGGACCGGGCCACCGAAAGGTTTGGCCGGGGCCGATATTTGAACTCCGTCTTGCAGGTATTGGCCGGCATGGCATCTTTGCGATTGGCTTCGGCCTCCGGCTGCTGGCGCGCCTCGCCTGGACCTGGAACGCGCCGCTGCGCGGTGTGCAACGCCGATGATAGGCGGAGCAAGCACGACTCAGCTCGGCTCACCTGCTCCCAGTTCGACGAGCATGGCTTCGACACTTACGCGCAGCCGCGGGAGATCACGCACGACGATTACCCACACCTGCTGATCCTCCACGGCATGATAACCATGCCGCAGGACATTCCCGAGGTCGCGGACCTGCCGCCAGGGGATAGCTTCATGCCGGCGCAGCAATGCCTCGGGCAGATGGCGCGACGCTTCCGACAGTCGTTCGAGATTGCGCTCGACCGCGTCGCGCATCGGCCGGTCGGCTAGATAGCTGGCGGCGGTCGCGCCAGCAGTGATCCGCTCGATCCAGACGATGGCGTCGAGCATGTCGTCGAGCCGAGTGCGCGGGTCACGCGTCGGCAGCGAAAACCTCGATCGCATCGGCCTCTATCGCCACGCGCAGGCGTGGGCTCAGCTTGTCTGGCGCAGTGAGAATCTGAACTGGGCGACCTACCTGGTCGCCGATACGATGCTGGATTGCGATCAGGTCGAGAAGCGAAAAGTCCGCGACCCGGGTGCGGTCGATCTCGGCAAGCAGATCGACATCGCTCGCCGGGCCAGCCTCACCGCGTGCGACCGAGCCGAACAACCGTAAGCGCCGCACCCCACGACGGCGCAGATCCGGCTCCATCCGCCGCAGCTCGCTCAACAAGCGTTGGCGTTCCGCGGGACCGGCAGGCAACGACGAAACGGCAGCGACACCGGCGCTTTCGGTCGACATGCACATAACTTAGCATAGTGAGGCCTTGGTCTCTACCAGAAGGCCGAACCGTGTCGCGTCGCCGTTCTCGCGACTGGCCGCTTGCCATATTGCCCCTATACGCTGGAGCAGATCCTCGGCGACTGGTGGCCCGACTGAGCTTTCACCGTCCCCGTCAGACCGGCTTGCGCTTCTCGGCGAAGGCGCGCGCACCCTCGAGCTGGTCCTCGCTCTCGTAGAGCCGCTTGACCGTCGGCAGCTGCTATTGGGTGACCAGCTCGAGCCCGCGGACCAGTGGAAGACCGCTTTATCCCAGCGGGGCAAACCTATCGACGAGGCCTGCGTATTGACTTGCGCATTCAACCGGCGCGATAGAGTGGCCATTATCCTTTGGCATAGGTCGTAGAATAGCCATGCTTGATCATAGGCTCCACTCGTCCGAGCCCGCCCGGCATACCTTCCCTGTCCGATCCCGCACATCGGCGCGCCGATATGGTCGCGCGGTCCGTCTCCTGGCCGGCATGTTTGCGACCACCATCACGGCCGCGGCGGTCCCGGCTCATGCGGGCGTGACCGAACGCGCGAGCGTCAGCTCGCAAGGCAGGCAGAGTGCCGGTGACGCGTTCGATGGGGGCATGTCCGACAATGGCCGGTACGTCGTGTTCAACTCGCTTGCCGACGACCTCGTCCCGGGCGATCGCAACCACGCGACCGATGTGTTCCTGCGGGACCGGGCGCTCGGCCTGACGACTCGGGTCAGCGTCGGGCGCGGTGGAGTCGAGGCCGATGACGAGAGCGAGTTCGCGGACATCTCGTCGGACGGCCGCTTCATCCTGTTCGTGTCGGCGGCCGCCAATCTGGTCGCCAACGACACCAATAACGCAGCCGATCTGTTCCTTCGCGACCGCAAGACAGGATCGTTGCGCCGGGTAAGCCTCGGCCAGCACGGCCAGGGCAACGCGGGCAGCGCCGCCGGCGGAATATCGGATGACGGCCGCTATGTCGTCTTCACCTCGCTCGCCGACGATCTGGTGCCCTGCGACACGAACGGGCAGGCCGACGTGTTCCTCCGCGACCTGTCGGCCGGCGTTACTCGCCGGGTCAGCATCGGGCAGGGCGGCGTGCAGGGCAACGGCGAGAGTTGGGCCCCACAGATAACGCGGGACGGCCGCTTGGTCTCGTTCGTCTCCGCCGCCGACAATCTCATCCGAGGCGACCGCAATTCCGCCGGCGACATCTTCGTACGCGACCTGGCCGCCCAAACCAACGAGCGGGTTAACGTCGCGTCCGATGGCGCGGAGGCTGATCCGTTCAGCTTGAGCTTCGCCCAGTCCATGTCGGAGGACGGTCGGTTCGTCGCATTCCAGTCCTACGCCGGCAATCTGGTGCCAGGCGACACGAACGGACAGGCCGACGTGTTCCTCCGCGACCGGCGCGATGGGACCACCCGGCGCATCGTCCTGCCGGCGGACCTGACGGCCGGAAGCACGGGCACCGTGGGCGCGGTGCTCTCGGCTTCCGCCCGTTTCATCGCCGTGACCGCCCTGCTCACACCCGGCGGCTACATTCTCGATCGGGCGACGGGCAAGGTGCGGCTTCTCAGCAAGCCTCTCGCCGGACAACCGGAGCCGTTCAGAGCCACGTTCGCTCTCGCCATCTCCCGCGACGGGCGACGGGCGATGTTCCAGTCCGACGCAGGCAATCTGGTGGCCCACGACACCAATGACCGCCTCGATGTGTTCGTGCGCAACCTGATCCCCTGGTAGCGGCCTACCGCCCCAGCCAGACGGGTTTGCGCTTCTCGGCGAATGCCCGTGCCCCCTCGAGCTGGTCCTCGCTCTCGTAGAGCCGCCTGACGGTCGGCAGCTGCTTCTGGGTGACCAGGTCCATGGCCGCCTGGAATGGCATGCCCTCGGTCCGGCGCAGTGTCTCCTTGATCGCCGCGAACACGAGCGGCGGGCCGTCCGCGAGCAGTCGCGCGATCTCCCGTGCCCGCGGCAGCAGGCGTTCGGCCGGCAGGACCTCGTTGACCAGCCCCCAGTGCTTGGCCTCCTCGACCGCCATCCAGCGGCCGGTGAGCAGCAGGTCCATCGCCACATGGTGCGGGATGCGCCGCGGCAGCTTGATCGTGGCGGCATCCGCGAGTGTGCCGGCCGCGATCTCCGGCAGCGCGAACCGGACATGCTCGGCCGCCAGGATCAGGTCGCAGGACAAGGCCAGCTCGAAGCCGCCGCCCACGGCCATGCCGTTGAGTGCCGCGATCACCGGCTTGTCGAGCCCGGGCAGCTCCTGCAGCCCGCCAAAGCCGCCGACCCCGTAGTCCGTATCGGGACGCTCGCCTTCGGCCGCGGACTTGAGATCCCAGCCCGCGCTGAAGAACTTCTCACCGCCGCCGCTGAGAATGGCCACCCGCAGCTCCGGGTCGTCGCGAAACGCGGCGAACACCTCGCCCAGGCGGCGGCTGGTGCCGCTGTCGATGGCGTTGGCCTTGGGGCGGTCGAGCACGACCTCCAGGATGGCGCCATCCCGCGTGACACGTACGACATCGCTCATCGGTCTCGGTCCTCGGGCAGCAGACAGATCAGAACATCGGCCGCCACGGCGCCCATGCCGGCAGGCCGCACGATCAGCGGGTTGACGTCGAGCTCGACCAGCCGGTCGGCATGCGCCGCGGCAAACCGGGCCACGGCCAGTGCTGCGG
>JBATRI010000175.1:0-6606 GCA_049292515.1 Geminicoccaceae bacterium
GCTTCGGCGAGAAGCTGGGCTGGGAGCGGCCCAACTGGTTCGCCGACCTCGACGCCGGCGAGGAGCCCGTCGACCGCTACAGCTACGGCCGGCAGAACTGGTTCGCCGCCGTCGGCCGCGAGCACCGCGCCTGCCGCGAGCGGGTGGCCCTGTTCGACCAGACCTCGTTCGCGAAGTACCTCCTGGTCGGCAACGACGCCGAGGCCGCGCTGTCCTGGCTCTGCGCCAACGACGTGGCGCGGCCGCCGGGCAGCCTCGTCTACACCCAGCTGCTCAACCACAAGGGCGGCATCGAGTGCGACCTCACCGTGGCGCGGCTGGCGCCCGACCGCTTCTACATCGTCACCGGCACCGGCTTCGCCACCCACGACCTCGACTGGATCACCCGCAACCTCCCGGCCGGGCTGGACGCCCGCGCCCTTGACGTGACCAGCGCCAACGCGGTGCTGTCGCTGTTCGGGCCGCGGGCGCGCGACGTGCTGCAGGCCCTCACCCCCGACGCCCTGGACAGTGCCGCCTTCCCGTTCGGCACCTGCCGCGAGCTGCGCGTCGCCGGCGCGCCGGTCACCGCCCTGCGGGTGACCTATGTCGGCGAGCTGGGCTGGGAGCTGTACATCCCGGTCGAGTTCGCGCTTACCGTCTACGACGCGCTGATGACCGCAGGCATGCCGCACGGCATCGCCAATGCAGGCTACCGCGCCATCGAATCGCTGCGCCTGGAGAAGGGCTACCGCGCCTGGGGCGCCGACATCGGCCCCGACCACTCGCCGCTCGTGGCCGGCCTCGGCTGGGCGGTGAAGCTCAAGCGCGACACGCCGTTCAGCGGCCGCGAGGCGCTGATACGACAGCAGGCGGCACCGCTGCCGCGGCTGCTCGCGGGCTTCACCGCCGCACCCGAGATCGTGCTGCTCGGGCGCGAGACCATCTTCCGCGACGGGCAGCGGGTCGGCTGGCTGACCAGCGGCGGCTTCGGCTACACGATCGGCCGCAACATCGGCTACGGCTATGTCCGCAACCCCGATGGCGTGGACCGCGCCTACGTGCTGGCAGGCCGCTACGAGCTCGAAGTCGCCGGCGAGCGCGTCCCGGCCGAGGTGTTCCTGACCCCACCTTACGACCCGCGCAGCGAACGGGTGCGGCAATGAGCGAGCAGGCGCCGATCGTCATCGTCGGCTGCGGCATCACATTCCAGCTGGTCGGGGCCGGCAGCGGCATCCGGTTGGCGGTCGCGCGCGTTCCGCTGCCGGCCGGTCAGGACCCATCCACACTGCCGCCGGTGCGGCTGGGCGGTCGAGGATTTCTCGGCCTACGCCACGACCCGCTTCGAGCGCTGCAAGCAGCTGATGGGAAGTGCCACCTTCGCTACTCACTGGGCCGAAGTCAGTCGATCCCGTGCAGCGCCATGAGATGGCCCATCCTGGCGCAGGCCAGCTCCGGATCGCGCAGCAGTCCGGCCTGGTCCGCCAAACGGAACACGTCCGCATAGTGCAGCGCTGATCTGGCGGACTGCATGCCGCCGACCATGGCAAAGTGGTCCTGGTGGCCGTTCAGCCAGGCGAGGAAGACGACGCCGGCCTTGTAGTATTGGGTGGGTGCTTCGAAGATCTTGCGCGAGAGTGGCACCGTGGGCTCGAGAATGGCGCGGAAGCGCTCGTGGTCGCCGACTGCCAGCGCCTGCAGCGCCGCCGCGGCGGCGGGGCCGATCGGGTCGAAGATGCCCAGGAGCGCGTGGCTGTAGCCCTGGGCATCACCCTCGATCAGCTCGGCATAGTTGAAGTCGTCGCCCGTGAACATCCGCACACCCGCCGGCAGGCGGCGGCGCACCGCGATCTCGCGCGCCTTGTCGAGCAGCGAGATCTTGACCCCGTCGATGCGGGCGCCGTGCTCGCGGATCAGCGTCAGCACGGTCTCGGTGGCGGTATTGAGATCGGCACTGCCCCAGTAGCCGTCGAGCGCCGGGTCGAACATCGAGCCCAGCCAGTGCAGGATCACGGGCTCCCGGGCCTGCCGGATCAGGCCGCCATAGATCTCGAGATAGTCCTCGGCCGAGCTGGCGGCATGGACCAGGGCGCGGCTGGCCATCAGGATGGCGCGGCCGCCCGCGGCCTCGACCGCCTCCAACTGCTCCTCGTAGGCGCGCCGCACCTGGTCCAGGGTGACGCCGGGCGTGGCCGGCAGCTGGTCGGTGCCGACGCCGCAGGCGAGGTCGGCGCCCGCGACGGTTCGGGCTTCGGCCGTCGAGCGGCGGATCAGCTCGTGCGCGGTCGGCCAGTCGAGGCCCATGCCGCGCTGCGAGGTGTCCATGGCCTCGGCGATCTTGAATCCCAGGCCCCACAGATGGCGCCGGAAAGCCAGCGTCGAGTCCCAATCCACAGCCGTCGCATGCCAGGGCGCCAGATCTCCCAGCGGGTCGGCCACCACATGCGCCGCGGCGTAGGCGATGCGTGGGAAGGCCGCTGCGGCGGCAGCGGGGAACGGCGAGGCCGGCCCGACCTGATGGTTTTCGATGATGTGCCCGGCGGCCGGGAGGCGGATGGTCGGCATGAGCAAAAAACCCCCTTGACGGCGATTGGTTGATGTTTTTATGTTTTGGAACGTTCCAAACGTCAAGCGCAAACATGCCGGGGAGGCAGCGCGGGTGGTAGCGGACAATGGGCAGGCTCGGGTGACCATCATCGACATCGCACGCGCCGCCGGCGTGTCGAAGTCGACCGTGTCGCTCGTTCTGCAGGAAAGTCCGCTGGTGCGGCCGGTGACGCGCGAGCGGGTCCGCGATGCGATTCACCGTCTGGGCTACGTCTACCATCGGGGTGCCGCCAATCTGCGCAAGAACGTGTCGGATGTGGTCGGCATGGTCATCAACGACCTGACCAACCCGTTCTTCGCTGAGATGACCGTCGGGCTGGAGGCGGGGCTGCAGGCTGCGGGGCTGGTGCCGTTCCTGGCCAATACCGGCGAGAGCCCACAGCGGCAGGCCGAGGTGATGCGCACGATGCGCGAGCACGGGGCGCTGGGCTATATCCTCTGCCCGGCGATCGGCACCGACAGCCAGATGCTGGCGGAGATCGAGGCCTGGGGCATGCCGGTGGTCACCGTGATGCGCCGCCTGCGCGCCGGCTGGATCAGCAGTGTGGCACCCGACAATAACGGCGGCGCCAAACGCGCCACCGAGCACCTGCTGGCACTCGGGCACCGGCGGATCGCCTTTCTCGGTGGTCGGGTCGGGATGGTCGTGCAGGAGGACCGGCGGACCGGCTGGGCCCGGGCGATCGAGGCTGCGGGCCTGGAGGTCGACCCCGAACTCACGATCGAAGCTACGCCCAATCGCGACGGCGGCATCGCGGCCCTGGAGCAGGCACTGGCCCTGCCCGACCCGCCGACGGCTGCATTGTGCTTCAACGACGTGGTCGCCATCGGCGTGCTGCACGGCCTGGCGGCCCGCGGAATGGCCGCCGGTCAGGATTTTGCCGTCGTCGGCTTCGACGATGTCGCCGACGCCGGCCTGATCCAGCCGGCCCTCACGAGCGTCTCCGTCGAGAGCCGCCGCCTGGGCGAACGCGCCGCCAGCATCCTGCTCGACCTGCTCCAGGCCGGGCGGCCCGCACCCCAACATTACACCGGCGAGGCACGCCTGATCGTGCGCGCGTCGTGCGGTGCGCGAACCTCCAATCCGCAAGGAGCCACCTGATATGGCCGCGAAGCTCGGCTGGGGCCTGATCGGCGCCAGCACCATCGCCAGGGAACACATGATCGGCGCCGTTCGTGCCCAGCCCAACGGCGAGGTGGTGGCGGTCATGAGCAGCGATGCCGGCCGCGGCCGTCAGTATGCCGAGGCGAACGGCATTGCGCGCAGCTACGACACGGTCGAGGCGCTGCTGGCCGACCCGGCGGTCGACATCGTCTACATCAGCACCACCAACGAGTTGCATCGGGAACAGACCCTGGCGGCCGCGGCAGCCGGCAAGCACGTGCTGTGCGAGAAGCCGCTGGCGCTGACGTTGGAGGCGGCACGCGAGATGGTGGCGGCGTGCCGTGCGACCGGTGTCGTGATGGGCACCAACCACCACCTGCGCAATGCCGCCACCCACCGGGCGATGCGCACCGCCATTGCCGAGGGCCGCATCGGGCGGCCGCTGTTCGCCCGCGTCTTCCACGCCGTTTTCCTGCCGCCCCACCTGCAGGGCTGGCGGATCACCACGCCGGGCGCCGGCGGCGGCGTCGTCCTCGACATCACCGTGCACGACGCCGACACGCTCCGCTTCGTCCTGGACGACGACCCGATCGAGGCGGCGGCCATGACGCAGAGCGCGGGGATGGCCTCCGGCGGACTCGAGGACGGGGCGATGGGCGTGCTGCGCTTCCGCTCCGGGCTCGTAGCCCAGTTCCATGACGCCTTCACGACACCGTTCGCCCGTACCGGGTTCGAGGTGCACGGCACCCTGGGCTCGCTGGTCGCCCGGGACGTGATGACCCAACAGCCGATCGGCGAGGTGACGCTGCGGACGGCCGCCGGCGAGGAGGCGCTGCCCGTCGTGCACGAGAAACTCTACGACCGGGCCGTGCGCCTCTTCCAGGCGGCGGTGCGCGGCGAGGGCCAGCCCGCCGCGACGGGCGAGGATGGCATCTGGTCGCTCGCGGCTGGCCTCGCGGTGCGTGACGCCGCAGCCAGCGGACGGTCCGTTCCGGTCGTGATCGGAGGCTGAGCCATGACCCGCGTGCGTGTTCTCTCCGCCGCCGATGCGGCAGCGTTGATCCCGGACCAGGCGATCGTGACGGTAAGCTCGTCCAGCGGCCTGGGCTGCCCCGACGCCGTGCTGGCCGCCCTCGGCCAGCGCTTCGCCGACAGCGGTCACCCCCGCAACCTGACGACGATCCACCCGATCGCCGCCGGCGACATGTACGGCATCAAGGGGATCGACCACATCGCCCAGGAAGGCCTGCTGGCCAAGGTGCTGGCCGGCTCCTACCCGAGCGGCCCGTCCTCGGCACCGTCGCCGGCGATCTGGGAGATGATCACCCACGATCGCATCCCCGCCTACAACGTGCCCTCCGGAATCCTGTTCGACCTCACCCGCGAGGCGGCGGCCAAGCGGCCGGGCGTGCTGACCAAGGTCGGGCTCGGCACCTTCGTCGACCCGGCGCGGCAGGGCTGTGCGATGAACGCCAAGGGGGCGGCCGAGCCGATCGTCAGCAAGGTCGAGTTCGCCGGCGACGAGTGGCTGTTCTTTCCGACCATCACGCCCGACGTCGCCATCATCCGGGCCACCACGGCCGACGAGCGCGGCAATCTCACCTACGAGCACGAAGGCGCCTATCTGGGCCCGCTCGATCAGGCGCTGGCGGCACGCAACAATGGCGGCCTCGTGATCGCGCAGGTGAAGCGGCTGGCCAAGGCCGGCACGCTGAAGCCGTTCGCGGTGCACGTGCCGGGCGTGCTCGTGGACGTGATCGTCGTCGCACCGGACCAGATGCAGACCACGCAGACCACCTACGACCCCGCCATCAGCGGCGAGTATGTGCGCGCCGAGAGCAGCTTCCGGCATACGCCTTGGGGCGTGGACAAGGTGATTGCCCGGCGGGTGGCGCAGCAGCTCCGGACCGGCTGGGCGGTCAATCTGGGCTTCGGCATCTCGGCCCACGTGCCGCGCGTGCTGCTCGAGGAGGGTCGCCACGGCGACGTCACGTGGGTGATCGAGCAGGGTGCCGTGGGCGGCGTGCCACTGCTCGACTTCCAGTTCGGCTGTTCGGCTAATGCCGAGGCGATCATGCCGTCGCCGCAGCAGTTCACCTATTTCCAGGGTGCGGGCTTCGACTGCTCGCTGCTGTCGTTCATGCAGATCGACGCCGAGGGCAACGTCAACGTCTCGCGCCTCGCGGCCAAGCCGCATGTCACCGCCGGCTGCGGTGGCTTCGTCGACATCACCACCCGGGCGAAGCGCATCGTGTTCAGCGGCTACTTCACCGCAGGCGCCAAGCTCGGCATCGAGGACGGCACGTTGCAAATCGCCCGCGAGGGCAAGGTCAAGAAGGTCGTGCCCGAGGTCGAGCATGTCTCCTTCAGCGGCAGACGGGCGGTCGAGCAGGGCCAGCATGTGACCTACGTCACCGAGCGCTGCGTGATGGAGCTCACCCGCGACGGCATCGTCGTGACCGAGCTGGCACCCGGCATCGACCTGGAGCGCGACGTGTTGGGCCAATCCGGGATACCGCTCGGCGTGGCATCGGATCTGCACACGATGGACGAGCGCCTGTTCAGGCCGGAGCCGTTCGGGCTGGTGCTGCCATGAGCGCTGGCAGCGTACGGGTCGAGATCGAGGGTGCCGTGGCGACCATCACCCTCGCCCGGGCGGCCAAGCTCAACGCGCTGACCTCGGTCATGCTGGAGCAGCTCGAGGCGGCGGCAGCACGGCTCGAGCGGGAGGACGCGGTCCGGGTCGTGCTGCTCACCGGCGAGGGCGAGAAGGCGTTCTGCGCCGGTGCGGACATCGCCGACTGGGGTGCTCTCGACCCGCTGGCTTTCGGCCGCCGCTGGGTATGGGAGGGTCACCGGATCTTCGACCGCATCGCCCGCCTGCGGCAGCCGGTGATCGCGGCCCTGAACGGCAT